>CAZHJW010000042.1:0-15841 GCA_964533265.1 uncultured Pedosphaera sp.
ATTCTGTTTCATGCCATTGAGGCTAACGATTGGCCCATGTCAGGGCAACGGAGAATCGCCATCCCGCGAGGGGCGGTAAAGTCGATCAAACCCCGGCGGTGATTTTGTGCAAATTCTGTGCAAGTCAGTGTGTCTAATATGAGCTATATGAGCCGTTTTAGAGGGTGAGTGATTTACAGTTTATGCCTGTATATCAGTGTACGGGACAGTGTGAGGTGTTAAAGTGATGGACTGAAAATCCGTGTGTCCGCGGTTCGAACCCGCGTCCAGCCACCATTTTTACTTCTGCCACAAACGTGACACAAAAGCTTTGTTGCCGTAGATTGCGTCCCAAGGACATGAGTCTCCTTCAGGCATGAAAACACTCCACCGGTATTTGCTCAAAGAGGTTTTGGCGACCTTAGCACTTACAGTGGGCATTTTTACAGCTGTGCTTTTGATGGGGAATGCCATGAAGGAGGTTCTGGCTCTGGTTGTTAAGGGGCAGGCTTCGCTCTGGGGTGTCACCAAGGCCTTCGCCTTACTCGTCCCTTTTGTCGTCTCCTTTTCCCTACCCATGGGATTGCTCACAGCCATGCTACTGGTCTTCGGCAGGTTTAGTGCCGATCAGGAACTTATCGCAGCCCGAGCCGGCGGCATCAGCCTGATAAGTCTGGTTATTCCAGTGATTCTTTTCAGTATTCTGATATCCGGATTCTCGGCCTGGATTAATCTGCAAATCGCTCCTCAATGTCGGACCGCATATAAGGAGCTGGTTTATAATCTGGCCAAAGCCAACCCAGCCGCATTGCTGACAGAAAACACGTTTGTGACCGAAGTCCCTGATCACGTGATTTATATTGATCGGCTTGATCAGAACAAAACCGATCCGAATCAATGGACGATGCGGAATATCCTCCTAAATCGAATTGAAAACGGAGAGCTAATTCAACGTACGCGAGCCGCCCGAGGCGAAGTGGGATACGATGAAAAAACCAAACAGTTCATGTTCCGCCTGTTTGAAGCACAGGTGGATGTACGTGCCGACAAACTTTCAACCATCTTTGGTGGAACTGATCCGACTGGAACACCAAACGAAACCAACTCCACATCCAATGAGGAAGTCAGTCCCGAATGGATGCCCATGGCCGGTGGAGAAATAATGCTACCCATTGCTCTTACGGACATGGAAAAACGCATCTTCAAACCAAAGCTCAGTTACCTGACCTTTAGGCAGTTGAGGCGAGAATTAAAACGACATGGCGAGGTGATTAATGTCGATAGTAATGGATCGGTTGCCCTTGCCCATTACGCCACCCGAACTCCTCCTGACGCCGGCTTGGAATTGGCCTTATTAAGAAAAGGAAAAACCGTGGGGCGCGCCCGTTTTAATGGCCAAAGCACATCGGCTCACCTGGTGTTGGAAATCCTGGATGGAGACATCCAAACAGGTGATCACTTTGCAATGGATCGAACTCCTCTCAAAGTACAACTACATAGGCAAGTCTCTTTCTCTTTTGCAGCCATAGGCTTTACCTTGGTTAGCATTCCCCTCGGAATCCGTGCACACCGGCGCGAAACGACAGCCGGGGTGGCCATGGCGCTGATACTGATTCTGTTGTATTACAGCTTCGTCATTCTTGGACAGGCACTAGAAAATAAACCTTATCTCTTCCCTCATTACATTGTTTGGATTCCGGTGTTTCTTTTTCAGGCCATCGGTGGATTCCTTCTCTGGCGAGCAAACCGAGGAGTATGACTCAACCTGATCTTAATCCGAATTCTATAGGGCAACTGCACATCACAGCAGGCCAGCTGACCGGTCATTATTATCCAGCAAACACCTTTCCCCTAGTAATTGGTCGTGGAGAGAATTGTGATCTGCAAATGACTGATCCCGGAATTTGGGACCGACACCTGGAGATTGACATTGATATAGAATACCGCCTGCTCATTCGCTGCAACCCGGAATCCACTGCCATGATAAATGGTGAACCGCTTACAGAGAACCAGCCCTTACGCAACGGAGATCACATTGAAATTGGAACTGGAAAACTCCAGTTTTGGCTGGGAAACGTCCAACAAAAGAACCTCCATGCTCATGACACAATCATGTGGATACTTCTAGGCACCCTCACACTAGCCGAAATCATCCTGATTTTATGGTTGAGCTGAGTAGAGTTCCCGATTGCGAAGGGCCGCCCAACCCGTTACCTTGACCCCTGAATGAAGCACCTGCTGGATTTCGAGAAGCCCTACATAGACCTACAGCGCAAACTGGAGGATCTACGTGACCATCCTGAAGAAACACACGTGAGTGTCGATATCGGTGATGAAATTCGCCAGCTTGAGGAGAAAATCGAATCCAAGAAACGCGAGCTCTACTCCAACCTCACCGCTTGGCAACGCGTTCAGCTTGCGCGCCATCCACAGCGCCCCTATTCACTCGATTATATCAACCACACTTTCTCCGGGTTTTCTGAACTACACGGGGACCGTTTGTTTCACGACGACCACGCGATGGTGGCGGGCTTCGCCATGCTTGGTCAACATCGGGTAATGGTCGTCGGCACGCAGAAGGGCCGTGACACGAAGGAAAACATCAAGCGTAATTTCGGTTGTGCTCATCCTGAGGGCTATCGTAAGGCCTTACGCATAATGGGTATGGCTAATCGCTTTGGTCTACCGATCGTTTGCCTGATAGACACTGCTGGTGCCTATCCGGGTGTAGCTGCAGAGGAACGTCACATAGCCAAGGCTATCGCCATTAATCTGCGCGAGATGGCGCTTTTCAGTGTACCTATGATATCAGTAGTCATCGGGGAAGGCGGCAGCGGAGGTGCACTGGGTATCGGCGTAAGTGATCGCACTTTAATTCTAGAGAACGCCTATTACTCCGTCATCAGCCCTGAAGGTTGCGCAGCAATTTTGTGGAAAGATCGCGCGGCGGCCCCACAGGCGGCGGAAGCTCTGAAGATTACCGCGGATGACCTGCTCGAATTAGGTCTGGTTGATGAGGTTGTTCCCGAACCGCTGGGAGGCGCACACAATGATCATCCGGCGATGACTAACACGCTGAAAAATGTGCTACTAAAGAATCTAGAGGAACTCGAAAAAATCGATCCAGAAGTACGCCTGAAAGAACGATACGCAAAATACCGGCGACACGGACAGTACATTGAGGGCTGAGCCCATGCTCTACCCATTTACTTTCGAACCCATCTTTCAGGAACGTATCTGGGGCGGTCGTCGACTCGAGACCCTCTTTGGCAAAGCCCTTCCGTCAGGCAAATCGATCGGTGAATCCTGGGAGGTTAGCGATCGACCCGGCGCAGAAAGCATCATTACTAATGGCCCACTGCAAGGTCATTCGCTTCGCTGGCTCATGGAGAACCATCAAGGAGAACTTCTGGGTGATTCTCCTGCCAAAAACGATCGCTTTCCTTGGCTTGCCAAATTGCTTGATGCAACAGCAGATCTTTCTGTTCAAGTGCATCCACCAGAAGCAATGGCCAAAATTCTCGCAGGAGAGCCCAAAACCGAAGCTTGGTTCATAGCTCACGCCGAACCAACCGCCCGCCTCATCGCTGGTCTGCCAGCCGATGTTACTCAAACCAGCTTTACTGAACGTATCAATCAGCCGGATTTTGATGAGTGTTTGCATGCCCTTCCGGCTCAAGCCAACCATTCCATTTTCATCCCCAGCGGAAGACTGCACGCGTTGGGCGAAGGCACCGTGGTATTTGAAATCCAAGAAAACTCAGATACCACCTACCGCATCTATGACTGGGATCGCATTGGTTTTGATGGCCAACCTCGCGAACTCCACATAGAACAAGCGCTGCAGGCGATAGATTTCAAAGACCATGAACCAACGTTTTGCCCTGCCAATTGGTTAAGATCCAAAGGTTTTTCATCCTATCTTATCGCTGATCAACCGGGAGTATTTCATCTTAGCTATAACCGAGTAGATGAGCGCATCAGGTTTCCCCTTCCAGGCGAGGGGCTACGCCTGATTGCCGTAACACACAATTCACTGAATCTTCAGTCTGGCGACATCTCTTTAAGACTGAATGCTGGGCAGTTTGCGTTGGTTCCTGTATCGACAGAGAAAGTCACAATACAAGGTCAAGACGCACAGTTTTTGCTAACCCAAAACGCATGAGTGATAAAGGCGAGCCCCGCAAGAATTCAGTGCAGGACTTCTTGCACCAGTTTCTCGTGGGGACCTTTTCGGTGTTAATCGCGGTGAATGTGATTGGTGGCATCCGATACGATGAGCCACTTGATTTATTACTCGCTTCACTGGTCCTCGGCGCACTAAACGCATTTTTGCGGCCATTTCTACTTCTTGGATGCCTTCCTATTCTGATCCTGACTCTCGGTTTATTCCTGATGGTAATTAACGCTGGTTTACTGATGTTGACCGGGGAACTGGTGGATGGATTTGAGGTGGAAAATTTTGCGGCCGCTTTCTGGGGCGCATTAGTGATCTCCATCTTTACTCTCATCGCAAATACTCTCACGGGTAACGGTGCTTCAAAGGCCCACTTTCATCGCATGCAACCGAACCAACATTCGAGGGGAGAGAAGAAAAAGTACGATCATAATGATGACGATGGACCCGTGATCGATGTTTAGTCACCTCAACCGGTAAGCCGCATGGTGGATATGCCTGCCTTCAGCAAGCCACTGGCGCTCGAACTCTGTAGTGATCTCGGCGATATCCTCAGGTGTTTCTTCCATACCGAAATCATCTAAATCGTGAAAGGTTTCCTGCATCTGCTCGAAATAGATCGGATCATCGGTCCGCAGGTAAATCACACCGTTTTGCGCGAGGATACGCCTGACTAGCGGCGGGAAGGTTTCGTTGATAAGACGGTGCCGACGATGCCGGTCTTTTGGCCACGGATCGGGAAAATAAATGTGCACCGCCTCAAAAACATGTTCGGGCAGGAGATATTGGAGAACATAACGCGCCTCGATCCTAAGTAGACGAAGGTTAGCAAGCCCTTCCCGTAGACCCTTTTTACTTAGCTTCCGTACGCGCCCAAGCAAACGCTCTATCCCCAAAAAATTTCGATTTGAATGGCGCTGAGCATACTCAAATAAAAACCCACCATCACCACAACCGATCTCCAATTCGGTGTGCTGCTGCAAAGGGAACAGTTCCTCCAGAGATAAAGGCTCAGTAATGGACTGGAAATCGTGCAAAAGGGCGTCCAAGTCGCTCACGTGTTTTCCTTTTCTACGAACAGCGCCAAAGAGGCGGTATACCCATGAAGGTAATTGTTTTGTCCCACCGGCCCGATCTCTCCATTGCAGAAGAAACCGCTCAAACCAATATCTCCCAGATGATGTTGAACCAAGCCTGCATCGTGATCAGAAGCCCCAAAGAGATTTGTTCCCCGGCCGTTACAGCAGCAAAGGCAACCACCGTATACCGAGACATCTTCAAGGGATTCAGTAGCTCGGTGAAGTAGCTCATCAAGATCCTCGCCGGCTGCTCGAGCATCTCGACGTTGAAACTGGAGTGTCTGTCCGGCCCGAGGCAAGGCTCCAACAGCAATAGCCCCGTTCTTGGGGTCAGCGCCAATAAGATTACGAATCAGAAAGTCGCCGCGGTGAAATTCATCCAGATATTCGTTTACGACCATCCCCACAAATAGGTTGCCGCGTGTCTTCTCCTTATCCGATTCAGATAACCCTTCAAAAGTTTCAACAAGCACTTCGTATGCAGGTCGGTTTCCTATTTCGTGAACCACATTGTGCTCAGCACGGGTAATGGTCCACGTTTCACCTATGGGGGTGCAACCCTGAGAGATGACACTGCGTAAAGCCACGTCACCACTCACGTTGAGAGCCACACCGCCTTCCTCATACACTTTCCCGTTGAGATAGACCTGTATTCGTTGCTGTTCTTGATCACCGCTTGCAAGCCCACCGAGAATTGGCGCGGAAGGCCAGGTAGCGTTCCACTGGTCAAGCCATTGCTCGCCATTAATCTGAAAGGGATCAGCAAATACAAGCCATCCGTTACTCTCTAGCACACCGGTTTTCTCACGCCAAAAACCTTCCCTATCCCCCTGCTCCACCTGAGCTTGAGTAAAGTGGATGCCGCTCAAATCAGCCCCAGGCAGGTGGTGTAAAGAAAGCACGAAGCCTGAATCTTTCTCCAATTCCTGTGCATTAGCGATAAGGCTGCCACTGGAACAGCCAACCAGCAATGGAATGCGCGCATGGACACGAAGAATCTCCAAAAGCTCATCCGCGTTATCAAAGAACTGCGGCGAGGTAAAAACAATCCCAAGCGATATCTCCTCGCCTGGAAATTGTTCGCGCAACTCCGTGGCCCATGACTCGATAGCATCGACGTCAAATTCACCATCGTAATGAGCAGCAACAGAATGGGTTGTATTCATAACCGGTTCTTGGCACCGACTCCCTCTTCGCGGTTTGTGTAAATACACATAATTCTGTAATTATTCTTCAGCAGCTTCAACAGATTCCGTTTCCTGTTCTGGTTCTTCGCCTTCGGCTTCTTCCTCTGGTTCCACTCCGTTCTTTTTGTCCATGATCTGCTGGACGATCAAATCGGCTAATTCCGGTTTTTCCAAGAGCGTCTTTTGCGCAGCGGCAACTCCCTGACCAATGAGTTCTCCATCGTGCTGGATCCATGCCCCCTTTTTACCAAGTACGCCAAAACGAATGCCGGCATCAATGATACTTCCCTCCCGGTTAATACCCTGATTATACATAATATCGAATTCTGCCTCAGCAAAAGGCGGGGCCACTTTATTCTTCACAATCTTGGTCTTAACGTGATTGCCAATCACCTGCCCAGTCGCATCCTTGAGGGCTTCCCGCCGGCGGATATCAATTCGAACGCTCGCGTAAAACTTCAGCGCCTTGCCGCCCGGTGTCGTCTCAGGACTCCCAAACATGACCCCCACTTTCTCACGAAGTTGGTTGGTGAAGATGCACGTCGTCTTGGCCTTACTCATGACAGCCGCCAATTTGCGCAAAGCCTGACTCATTAAACGCGCCTGCATCCCCATGGTCGCCATCCCCATATCTCCCTCCAGCTCGGCTTTGGGTACGAGTGCAGCGACTGAGTCGACCACGATCACATCCAGCGAACGGGAACGGGCAAGCGTTTCACAAATGGTCAATGCCTCTTCACCGCTATCGGGCTGGGATACGAGTAGGTCGTCTAGATTCACGCCCAGCTTGCGGGCGTATTGAGGGTCCAGCGCATGTTCAGCATCAATAAAGGCACATACCCCGCCCGCCTTTTGAGCATTGGCAACAACGTGTAGCATCACCGTCGTTTTGCCGGAAGATTCAGGCCCATAGATTTCGACGATCCGACCCTTGGGCACACCTCCGATACCAAGAGCAAGATCCAGGGAAAGGGAGCCCGTGGAAATCGCTTCAATATTGGACCGCGAATTTGCATCGCCCAGACGCATAATACTGCCTTCGCCAAAGGTTTTGGTAATTTGTGCCAGTGCACTGTCAAGGTTGGCTTGGCGGTTATCATCACCGCCGGTGGATTTTTTCGCTTTCTTTTCAGCCATAATATATTTCTCCGAGTTAGGGAAGCTACGCGGGTGGAGCATAATGCGCCTTGGATGCACCACCCGCAAGTCCATGTTGTTCTTTTTGGTTCGATATAAATTCAGTTGAGATCAGTGATGGTGCCGCGTATCTTTGCCCATCATGTTTTCGCACGTAGTCATTTTCTGGACCAAGCCCGATGTCCCTGAAGCCACTGAAAAATTGCTCGCTGGGGCCGAACAATATCTCAAGCCCTGCCCGGGTGTCCTGCACTATCACTGTGGTAAAATGTCCGAGAGCCACAGGGATGTTGTCGATCAGTCTTATCAAGTGGCGCTGAATCTTGTGTTCGAGGATAAAACCGCACAGGATGCCTACCAAGAGCATCCAATGCACATGGAGTTCGTGGAGAAAGTATTTAAATGCTGCTGTGAACGCGTGGTGGTCTACGATTTCGAAGGCTAAAAACCACTTGCAAAAAACTCTGGGTTCCAGAATACTCTGCCCCTCACGGACGCGAGTGTAGCTCAATTGGTAGAGCGTCTGCTTGCCATGCAGAAGGTCGTGGGTTCGAGGCCCATCACTCGCTCCATTTCCGTTCTGATTCCTTTTCGATAAGATCATCTAAATGGTATTCTACCAAACATATGGGACATTTGTTGTCCAACCTGAATTTAAACCTGAAATAATCTGCTAAATATGTTCAAGTTTCGTTGTGAGCTTAACCAACGAAGAAATAGAAGAGCAAATGCTTCAGTTTGCTGAAGCACTCAATAAAATGAGTGACCTCACCGCATCTGCAATTGAGGCACGGGATGAGCAGATCAAGGAACTTCGCGAACGCATTGAAACACTGGAAAAAGCCGCCAGCTGATTCCATAGATTAAGCTCATGAGTAACCACCGACAATGGGAGGCAAAAATGCTGCCAGGCATCTGGAAAGACTCGGTGAATGTGGAATTAGAGAAGCATGCCCGGGAAGGATGGGAGTTGGTGGCTGTTTTGCCTGGTAAAGAGGATCGGCGCGAACTCTACTTCAAACGCCCCCTGATTAGGCGCGAACCTGAATCAGATCCGCCTCGGGGAGGCCAAAAATTCAAATTTGCTGAGGATATCAAAACCGCGTTTCGTGAAGGGCTCCAAGAGGATTAAGCCCTCAAAAACTGTAACCTAAGGCCAAATCACGGCGTATTCGATTTATATTGGTAATTGAGGTAAAACACTCGTTTTGAGGCACTTAATGAAATCTGTTTTCATAGTATTGCTGACCCTGATGGGGCTGGGCACTTATGCCGTGGCAGCAGACGCTAATGCGACTACTGCAGGTGGGGAAAAGACAAACCGTGCAATCCGCTACCCTGCTCGCCCGCTCTGGATGGGGCGCACTGCCGCAGATCCAGGAGCATCCAGATGGGTGTTGCGTCTGGATATGGAGACATTCAAGAAAACCCAACTCGGTCAATTCGTCCTGACTGAGGCCAAGGAATTTGCCCTGCCCATTACTGCAGCGGCACTCAAGCTGCAGTTTGATCCGCGCAAGGATTTAGCTGCCATTACCGCCATGGGCAGCGTGAATCAGGAGGAAGATCAGGAACACGGCGTTATGTTGGTTCACGGTAAATTTAAGCCTGACCACCTCCTGAAACTGGCTAAAGACAATACCAAGGATTTCAAGGAAGAAACTTCAGGCAAACACAAGCTCCTGTCCTGGAAGGAAACCGATGAAGAAAGTGGAGAAGAGGAAACCAAGTATGGTTGTATTGCCAGTGAAAATTTAATCGTTATGGGAAGTGGCGCTGAGTTAGTAAAGTTTGCACTCAAGCACTATGATGTGGAAAACCCGAACCAGAAGGCTGCGAAGATTGCCAACACCATTCTTACAAGGGGCTTAAAATTTGAAGAGAAACCCTATTTCCTCGCAGGTGCTGTGAGAATCAAAGAACTAAAGGTACCCCCTGAAGCAAAAATTCTTGAGAAGGTCACGGCCCTCGGATTTACCTTTGCAGAAGAAAAAGGAAACCTTAAAGGTCTCATCAAACTGAACGCTGACGATGAGGACTCCAGTACTCAAATCCAACAGATGATCCAAGGTCTCCTGGCTTTGGCCCAGTTGAGCAGCATTGGCGAAACAGATGATAATTCCAAGCGGAACCTAGAAATTTTAAAGAGCATCAAAATCGATCGTAATGCAACAATGGTGAGCATGGCCATGGATACCGCCATGACAAATATCACTACCTCTTTACGTTATCAGTTGGTCAAAGCCAGGGAAGAGAAGCCAGTGGAGTCAAAAGAAACGCCAAAGAAGAAATAGCCGATGACTGATCTCGCTGACAAAACTGATGAGCAACTGGCCAGGCAATGCCAGCAGGGTTCCTTGGATGCGTTTGAAGAACTGGTTAAGCGCCATGAAGCACGCCTGTTTAATTTTCTCTGCCAAAAAGCGCCATCTCGCGAAGATGCCGAAGATATCGCGCAACATACATTCGTCAACGCCTGGCAACGGATAGGCCAATATCGAACCGAAGCAAGTTTTGCCACCTGGCTCTACACCATTGCTCGCAATCTAACCATCAGTCATTACCGGAAACACGGAAAGGTGACTCTCTGCGAGCTGGAAGTAGCTGAACCGAAATTAGTGGAAAGAGAAACACCGGCTGATGCTCTGGCAGAAATTGAAGAGCACGCGGCCCTGTGGCGTGTTGCCCGGGAGGCTCTTAAGGAAGAAGCATTTGATGTACTTTGGATGAAATACAAGGAACAACTGAGTATTGCCGAGATAGCCACCGTGCTTACACGCACGGAAATTTCTGTCAAAGTCATGCTCCATCGTGCTCGAAAAAAACTGGGGCACGCATTGGAAGACAAACCTGATCAGGAAGCAGCCCCTGATCCTCATCCTGAACCCTTTCCAAACCTGAACAAACAAATCGCATTTACACAAGGAGGCACCGCATGTTCTGTCTAATACATCGCTGGAAAATTGATAACGCACTGGACGAAGGGCAACAACCCGACGAACGCACCCAATCACACATGGAACACTGCGAAGAGTGTCGCCGTCATCACCAATCCCAGCAAAGTCTGGTCTCGCTGTTAGAGCACTCAACACAAACACCCGAATCACCGGCCTTCCTTCGTCCGCGGATAATGAATGCCATTACAGAGGTCCATACTGAACCAGTACAACCCGTTTTTACCCTGCCTGTATGGGTGCCCGTAGCTGCCTGTGCTGTGATCGTGTTTTCCCTTGTGCCCCGCACGTCACAAGACCCAGCTCTCCCTCCCGATAAAGAAGTGGCAGCAAAAGCCGCCCCGGCTGATTTCTCAGCTCCTCCAATGGAACTAGCGAAGATGGATGTTGGTATTGCCCTAAAGCAGGCCAATCAAACCATCTCCTCACCATATAACGAAGAGATCAAGAAACTGCAAAAAGACCTTAGATCTGCAGGCAAAGCCCTTAGAGGGTTGCCTTTGATGCATCTGGCATCTAATCGATAGATAAGGCCAAAAGATTGCCATCATTCATGTTGGGAGGTACCCTACCCCGCATGAAACCCCTTGCTGTGGGCCTCTTGGCCAGCCAGTTCTTTTTTGTAGTCCATGCTGCATCCATTTCAGATTCCATAGAGATTATTCGTTCGGTAAGTACCGAAGGCAAAGGAAACGCTGCTGCTGGAAAAGCTTGGAAAGTGCTCTCAAAAGCTGACGCTAGTATATTGCCTCAAATATTAGCCTCCATGAAAGGGGCATCCCCCTTGGCAGCCAACTGGTTACGGGCGGGTGTAGATACCATCGCCAGCCGATCCAAGAATCTGCCAGAAAAGGAACTATTAAGCTTTATTGCAGACCAGCAACAGGACCCACGAGCCCGCAGATTGGCCTTTGAACTGATCCAAAAAACCAATCCAAAACGAGCCGACAAACTCATTCCCGGCCTTATCAACGATCCCAGCGTTGAATTAAGACGTGAGGCAGTGGCAAAGGTGATTGAAGAAGGGAGCCGCCAAAAGGACGCAAACCAAAATGAACCAGCCATTAAATCATTTCGTAAGGCATTAAATGCCGCACGTGACATTGATCAGATCCGGACCGCTACCACCTCCTTAGGTCAATTGAATGAAAAAGTTGATTTACCACGCCATTTTGGATTTTTGATGCACTGGAATGTGGTTGGCCCTTTTGACAACACCAAGCGAAGCGGCTTTGATAAGATTTATCCTCCTGAAAAAACCATCGACTTTAGTGCTGTATACGAAGGCAAAAATGGCAAGGTGGAATGGAGTGAGTTTATTACCGCAAACGAGTACGGCATGGTGAACATTAACAAGGCCTATCCTGGCCCCGGCGATGGCCTTAAGGAAGTAACTGCCTATGCCTATACCGAATACAAAGCAAGTGAAGCTCGTGAGGTTGAACTACGTTTAGGTTGCAAAAATGCCTGGAAGATCTGGCACAATGGTCAACTCGTGTTCGGCCGCGATGAATATCATCGCGGGATTCGAATCGATCAGTATCAACTGAAGCTGAAGCTGAACAAAGGGCAAAACACTCTGCTGATAAAACTCTGCCAAAACGAACAAACACAACCCTGGACTAAAGAATGGCAGTTCCAGTTGCGTATCTGTGATTCCACGGGCACCGCCATTCACGCAGCCAACCGACCGACTACTCCAACCACCGGGACGGACAACAGCAAATCCACCCTAAAACCCACGCGTCGACCGAAGCAGTAAATTTAAATAAAGATTCTACGATGAAACATTTCTTTTCCATTAGCCTTTGCTTCGCTCTCCAAACAATCGCGGCAGATTGGACCCAATTTCGAGGCCCCCAAGGCAACGGCGTCTCGACCGAGCGCAACCTGCCCACCAAATTGTCTAAAGACAATTTGAAGTGGTCTGTGTCTCTGCCTGGGAGAGGTTTATCGGGAGCACTGGTGCTCGGAGACAAAGTAATTCTTACCTGTAGCAGTGGGCCCACACAAACGCGATTGCACATAATTGCCCTGAATGCCGAGGATGGCAGTCCTGTGTGGCATCGTCAATTCTGGGCCACCGGACGTACGATGTGTCATGAAAAAACCAGTGTAGCCGCTCCCACACCATGTAGTGATGGCAAAAACATCTATGCGGTCTTCTCCTCAAATGACGTCTTCTGCCTTGACTTGAACGGGAACCTCCAATGGCTGCGCGGTCTCACTGCTGATTATGCCAATGTCAGTAACAGTCTGGGCATGAGCAGCTCGCCTGTTGTCTCCGGCAACACTCTGATAGTGCAGGTGGAAAACGATAGTGAGTCCTATACTCTCGGCCTAGAAAAAAATACCGGTATCAACCGCTGGCGCCTTGATCGACCCAAGGCAGCCAACTGGACCTCGCCGCTGCTTTTAGCCAACGGTCTGGTGGCCTTACAATCCAAAGAAGGCATTGATGCAGTCCGTGCCAAGGACGGATCCAAAGCGTGGGACTACGATGATGGAGCCTCAACCATCCCATCTAGCACCCTGCTTAAAGGTGTACTCTATGTCCCCTCCAATGGCGTCACCGCACTGGAGCTCAATAAAGACGATCCCTCCAACACGCCAAAACAACTGTGGCAGAATGGTCGACTTCAACTTGGCACCGCGAGCCCGATTGTGATTGGCAACAAGGTCTTTACCATCAATAAGGCCGGAGTCCTCACCACCGGCGACACCCAATCCGGCGAACGCGGCTGGCAACTGCGGTTGAAAGGCCCTTTCAGCGCCACTCCAGTTTCTACTGGAAAACACCTTTATTTCGTGAATGAACGCGGCCTGTTGCAAGTGGTGAATACCGAAGCCGAAGAAGGCGAGATCGTTGGAACGCTTAACCTTGATGACCAAATTCTTGGAAGTCCGGCAGTTGGGCAAGGCGGCATCTATATCCGTAGCAACACCAAGGTATACAAAATCTCGAAGTAATTTTCTACTGGACGCTTTCGGGCACCGTATTCGTATCCTCAGGGAGGGAAAGTTCGTCGCCCCCTCGCAAGCTTTGGTAAAGTCGAGGGACAATGAATTTCAAAACGCTTGCTACGGGAACCGCAAAGATCATTCCTGCCAACCCGGCAAAAAGACCGCCCAAGAGCACTACAATCATTGTCTCAAGAACATTAAGCCCCAAGGCTTCACCCACGAAGGCCGGATAGAGGAAAAGTTGCTCGACGATTGCGTTCATAATCACATAAGTCCCTACAATCAGTCCCAAGAGTTGCAAGTCCGCATGCCCGGTCACAACGCAAACTCCAAGAGTAAGTGCGGCACTAACCATGGGCCCTAGGAAGGGTAATAATACCGTCAGCCCTGCCAGCATGCCCAAGGGAACCGCATAGGGTACCCCAAGCAAGAGAAAGACCGTAATATAAATGATCATCTCAATGATGATAATCCAAAGGTAACCACGCACCCACGTCTTGAGCTTTAACAACACTTCGTTGATGACCTCCGCTGCACTGCGCAGTGTCTCCTCACTGGTCGTCGGCAGCCAGGAGGTTTGAAATAAACTTTGAACCAAATAATCCCCCTCCTTCACATCCTCACCTTGCTTCCGATGATAAGCCGCCATTTTACCCAGGAAAAATGAGAAAAAGAAAATCCCCAGCAAGGTATTCAGGGCTAAATTACCGATCGCACCCAAAACTGAAAACACAACTCCCAGTGCCTTGGAAACCCCGCCCATAACCGATCGCTTGGTTTCCTCGTCCGAACCAATTCGATCCATAATTTTGGCCTTCCATTTATTGAATACGTCTTTGTCTTTTAGTTGTGTCTGAAGTTTCTTTACATCCTTCTTGAGAAAATCCACGCGTTCCACCTTTTCAGTCAGCTTAATCATTTGCGCACGCACTTGGTCAGGATCTATTTTCTCAGGACGTACACTTACCGTCACCACTCCCAACCCACCCAGGATCAATACCAATGCCAAGGCCACTGTGAGAACGGTCGCATTACATGCCCGGCCAATGGCCACCTTTGTCTTTTCTTCCTCGGTTTCTGGTGGTGGCTCAGGTTTGGGCTGCTTTCGGAATAATCCACTGACAGCATCCATCACAAACACCACCGGCTTGACCAACAACAACTTCGCTAAACTAAAGAAACGGGCAATCAATCCACCCTCCAGGAAACTTTGTGTGTACCTCTGTTGAAGAGGTAGAAAGAAATAAGCGAGAATCAACCCAAACAGCACGGCCTTAAGAAAGGTGGCCGTCAGCACAAAAACCCCAATCACCACCACTGAGGCAATGAGGCCGGCCCCACTGCGCACGAGTTTCATTCGGCGATTGTGTTCCTCCAGTGCTTCAGTTTCCTCGCGTTTAAAAATCTCTTCAGATATCCCCAACTCATTCGCGATCTTACGGAGGCATTCCTCCTCAGGCTGGGCAAACTCGTTGTCCGCAAAGGAAGAAATGAAAAGAGCGCGGAGAAGTGTCTCCTTTTCCTCGTCTGTGAGACAGCTTAGCCCTGCACAAACCGCCCTCAAATCAGGCTCCTTTTCCTCTGCCAGCATCTGCTGGAGCTTGTTTGATGCCGCTTCGCCGTAATTATCACGAACCAAGGTAGTGACCGCCTGCTGTTCCATGGAGGAAACGGCCCCATCAGCCCGCAGCACCAACACAAAGAGCTGCAGCATATTTTCGAGCAACTTTTGCTCATCGGATTCGCCGGCGTGATGCGCCACCACCTCGCGCATTGAATCAACTGCCTTGGAAAGAGGATTAGTCAGTGTACCGGTCGCCCGGGAAAGGAATGATGGAGTTTGCATCGGCTGGGGAGCTCTTCTGCAGAGGCTAGTCAATTATATAAAAACAGCAAGAATGTATTGCCTATTGAAGATAGCCCCAAGCCCTCAAGAACTTACCCGGTGAGGAATGATTACTTCGTGGGGTTGCTGAGAATGGCGCACTTCGGCAACGCCTTCTGCAGTTGGTCAATCTGAGCTTTGGTGAGGTCGGGGTTGTTAAGGAGATTAAGCTTCGTTAACTGGTCAAGCTTCTCCAGCCCTTTCACGGAGGCCAGTCGATTACCTCGGAAACTCAGGTATGTTAACTGCGTGAGCTTCTCCAAACCCGTCACATCGGTCAGTTGATTGCTACGCAAATCTAGATTCACCACCTTTTCCACATCCGCCTTGGTGAGTTCGCCCGTAGGTTTATTGAGCTTCGCACGAATCGTCTTCTCAACGATAGGGTCGGCAAACTCAACAGTAGGCGAACACCCCACCAATGCCATCACTGCACATATCAATAGAATCTGTTTGATGTGAAAAATTCTACGCTTCGG
>CAZHJW010000043.1:0-15490 GCA_964533265.1 uncultured Pedosphaera sp.
AATAGTCAGGTACAGGAAACTTCTTAAATAAACCATCAGCCAACATAGCCTTGGCACCCGCACCCCGCTCCTCAGCCGGTTGGGCAATAAAGACCAGAGTCCCCTTCCACTCCCGCTTCAGTTGGATCAATACACGGGCCACACCGTTCCAGCATGTCATGCTCACGTCATGCGCGCAGGCATGCATAGTTGGTACTGTCTTTCCCAAGTCATCAGTGGTCGTACGGATACTGGCAAACGGTAACCCAGTAGCTTCCTTGACTGGTAGTGCGTCCGTATCGGTTCGTACCAGCACAGTCGGGCCTTCCCCGTTCTTCAACACACACACTACCCCAAACCCACCTACATTCTGGGTCACCTCAAACCCAAGCTTTTTCATTTCCGCACCCAGTCGCTGGCCGGTTTTCTCTTCCTGAAAGGATATTTCCGGATTCGCATGCAGATGCTGATAAAGCTTCAATAAAGAGGGAATTTCCCCGTCCACAGAATCACGCACGGCCTTTTGTGCAGGGGCTGCAGCAATATGAAGGGACAGGAGGACTAGGAGAAAACAAGGCTTCATGAGCCAGATCATACTGAGCTGAAGCAGCTAGGCAAGCTGTTGGAAAATCCTTTTGCACTGGCACCTGCATACGTAAAGTGCGCTGCGTCAGTGTCCGTACTTACCACAGAACAAAAGCAATCGAAGGAGAATCCCCATACGGGTTCCCAAAGAAGGGTCCTGTATTACGGGATAATTGCCTTTCTTGTGACTTCAGCCGCAGCACGGATTCCCTCCCTGTCCTTCAGTGGCTTTCAAACCGAACAGCCCTTTAGTCGCATCTGGCTTTTGATTTCAGACAGTGGAGCTCAATGGGGAATAGGGTTTGCCATGCTACTGGCAACCGCATTGGTTGCAACAAAGCACACCGGGCTCAAGATCAGGACCCTTAAAGCAATCCAATTCCTCGCCGGGCTTTTTGCGATGCTTCTCTTCTTTGCCTTGATTAATGAGTTTGTGACCAAACCAGCAGCCGGAAAACACCGGCCCTTTGTTATTAAACTGGAAAAAGAAGGCCTTCTTGTAGGGAAAGAACTTTACGGTAAAGGCGGCAAACCTGAGCGCACCCAGTTTCTAGAGAAACTGTTCAAAGAAAATGCTGATCACCCGCTTATTCAATCCGTTCACCCATTGGTTAGAAGACACTGGGAAGTTCATACAGGTTTCTCCTTTCCCTCAGGTCATTCGCAGAATGCATTTCTCTTCGCAATGATTCTTGGCTACCTGATTGGTGAACTTGTCTCGAATGGAAAACGTTGGATATGGGTTCCTTTTGTTTGGGCCGGAGCCATTTGCCTTTCGCGCGTGGCGTTGGGTGTACACTCGCCACTGGATGTCACCATCGGCGCCTTAACCGGCGGACTAATTGGAGGACTGATACTGAAATTGGGATTACTGAATAAACTAATTAAAAAAGAAGCCCCTCAAGAGTAGAGATTTTCTACTTTTCCTTCTTACCCTTTTTGGCTGCTTTCAGTTCCTTGAGCTTGGACTGTTGTTTCGCAGTAAGCAGCTCATCGAGTAGTGCGTTACGGGCCACGGTAATTTCCCTTAGTTTAGCCTTGCGGTCATCTCCCTTGAGCTTTCGGGCTTGATCGTATTTTTCCTGATGAGCTTTATTAAACTCATCAATTTTCTCCTGCTGCTCTGGAGTGAGATCGAGTTGGGTGAGAAGGACTTGAATACCGCCTTTCCCTTTATTCTTCTTTTTAGCTTCAACCGCCCCTTGGGCAATATGGATCGTCAATATCAAGGCTACAAAAACTGTTAGAAGTTGCTTCATAATAGAAATTAAACGGCCGGTAAGACCTTATATTCAACGTGGATCCGTCAATAGCAACCACATAATCAATATCATAGAATTCCGTGACAGGGCTCGTTCCAACGCTACAATCTATCCATGCTTTCCCGTCGTAACTGGCTCCTTTCCTCTACCGCAACCGCCGCCCTCTGGCCATTAGTTGGCTGCCAATCCCTCCAGCCCGCCGCACGCCCCGGCCGCACTGAACCAGGTCTGCGTATAAAACATATTCGGCGCACCACCATTTCTCTACCCTACCGCCCCGTGCCCGCGCGCAATATGGCCCGTGAATTACCCCACTGGGTCTATAGCGAAATCTGCGAAGTGGAACTGGCTAATGGCATCACCGGTTTCGGTGAAACCCTGCTCTATTATACCTACGAGGCTACGTCTGACTCCGATGTAAATTTTGCCAAGGGCAAAAACGCCGCAGCCATCATGTGGAATGATGAGCTGGGTGCGGGCCTGCAAATGGCCTGCTTTGATGCAGTGGGCAAGTCTCTCGGTGTCCCTGTCCATACGTTACTCGGCAAACAGGTCCATAACACCACCCCGGTTGCATGGTGGGATATTGATCTGCCTCCAGAGGATGTCGCCACCGAGGCCAAGGCCGCCGCTGCAGCCGGCTACAAGGCGTTCAAGACCAAGGGCCGGCCTTGGTTTGATATCTGGGAGCAAGCCAAGCAGGGTAATGACGCTGCCCCCGACGGGTTCTCCATCACCTTCGATTACAACGACACGCTCCTGGACGCCGAGCGTGGCATCCCCATTCTTAAACATGTGGAGCAGTATCCTATTACCAAGATGGTGGAAACCCCCATCCCGCAAGGCGACATCCCGGGCAACCAACGCATCTGCGCTGAAACCAAGGCGGCAGTCGCCATGCACTACGGTAACCCTGAACCAGTAACCGCCATTCGCGAGAAAGTATGCCACGGTTTTGTCGTCGGTGGTGGAGCCACTCGAGTCATGAACTCAGGACGAGTAGCAGCCATGGCTGATATGCCTTTTTGGCTGCAACTGGTGGGCAGCACCATTACTGGAGCGTGGTCGCAGCACTTCGGGGCCGTGCTGAGTCATGCAACCTGGCCGGCCGTAAATTGTTTCCAGCTCTATTCCAAGTCACCGATTAAACAACCCATCACCGTTAAAAACGGGTTCTCCAAAATTCCGGATGGCCCGGGCTTAGGCGTAGATCTGGACTGGAAAGTTATAAACCAACACAAGGTGCCCAAGCCCGAATCCCGTCCCGAGCCCCAAAGACTACTTGAAACCCGTTGGCCTGATGGCCGCAAGATGTATGTGGCAAGCAACGATGGCGTGAATTACATGCTGAGAAAATTCATGAAGCCCAGCAAACTACCCTACTTCGAGCCCGGCGTCACAACTCACCTTCTCTTTGATGATGGATCCAAGGATTGGAAAGACCTGTATGCACGTGCTCGGGTCAACCCGGTGCTAACCGGTCGCTAAGCAGCCATCATGGCCCGTGACTTATCCTGCGCACTGGCAATCTGGTTGGGGGTCATGCAACTTTCGGTCAGGCGTAAAAATCGTTCCGCAATCTCGATGCCTTGATAAGCCGCACAGCTGAACCATACGTAAGCTATCACAAAATCCTCAGGGACACCTCGTCCACGTAAATAGCAGTCAGCCAATAATACCTGTGCCTCAGCCATGCCTTGCACGGCAGCTGCCCGGTACCATTTGGCGGCCTTCTTTTCATCGGCCCTCTCCATGCCTTCGCCATGCTCATAGAGTACTGCAAGCATGTACTGCGCTGAAACGTGCCCGTTATTGGCAGCACGCTCGTACCATTCCATGGCCTTGGCGATATCCATTTCGGAACCTCGACCCACATGATACATCACCGCCGCATTATACTGGGCACGGGTCAAATTTTCTTCCCCTGCTGATTCGTACCACTTTAGCGCGGTAGCATGATCTTCCTCAACACCTTGGCCTCGCTCATACAGTCCCCCTAAATTGCATTGAGCAATGACAACCCCCTGTTCGGCTGCCAATTTGAAATAATGCGCCGCCTTCTCATCGTCAGGAACCACCCCATAACCCTGCAAATACAGCATTCCTAAATTATATTGGGCTGAAGCATCCCCTTGCTCCGCTGCCAAATCGTACCACTTGACTGCTTCCTCAATATTCCGCTGACAGCCCTCACCATTTTCCAGACTGACTGCCAAAATAAACTGTGCCGCTGCTTTGCCTCCTTCAGCAGCTTTACGAAACCATTTGATTGCCTCTTCGGGGTCCCTTTCGAGCACCATGCCAGAGTCGAAAGCATCGGCCAAAAGAAACTGGGCATCAAGATTTCCTGCCACTGCCGCAAGACGAAGCCAATGGACAGCTGTTCTCCCATTAACGGTAACCCCATCTCCTTGCAACAAATGACGTCCATACCTGTATTGAGCAATCACGCATCCTTTTTCTGCAGCCAACGCAAACCACTGCAAAGCTTCAACCAGATTAACAGGAGTCCCAACTCCCTCAACCAATCGTTGTCCCAGTATATTCTGGGCTTCCACGTGGCCTTGCTCGGCAGCTTGTCTATACCAGTGAGTCACTTGAGGTTCATCTGGCTCATTGCCTTCATCGGCAACAAGCATTTGAGCAAGTGCAAATTGAGCCCCCACCACTCCCCCTTCAGCCGCCTGTTCAATAAGTTCGCGAGCCAGTTCCGGTTCTGAACCAGTTCCACGCCCATCACGGAGTCGAACCCCAAGATTGTATCGACCAGCCGGTAAGTCATTTTCTGCTGCCTTACGAAACCAACCCACAGCTTTAACCTCGTCCGCTTCCACGCCAATCCCTTCCGAATAACAAACTCCCAAACGATTTTGGGCAGCAGAGATTTCCTGCTCAGCAGCCTTCTTGACCCATTCGACGGATTCTGAAAAATCCTGATCAATTCCTTCACCTGATTGTAAGTGGCGGGCTAAATTCCACTGTGCAGGGCCATACCCACTATCAGCAGCTTTACGGAACCATCTAACCGCCTCACAGGAATCAGGAGCACTATAATTGTTTCCAGCTAAAATGAGGCCAAGATTGTTTTGTGCAGGCCCAAAACCTTTTTTTGCGGCTTTCTCATACCATTTGACTGCTTCATCTAGATCTCTTGGAACTCCCTCTCCCTTTGCCAATTTCACTGCCAACGTAAACTGTGAACGAACGTACCCTTGCTGTGCAGCTAAGCGCAATTCAAGCATCTCGCTCAGATCACTCGCCTTGTCTTTTATATCCTCAGCAACGGACATTTTTTCCCTCATTCAACAAACAACAAAACCCAGAAAAGACCATTATTAGCCGTTTTCTGGTATAATTTCCAGCTTTTCGCTGGCAAATTGCATGTCAATAGACTGTGAGCAACCCCTGTGCCATAGGGTGTTTTCATTAAAAAACCCCGCCTTTTGGCGAGGTAAACAGGCGGTGTTGGGCAGCCCGTTGAGAAATTTATTTTGGCTTTCTCCCATCCTTCTTCCTCGAGAGTTTGACCCGCTTGAGTCGCGCTTCGAAGTATTTCTCCTCACCCTCCGCATTCACAGTACCCACCAGTGCAAAACCTGCGTCGGTAATACGCATTCGAACAATGGTTTCTCCTTCCTCCTCATCAGTGATGGTAGCACTCAATCCCTTATCAGTGAGCTTCCATTTACCTGTGTAAATCTCACCCTCATCCGGATCTTCAGCCGAACGAACGAAAAATCCACCTTTAGGCGCCATTTCAACCAGCAATTGCTCTCCATCGAAGTTACCTTCATAAACGCCGGCTGGACCTTTATCAGCCAGAGCCTTCTTCTTTGCAAATTGAGGCGACTTGAATTCCTCGACTTCGCCGTTGGGCTTCACGATCTTCAAAACCGTTAGACTCCCACCAGCCGGCTTGAACATCACCGTTCCCTCCTTGCCTTCCGGATCTATGAGTTTAGCCGTGATTAATTTGCCGTCATATTTCCATTTACCACTCAGCTTGAAGTCCGGATTTCCCTGGGTTGGGTGCACAACGATTGAGCCGTCAGCTTTAAGAATAGCCTTGGCTTGATCCCCATCGACTTGACCAACATAGGTTCCGGGAATTGCCGTTTTCTTCTTCGCTTTATCCGCTGCTGCGGCAGCATTCAGCAAGCTGGTTGCCAGCATCAAGCAAAAGAAAAATCTCACGATGCGGTCCTTTTAAATCTCCCAGCCTTTACGATACTCCTTGGTCACTAGAGCCGTTGCCTTTTTGTTGGACGATGAAAGTTTTTCTGCATCCCAGTCAAAACCTTCACCGACCAGCATGGCAATATTGCCCATCAGGATGGCTTCAGTGAGGTTAGCCCCGTAGTCAAAATTAGACAAAGCTAGCTCCGGCTTCTCGGCCTTGATCGCCTTCGCCCATTCCTGTTTCATGCCGACATCACCTCGGTTGTTACGAGCGAGCACTGGATCAACCTTTTTGTATTCAGGTTTATTTTTGCCTCCGGCTGGAGGCAATAGCTGCCAACTGGAACCATAGTCGCTGGGTGAATAGAGAATCCCCTTACTCCCAACAACCAACGAACCACTGTTGGCTGGCCTAATCCCATGGAAAAGTTCAGCAGATGGTAATTTCTTTTTGCCTTTCTCCTTACCTTCGTACCAATTGAAGGTCACTTCTCCACGACCTTTGATAGCAGGAAACTTCATTTTAATGACTGCCCATGCCGGATAAGTCTCCGGGTTAATTGGCCCAACGGTGATGGGCTCTACCCAAGTAGGCTGAGTCAACTGACAACCCATGTAGACCAAGTTAGCCGTATGGCAAGCCATGTCCCCCAGAGCACCAGTTCCATAATCCCACCAACCACGCCATTTAAATGGATGGTATCCACCATTATAAGGACGCATCTGGGCTGGCCCGATAAAGGAATCCCAATCTATATGACCAGGCACCTTCTGTTCGGGTAAACGCTTGGTAATTCCAGGGGCTTGAGGCCAAACCGGGCGATTCGTCCAGACATGAACTTCCTTAATATCTCCGACGGCTCCGGCCTGTAGAGCTTCAACGCCTTCTCGTAAACCGGTACTGGCGGTACCCTGATTTCCCATTTGGGTGCAAACTTTGTGCTTAGTGGCAGCCAATCGCATTTGGCGCGCCTCGAACACGGTGTGAGTCAATGGCTTCTGGACATAGACATGAATACCTTGCCGGATTGCCCGCATCGCTGCAGGGGCATGATTGTGATCGGGCGTGGAAACGGTGCACCCATCAATCTCCTTACCCATTTCATCAAGCATCTTTCGATAATCACTATATCGTTTAGCTTTAGGCCATTTCTTGGCAGAACCGCCACCTCGATTGAAATCCACATCACAGAGGGCAATCACCTCACCCACTGAACCGGCACCACTAATATCGCTCCCCCCTTTGCCTCCCACACCGATTCCAGCCATGGTCAAGCGTTCATTCGCGCCAAAGACACGGGATGGGAGAAAATTTACAGCGATCGCCGAAGCCGCACCGGCTTTGAGTACGTCGCGTCTTGTATAGGATTTAATAAGGGTTCTTTTAGACATAGTAGAAAATAAATTCAGGGTTGAACGGAGTCGGGCTTAAGTATCGTTCTCGCTCAATATAGCGCAAGGGCAAAATCTACGTAGATTTCATACTCTACCATTCCCAACCTTTGCGGTACTTGCGACGGACAAAACGGTTGGCCTTCGCACTTCTAGCTTCGCCTTTCTGGGGGCTCCACTCAACGGGCTCGTTAGCACGAATGGCCAAATTACCCAACAACACAACCTCGGTGTAGGGACCGGCAACTTCAAATCGGCTTAAAGGCGCGTGCCCCTTGCCCATGGCAAAATTAATCCACTCTGTGTAGTTGCTTTTCACCCGAGGGATAGTTCGTGATGTGGTTTCTTCAATATGTTTTACCTCATCGGCATCACGACCGGTCACCATCCAGTTACTCTTCTTGCGATGGAAAAACAATTTACCTTTGTCACCAACCAGCACCGTCCCGAATGTGCCTTTCCCTGCAAGCATATCCACGCCACCTGTCACCTCTTTTGACGGAGCGTTTTGAACCCCATCCTTCTTTCCATCATACCAAACCAATTTCACTGGCGGCTTCTTGCCTCGGGCAGCAAATTGATAATCAATCACTGCCCAGGTGGGAGGACTTTCCTTGGTATTGCCTCCGTGTCTGGCCTCAACGTGAGTCGGAACACCCAAATCCAAACTCCACCAAGCCATGTCCATTAAGTGACATGCCATATCACCCAAAGCACCGGTTCCAAAATCCCACCAACCGCGCCACTTAAAGGGCAGATACCCTTCGCCATAATCTCTATAAGGTGCAGGTCCCAACCATAAATCCCAATCCACATTCGGCGGCACGGGAGCCTTGGGAGGACGATCCTCCATTCCCTGTGGCCAGATGGGTCGGTTGGTCCAAATATGCGCCTCAGTTACATTACCAATGATGCCGGCTCTCACCAGTTCCACCACTCGACGAATCGGCTCACCCGCATGTGCCTGATTACCCATCTGGGTGCTGAGGTTGCCTTTGGCGGCCTCGTTCACCAGCTGTCGAGCTTCCCACACATCGTGGGTCAGAGGCTTTTGTGTATAACAATGTTTACCCATCTGGAGCGCCTTCATGGTGGCGACCGCATGAGTATGGTCCGGCGTGGAAATCGTGCAGGCATCAATGCTCTTACCAAACTTATCAAGCATTACTCTGAAATCAGTAAAGACCTTTGCCTTGGGAAACTTTTTGATGGTTCCTGCCCCACGCCGTGGATCTACATCGCATAATGCAACAATATCTGCTCCTGCAGCAGCTGACCCGGCGATATCAGCGGTCCCTTTACCCCCAGCACCTATACCGGCAACCGCTATGCGGTTATTTGCGCCAAAGACCCGGGCTGGGAAAAAATTAAAGGCAAAGGCAGAAGCCGCGGCGGCTTTGAGAACATCGCGGCGAGTGTAAGAATTGTGAAAACTCATGCTCCATGAGTGCAACATCAACCACTTAGATCAAGGAAAATAGAAGGTGTATTGGCGGAGCTGACAAACCCTAGCCCTAGAATATTTGCCCTTGGGGATTGGGATCCCAATTCGTAATAACAACGATCCCTGGGAGCCCTTTCTTCAAATCAGCCACGCCTTTTCGCGTAATATTGGGACACTTAAGCAAACTGATTTGCAACAAATTTGTCATGGCATAATCCTTCATCAGGTGTTGTTGGACCGGCAGAGTGGTTCGTTGCAAGGCAGGATCATAAGAATACAAATGTTTGATCCCTTTGTCAGAGATTGCAGTATAGTCAAGAGTCAGAATTTGCAATCCTTCCAACCGGTATGGCAACCCTCTCCACACACCAATCATATTGGTCATCCAATGATCTTGAAAATCAGACGATTCAAAATTCAGAAGCTTTATAGAAACCATTCGGTGTCGAAGATGGAATTGAGGTTCAATCAACTCCCACATGAAGTGCAAATCCTTGGTTTGGACACTGGGATCAAAATAAATTTCTGAAATCCGTCGACCTTGAGAAGGATTGGACGCCTC
This sequence comes from uncultured Pedosphaera sp., assembly GCA_964533265.1. Taxonomy (GTDB): domain Bacteria; phylum Verrucomicrobiota; class Verrucomicrobiia; order Limisphaerales; family UBA1100; genus UBA1100. The sequence goes on from CAZHJW010000043.1 coordinate 9,404, forward strand.
GTAATAATCCCACACCATTTTACTGGATTCGGTCATTAAAGCATCCCGGTTCGCAGTATACTTCAATTTCGCCCTAGCGATTTTTTTCTGACCGGTGATAACAGGCAGGAGTAGTGAAGCCAGTATGCCAATAATCGTCACGACCACCAGTAACTCCACCAAAGTCAAACCACTTGTAGAAGATTTTTTTATCATAACAGAACCGACTCATTCATCGAACTCAGTTTATTAAATTTCGAACGATATGCAATCATTGATTATTATAAAATAATCACCGCTAAGGTTCTACTCAAACAAAAAAAGAGGCCGAAGGCCTGCCTATTCCCTTAGGCTTTACAATCGTTCCCTGTATTACCAGCAAAGATTTATTTTTTGAGGCGGTCGTAATCGCCGTACTGTTCCATAAACCCGCTGACAACACGACTCTCTTCATTCAGCTCAGCTTCTTTACTTTTAGAGGCTTGTTGTCGTCCAATCTTGAACAGCTCCAAGAGCATTGCCCATGCCAAAGAGTAACCCCAAACTATAGTCCTGTTTTTTTAAGGCGTAAACAACCCTGAACAGAAACTGCATGGATGTATGCGTGAAATTTCCTCTTGTTGCGTGAATTATTTCACCGCCCGAAGAAGGCCTATTTGAAATATCTTTGCGAATTTTCTTCATGGAGGTAATTGTGCGCGCCAACCATGAAATATTTTCAAGAACACGCGATGGAGTATTACGCCTGCGATTGGGCGGCAATGGCTTTTACTTTCATTTCACTTTACTTGTTAGGCAACCGAAGTCGGACCGGCTTTCTGATAGGTATCATCGCCAATTTCTTCTGGTTCAGTTACGGCTACCAAACCGACAGTATTGCCAACATGTTCTGCTCGTTTGTAGTCATCTGCCTGCAGGCCCGCGGCTGGAACAACTGGTTACCCAAACCGGCAACAGACACCAACGAAACTGTAGTAGCCGATTAACCAAGCTTGCCATTGTCTTAACGAGTTGCTTAATTCAACCCGTTCTCCCTGACATGAAAAGATACATTATTACCCTACTGGGGCTGGCTGTGCTCCCTTCACTTTTTGCAGCCCAACGCCCGAATATCGTGTTTGTCTTCACTGACGACCATGCGGCCCATGCCATCAGTGCTTACGGCTCGAAGATCAACACTACACCCAACATGGACCGATTGGCCACCGAAGGCATGCTCTTTGAGAAATGTTATGTCAGTAACGCCATCTGTGGCCCCAGCCGGGCAGTCATTCTGACAGGCAAGCATAGCCATTTAAACGGCTTCTTCCGTAATGGCATCACCTTTAATGGCGAACAGCAGACTTTCCCCAAACTGCTACGCAAAGCTGGCTATACCACAGCGGTAATCGGCAAATGGCACCTCGGCAGTACCCCTACTGGCTTTGACTACTTCGATGTCCTGAAAGGACAGGGCCCCTACTACAACCCCCCCATGATCACTGCCGATGAAAACGGCAAGGCCGTTACCAAGCCTCATACCGGGTACACCACTGATATCATTACCGACAAGGCCCTTGCCTGGCTCAAGAATGACCGCGAAAAGGATAAACCTTTCATGCTCATGTTTCAGCACAAGGCACCTCACCGAAACTGGCAGCCCGGCCCCAAACATTTAAACACATTCGACAATGTCACAATCCCTGAACCGGAAACTTTATGGGACGACTACAAGGGCCGCACCTCTGCTGCCAGCAAACAGGCTATGACTGTTGCCCGCCACCTCAACGAAAACGACCTCAAGCTTAACAGAGGACCAGGAAACCTGACTCCGGAACAGCGCAAGGTGTGGGAAGCCGCGTACGGCCCGAAGAACGAGGCCTTCCGTAAAGCCAACTTGCAAGGCGAGGCACTGGTGAAATGGAAGTATCAGCGTTACATCAAGGATTACCTACGTTGCGTGCAATCGGTGGATGACAACCTCGGTCGTGTTCTTGATTACCTGGACGAAAGCGGACTCGCCAAAAATACCATCGTTATATACAGCAGTGACCAGGGTTGGTACCTCGGAGACCATGGCTGGTACGACAAGCGTTGGATGTATGAGGAAAGCCTCATCATGCCCCTGCTGGTCCGCTGGCCTGGGGTGGTCAAGCCCGGCAGCCGCAATAGTGACATCGTTTCCAATCTAGACTTTGCAGAAACCTTCCTGGACATCGCCGGTGCCAAGATTCCCAAAGATATGCAGGGAACGAGCATCGTCCCCCTTTTCAAGGGCCAAACACCCAAGAATTGGCGGACCCACTTCTACTACCACTACTACGAGTTTCCCGGCGCACATAGTGTGGCCCGCCACTACGGTGTGACCAACGGTCGACACAAACTCATGTACTTTTATCAGAACGACGAGTGGGAACTGTTTGATCTCAACAAAGATCCAAACGAACTCCTGAGTGTCTATGGCAATTCAGACTACGCCAAGGTCCAGACTGACCTTTTGGCTGAACTGAAACGTTTACGAGTTCACTACAAGGTGCCAGAGCAGGATCCGGTCCGCCCTTCCCGCAAGCGCCCCAATCGTCCGAACAAGAAGAAATAGGGAATACTATTTTCCTATTGTTTTTATGAACGCTTCAAATCCCGCCTTGATGGCGGGGGTTTTTGTGTAATGCCGAGCCAACGACTTGGAATGAAGATCACGGCCTGAAGCATGCAGGAGGGCCGCCATCTGTGTAGTGACCGCTTCATCCCGAGATTCGAGTGCGTCAAACAAACCGTTCAGATCGTCCGCGTTTTGTTTAAGAAGCTGCTCTGCCTGCAATCGGGGCGGAGTATATTTCCCGTCATTATTCCCATCGATAAAAATCGGGTTGGTGGCACCCTGCACTCGTGGGTTATGTTTGGTCGAGGTTGGCTGATAAGGTCGTGGACTCTCCCAAAAAGGGGCGGTGATACCTGGACCAGTCGCCAAGGCAATCAGATGCACATCATGAGTCGGCCGTGGTAAAACCCACCCCACTTCAGCTTTCACAATTTTAGCCGAGGGAGAAATTTTATGGGAATGGATCAACTTTCCATTGGAAAAGAGGTCCACCCGGTCCGCTTGAACCCAGGAGGGCCCCAGAACTTCCACCCCCACCCGCAGCTTCCCCTTTCCAGTGGCCACATCCCCGCAACGGAATTTTCCGTCCACTTTCATCCTTACCAGTAATCCCATGCTCACATAAGCGCGCATTTTTCGGAAACTATCGCAGGCCTTGGCAACATCAACCCTGGAAGGATTTTCATCCGGGCATTCAACGTAAGTACGGGCCTGACCGAGAATGAACCGACTTACATCATGCGTGTCACTCGATCCAACTGCGGCTACCCGGTGGCCCCAGTTCAGCATCGCAAACCAGTCCCGATACAAGCTCATAATATCAGACTGCATGGCCGCTGAAGTCACGACCTCCATCGCATCAAAACTGTAGGGAGCACCATACAAGTTGTGGCCGGTGGCATGATTAAAGTTTTCGGCAGCCATCGGGCTGAACTTACTATGGGTATTGCGCGGATGATTGAGGACGATGACCTTCACCCCAGGCGTGGCACGCATGGACGCCATCAACTTCGTCCAGTCGCCAAGCTTGTAATCAGGAACTGGGCTGTCTGGGGAAATGGGAAAGGCATTGAAATGACCTGTCTTGGTAGTGACTTCATTACCAATCACGCTCGTGAAAAAAGGAAGCGTCTCGGTAGACTTCTGAACAGGTAAATAATTGGCATGATGATTATGGTCAGTGGCAACCGCCAACTCAATGCCTTCACCGGCAATTGTATGCATGCGCTCTTCCTCGGTTGAATCGCCGTGTCCACTACGGGTAAGGGTATGGATATGCGTATCGACAGACACCAGTCCGGGGGTTGGGACTTCCCTGCGAATCTTCAACTGCACTTGACGAGGCACATTTGTTTCCACCTCCAAATTCACTTTGGCTACGCTGTATTCAAACCCGCGTGAGGCGTAGAGTGTATAACGGCCTGGCCGCACCTTAAACTGAGCTCTGCCACTACTGGTATAGATAACCCCTGAACGGTGAGCCAATTGCTGCTTTACCGGGACCGGCCACAATGCGGCCCGGGTGCCGGCCTCATCCACAATCGTTATCCTGCACGGAATGGACTTGTCAGAATCTGCATCCAAAACTGTCACGTCCAAATCCCCTTGAAACAGTTCACCAAGCCCAGAGGCGTTCGCCCATTGAAAATCACCCACCTCAATGTCATCGGTGATTTTCGGAGAAACCACTGACAACGTGTTCTCCCCCTCAACCAAGGCTCCAGCGGGCACGATAACCGAATGCCAAAGGGCCGGATCTTCAGGAAGCAGATAACCGATGCGTTTCTGGTTAAGTAAAATAGGCCACCTGACCTTCACCTGTCGTTGCCGCAAAAGAAGCACATTGGGGGTTTTATTCTTTGTCGCCCTGAACTTCACATCGACACGGCGACCGTGGGGTTTGTTGTCCTTAAACTCATCCCACTCAGCAAACCCTTCGGTACCGAGATGATACATTCGGTGCGCGTCAAGAACGCGAACTTCTGCAGCATTAATCCCATTTATAATGAATAGAAAGAGGAGGAAAAACGGGAACAAAAAATGAGACATGACCAATGGTAATGGGTGGACCGAGCAGAGGCAATATCAGGCTATGACAGCAAATATCTTGCTTTCATATAAAAAAACCCCATCGTTATCTCCGTAACCCCGTTACCATTAACATGAAAAATATTACTACACTAATTACAGTGGCCACATTCGCTCTCAGCCTGGTTTTGGTTGGAGCCGATGATAAGAAGAAAAAGGATCCCGCCGCCGAACGCACCTTAAAGGGCACCTTGAAGTGCGCGAAGTGCTCACTCAAGAAAACCGAGGAATGCCAGGCCGCATTGGAAATCAAGCGCAAAAACAAGGATGGCAAGGAAACTACCCGCGTCATTATGCTCAAGAATGATGACGTGACAAAGGCGTTTCACAAGGAGATCTGCAAGGCAGATGTCTTCGCTGCGGTAACCGCAAAGTTTGAAGGTAAAGGCAAGGCCCGCGTACTTGTTGCCAGCAAGATCGAGAAGGCCAAGCCGAGGAAGAAGAAGTAAGGACTCTTCCCAAGCAAGTTTTGTCACGCGGGCCAAATGGCCCGCGTTTTTCTTTATTAGGCTTTTGAATCAACCATGCTCTCCCTATCCTCTGGCCCATGCACACGATTCGTTTTTTGGCCCTCATTTTATTTGCCTGCAATCTTTCTGCTGCGGAAACACTGCGGCTACCGAATATCTTCGGGCCCAAAATGGTGCTGCAACAGGGCAAGCCGGTGCATATCTGGGGCTGGGCCAAGGCGGGGGCGGAAGTAAAAGCGCAATTCGCCGGGCAAAGCAAATCTGCCAAGGCCGATGGCGAGGGCCAATGGTTGCTTCTACTTGATAAGCTCGAGATGAGCTTCAAAGGACGCGAACTGGTTGTTACATCCGGCACCGAAAAGATTACCCTAACTGATATTCTCGTGGGTGAGGTTTGGGTGTGTGGTGGGCAAAGTAATATGGAGTGGAGTTTACGCTCCTCGCGCGATTCGGATCTGGAAGTGGCTTCAGCTGATTCACCTCACATCCGCTTTATCCGCCTGCCGCATATTGCCCGCCCCACTCCGCAGGAGGATTTTCCGGTGATCAATGAAACCAGCGATCAAGGCAACTGGCGGCAAGCTATCCCCGAACAGGTGGAGAACTGCACGGCTGTGGGTTACTACTTTGCCCAGCGCATCAGTCGCCGACTCAAGGTTCCGGTGGGACTTATCGATGTGTCATGGGGTGGCACCATGGCCCAGCACTGGGTGTTGAAGGATACCTTGAAACCCTTTCCTGAAATGCAGCCCTTCATTGAACAATTTGACGGGGCAATGAAGGCATGGCGAGAAGGCGGGGAGAAGGCAGGGGCCGATAAACGTTATGCTGCCGATCTTAAAGCGTGGGAAAAAGCACGCGCGGAGGCCAAGGCCAAAGGAGAACGTGAACCGCGCCGACCCAACCAGAACAATTACACCACTCCGGCGCATAAACGCCAGCCCGGCGGTATGATGAATGGGATGATCC
>CAZHJW010000044.1:0-15427 GCA_964533265.1 uncultured Pedosphaera sp.
GCCAACACCTTGGGCATGGCATCCAGTGAGGCTGCGCCTCCGTCGGAATTCAAAAACACCTGAACCATGGGGACAGTGAAAACAAGCGCAACGGAGGCAGCCAAGGTGGTCTTGATGGAATCACCCCACGCGCGTCGGTAAGCCGGGCCGTCCATACGGTGCAGGAAAAAAGTGATGGCTGAGACGATCACAAAAATGGTGCCCGGCAGATATAGGGGCATGATCTTGCCTGAACTTACAGTGGAACCAAAGAGGTTCTTGAATTCAAAGAACACACCTGTGACCAGTGGCTTAATGTTCAGCTCAGGGATGCGGGTAATAATTAGCAGTACGGCAATCAAAAGGTAGGGAAGCCATGCACCGAAGAGGCCGATATCCGCCTGTGTCTCGGTATCCTTGATTTCGATGGAGCCGTTCCAGTCCTCATTCCATTTTTCCTTTGCCTGAAAATCCCATTTCTCCTTGGGCTGAAGAAAACCGGCCTTGGTGGCAGGAATCACAATGGCCAGTCCAATCAGTGCGCCAAAGAGAGAGGGGAATTCGGGGCCAAGGGTGGTTGCCACCATATAATAGGGGATCGTCATAGCCAGCGCGGCAAAGATGGCAAAGGGCCAAATGCGAAGTCCTTCACCAAACGATTTATTTTTTCCGAAGAAACGGGTCATGACTGAAACCACCAGTAGCGGGACTAGTGTGCCGCACAAGGCGTGCAGTGTGGCCACTTTGGTGCCGATTGCTGGAAGGAAAGCCGGGTCTGCAAGCAGTGCGGCTGTTTCACCGGAAGCCAGCCCGTTTTTGACTCCTACCAGAATGGGGGTGCCCACCGCGCCAAAGGAAACCGGAGTGCACTGGATCATCATCCCTGCCACCACCGCCGCCAACGCAGGAAAGCCCAGTGCCACCAGTAAAGGGACGCACACAGCTGCTGGGGTGCCAAAACCCGCTGACCCTTCAATGAAGGAACCAAAGAGCCAGGCGATGATGATCACTTGAATACGCCGATCAGGGGTAATGCGTGTAAAGGCATCGCGAATGGTTCGCAATGCCCCGCTTTCCCGCATGGTGTTCAAAAGCAGAATGGCTCCGAAGATGATGTAGAGAAGCTGAAGGGTAATGAGCAAACCCTTTACTGAGCCTGCAGCGATTTGGATTCCCGGTACTTTCCAGACAAGGGCAGCCAATCCCACGCAGCTCAGGTAAGCCAGAGGCATTGCTTTACTGGCTGGCCAGCGAAGACCAACCAGAAACACTGCCGCCACCAGAATTGGCAGGAATGCCAGAAATGCGCCGAGGGTTGGATCCATATTGGTTTAAGTTACTGTTTCACTGCGCTCGTTTAAGCGCGTGGCAATGAGATATGGATTCTCTACTTGATTTCTGAAGTGCGTTTCATGCCGCGGAGTATCTCTTCAGGGGTCATTTGCCTCATAATTGCGGTCCGAAGGTTGGTGGCATCAGGATAGTTCTTTCGAGCCGAGTGGGATACCCAAGCAAAGGACTCAACCAGGTCAACGGCAACACCGCGACCCTTAAAATACATGAGACCGAGGATGAACTGATACTCTGCATTGCCCTGGGTTGCTTCAGCACGAATGTGTCTCATGGATCCGAACTGTGACATTTGAAGTTCATTGGCAATCGTGGGAATCAGTTGTTTCCACGTATTAGCTATAACCGGCCCGAGAATTTCGACCGCTTTGATTTTTTCATTGGCCGCGAGTCGCTTGAGCAACTCAGCCTTTTGATTTTGCCCCAATAGCTCAACGTAAATTTCATCCACAATTTTTTTCACCAGGATAGGGTTCGCAGTTTCCAGAAAACGATCGGTAGCGTGAATCATGGGCGAGCTGGGGTCAGTAAAGGGTTGCTGATCAAGGCGCATCCCTTTCTCGTTTAGTCGCTCCAAACCCGCCTTGGCGCATCGCATGCCGCCAGGTAAGTCCAATAGATTCAAAAAATTCGCCGCGACCAGACATGCAATGGGACCGACTTTTCCGGTTTCCACCATTTGTAGTAACGCTGCTTCAGTATATTGGGTCGAATGAATTTGAATTAAGTTATACTCCCTATTAATGGCCTTGGGCCATGCGTTATCAGCAAGGATAGGACCGGAAAAAATAATTATTTTGAATAGGAGAGCTGGCAGCGAAAGTGAGGATTCGTCAATTGTCCGCTCGCGCATTTGAAAATCAAATTCCCTGTCACCATGGGGGCTGGAGATAGACCAACGACCTTCTCCCAAAGGAATCTGTTTGGTATTCCTATCAACGGTGATTTTGGATGTCACAGGTTGATCCATGAAAATCCCCCGGCGAATTTCAAATGGACCCGGTGAATTTGGCGTAAATCCATCGAAAGGTTCCAGTGCCTTTTGTATTTGTGGCCCCAGCGTTTTTAATAGCTGCACTTGAGCCTCTAGTTTGGCGCGGTTCAGGAGGCTGAGTGTTCCGTCTTTGTCTTCAAAGCGGGTTACATTTTTGTAGATCAGAGGCGCTACATGGGTGCCAAGAAAACCAAATAAAGTGCTCAATCCATGGTCCTCGTTGTATTGGTTGAAATGCGTTTCTGTTTCTTTTGTTAAACGGTCTGCCAATTCACGTAAGGCATTTTTTGTGCGTGATAGTTTGAGATCGATTTTTACACCATCATACTCCATTTCCATTTGCATTAAGAGGACTCGGGACTGGGCATCCCTGCGGGTTTTCAGCTGGGCAGGGATGTCGATAGGCTTTGGGCCTGCCCGGTCCGTTATTGTGAAGGTAAAATGATCAAAAATAATGCCCTCATCGGAAGTGGTTGTTTTTGATTTTATTGCACCTACATCCATTGTCTTTCCAAATTTTCCACTATGAAGGATGGTCAGAATGGTTGCAGGCGGGAAGTTGATGTTAAACTTTAGCGGCACAGGTTGGTCAGTGGAAAAGCCTCCTCCTATATTAAATCTTCCTGTACCTTCCTGTTTTTCAGGAGGAGTGATAGAGAGGTTGATTTGTGCCCCAGTAGTTTTGCCTTTATTCGGAGCAACCCACTTAACCTTGTTTGCCGGCCGGAATAGCCCGGTTTCTTCTCCTCTGAGTGAAACGCCGCCCCATCGTAAGGCTTCTGTCTCTTTCTTGGTGGTATTACGAAGGGCAATCCCCATGCCTTTATTGGCAGCAAAAACCGCACTCAATTGAGCTCGGTCACCGCCTAGCAGAGCTTTCCAAGGTAGCCTGTCGTCGGCCAAATCCTTGGCTTCGGATGCATCAATCATGAGATTTATCTCCACCTCTCCAAACCCACCTTGGGTGTTCGTCATCAGAGAGCGGTAAATGGCCAATGCTTTTCTTGTGTTCTCAGGAAGGGCTTCACGCAAAAGAGGTACATTGGGACATTCAGTAACATGGATATCCATGCCCACGGTTTCTTTTTCTCCATCTTTACGCCAGGCGACATGCACCGCCAAAAACCTTCCGGAATCCCACAGTGTTTTCTGTAAATCCCGACACATTGTAGGTGTGATAGGCATTCCGGTGCGTAGCCCCAAAAATTTAAGGAAATCCTCAAGCTTGTTTGCTTCCGATCCATGCACCTGGACTTGGCCCAGTTTTAAGGCTTCTGTTTTCACAGCGGTCTCGAATTGTTTTTTCCCTAGTTCCATTTGAACCTCCATGTCGATGGCCCCATCCTCACGTAGTTTCGGGAGGAGGGTGGCCTTGGCCTGGGTGTAGCCCTTCAGAAAACAAAACAACCTGGCGTTCCAGCCAAGAGCTTCAAGCCTTGCGCGAGTCAGGCGTGCAGGCTGGCCGGCTACCCAGTCTGCTTGTTGATACATTTTATCTAGTGAAAGAGGGTTATTTGGATTAACTGCTGCTGGCTCATAACCCTTGATGGATTGAGAAAGGAAGATTGCCAGTTCCTTAGCTAATGGATTGTTTCTGGAAGAGGCAATGACTTTGCGACAGGTGAATTGCTTGCCTTCCTTAATCCGTACCTGCCATTTGCCCTTGAAAGGTGGGGCCACCGTAACGCGAGCCTTAACATAACCTCGATCGGCATAAGCAATCTGCAGTAGGTGAGACAAGTTTGTCTGGAACGCTTCTTTGTTCACCAGTGGATGCGAAACGAAAGTGTAATCGTCAGAGGAGGTCAACGCTTGATGCAGTTGCTGAGTTGTGAACGCTTTATTACCAGTGAACTCCAACTGGTGTTTATCCGCCGCCAATACGGATTGAGCCACGATTATCACAATCAATAGAAGGGAACGCATAGCACCACAATTGTGGCAGTGTACTATGCTATGGGCAAGGTTTGCCTTACCGCTTCACTGCCGTAACAAAGCCTCGATCGGCCATAGTGTGCTGATAAGGGCCCACTTCGAAATTCAGATCTTTCAAAATCAAGCCGTATTCATTTGGGCAATAGCATTTGCCTTGGGTGATATTCATGAGTAGTGCGGAATACTCGGCTACCGGCAAGGGTCCGGTTTTCTCATCATTAATAAAGGCTTCATGAATTACTAGTAGTCCGTTTGCGGTAAGGGCAGCTACGGCCTTCTCGCACAGGATTCGCACTTCAGGCATATCCCAATCGTGCAGGACATTGGAAAGAAGCAGTACATCGCACGCGGGCCAGTCGACTTCAAACATGTCTGCAGTAATTACCTCCAGTTTTTCAGACAAGCCATGTTTGGCTATTTCCTCGCGCGCGATGGCGTCGACTGGGGCTTGTTCCATTACCACTCCAGTAAGGTGTGAATGGGCGGCAATCATCGTGCTGGCATAAATACCCGAACCGCCACCGATATCGAGTAGATGCGATTTGTCGGCCAAGTGTGGAGTGAGGGATTGAGCCAGATTTTGGCCAAAGGCAAGTCCGCGGCAGTTCATGATTTGGGTAAAGCTCCGCGCGAAATCCTCATCGAGCATTGAGGTATGCCAGTCACTCCCTTCCCCTTGGGACTGCCAGTTGGCGGGTTTGCCGGTGCGCAGGACGGTGAGAAAATCCTGCGTAATTTGGGTGTCCTGAATTGGAGCGAAATAGGGATGTAAATTCCACGATGAATCACTGGTCAAAAATTCCTCTGCCAAGGGAGTAATGGAATGCTGATCTTCAGTCGTTTTAATTAATCCGTTGGCCCTGGCCAGAGTGAGCAGCACATCGGCGGGACGTTCCGCAAATTTATAATGTTTGAGCAGTTCGTCGGTGCTCACACCGGAATTTTTTTTAAGCCAGGAGAAGAGATCCAGATGGACAATGGCTGCAGCCATCAGCTCGGCAGCATACTGCCGGTCACGGTAACGGAGCAGTTGTGCCGGGTCCGTAGTTGGTTGTAGGGTGAGGTCGGGATTCATTAAAGGAGGCTGTTGTGAGGAGCCTAAATATCCACGGGATTATTGACAAGAGAGGGTATTTAGGGATTTTTACCTGCCTGATACATGTTATATGTAACTCACAGGCTACGGATAGCGTATTAAAGGGCAGAAAGAATCGGGATTTTCTCTCAAGCAAAGCAGGACCGAGTAAAACTAATTTAATAACCTAATAATAATGAAACCAAACAACTTAATCCATGGATTATTGGCCCTGATAGTGGCTGTGATTTCAACTAATGCTCAGGAACGGAGTCGAGGCGACCGTGAACAGAGAGGGAGTGACGCCCAGTGGGCTCGTGAAGCCATGGAACGATACCGTGGATCGGGCCGAGTCAATCCGCTTGATCCAGAGGCGGTTAAACGCCGTTTGGATTATGCGATTAAAGAGGGGTTAATGACTCGTGAACAGGCTGAAAAACTGCAGGCGGCGGCAAAAAAACGAATGGAAGTCGCCCAGCGCGAGGACGATAACCGTCGAGGTAGAGGTCGTGAGACTCAGTCCAATGATCGCCAAGCCGATGCCAGAAAAGGCTATGAAATAAGGCGCAAGCGCATTGAGGAAGGCATAAGGAGTGGCAAAATTAAACGGGAGGATGCGGCCAAGATGTATGCAGAACTGCGTAAACGCATGGAAGCCGCCAATCGCGGTGGTGGCGATAAAAAGGAAGAAGGCAAAGAGGATCCGCGCTTGGCAAGATATCGAGCTACTGAAAGACACTTTGCTGCTGAAATAAAAGCGGGGAAACTTTCCAAGGAAGATGCCCAAAAGAAATTAATAGAGGTAAGGAAGCAACTGTGGAACAGCAACGCATCACGTAGTTCTCAATCTAAGAAGCCTCAACCTAAAGGCTCATCCCGGTCTCTCGCCTCTTCTCAAGGCAAGCAGCAGTCCTCATCCCGCGGTTATCTGGGTGCTTCGGTAGAATCGTCATCCAAACCCAAAGGACTTCGGATTCAACAGGTGTATGCCAACACCGCTGCCGCCCGTGCGAAGCTCAAAAAGGGTGATATCATTGTGAAGATGAACGGAGCTTCCGTAACCAGTAGTTCAGGCTTGATTGGTCGACTCTCCAAGACCAAACCGGGCCAAAAGGCAACTCTGCTCGTTTCGAGTGGGGGTAAGACGAAAACGGTGCAGGTTCAATTGGGAGGTTCTTATAGCACACGTCCCTCGGTCCAGAGTGGTTCTACAAGATCCAGAAGTTCTTCTTCACCATCACGCAGTTCTCAGGCAAAAAATTCGCAATCAAGAGATTCATCCCGTTCCCGCACGCCGCAACGCTCCTCCGGTACTGATTGGAGAAAGGCAATCGAAGAACGCATGAAGAAAGCCCGTGAGGACCGCGAACGCGCTGAAAGAAATTCCCGTGGGCGGGGAGATGATCGTGGACGCAGCGATCGTGGAGAAGATATGCGCAAGGCTATGGAAGAACGTATGAAGCAATGGCGCGAATCTCGTGAACGTGATGGAGGCCGCGATGGACGTCGTCCTGAAGCGCAACGTGGACCTCAAGGTCGCGGGCCTCAGCCTGGCGGATCTTGGCGGGGCGGACCTGGTGGTCGAGGGCCTCAGTCTGGCGGATCTTGGCGGGGCGGACCTGGTGGTCGAGGGCCTCAGTCTGGCGGACCTGGGCGAGGTGGCCCACGTGGTAGATAGTTTAGCTTGAGCTGATCAATTATTGATCGAGATTAACTTTGAGGACGCGGCTCTTTTTTCGTATTCGGCGAGAACGGAGTCGCGGTCTTTCTTTTTTAGGCAGGCGATTTTTTCGACTTCATTAAGAAAAGCTCCCATATCCCGGCTGCTTTGTTCGTACAACGCGTAGAAGGCGGGGACCCGTCGGTGATAAACCGAACGGGCGCCTAATACGGCGTTGTTAATGGTACGCTTCGCCCAGACTGCCCGCTTGCGGTAGGCTGGGTCGCTCTCGCTCAACGCGACCAAGTCTTTTTTCAATGCAGCTATGAGTTGCGCTTTATCTCTACGTTTTTGTGGCAGAGTTTTCTTTGAAGCATAAAGTTCCTTCAACTGGGTGCGACTCTTAGCCAGTAGCTCGCTGAGGGTGTATCGGCGTGCACATCTGGCCAGGTATTCATCACGCTGCTCAGTTCCTCGCTTGGTTTTTAACCACCTTGCCACCCCAATTTGTGCCACCGCGGTGGCAAAGCTTTCATTAAAGGTCGCGTCTCCTTTAACAAACAAATGATGATGAGCCAACTCGTGAAATAATAGCTCAGCCAAGTCTGTTTCAGAATAGTTGATGAAGGTGTTGAGCACCGGGTCGTTGAACCAGCCCAACGTCGAATAAGCCGGTGCCCCTCCAACATACACATCCATCCCTGCTTTCTGTAACCCATCTGCAAAGTTTCTCGCAGCAGTCTCCTTGAAGAAGCCTCGCGAGGTAAATTTTCCGGCGATGGGATACCACCAGGTTTTAAGTTTAACACTTAAGGGAGGGGCAGCGTACACGACCCAGAGTGCGTACTTGCGGTTTAGGTCGCGATAACGCAGGTAGTTGCCATCTGGATCCATCTCGAGCTCTGTTCTGGAAAACTCACGCAGGTCCAAGACCAGTTGGAGTTTGTTTTTGAGTTTCTCAGGCACTTCCGAATTTCCCACCATGCTACTGATGCTCTTTTGGCCAAACACCATCTGTGCTTGCCCTCTTGCTGCTTGGCAATAGTACGCAGCTGTTTGGCACCCGGAGCAAGCCAACAGGAAAGCGGAAAAAAAAAGTAAAACCGGATTCATGCTTTAGGTCACCATCATGGGGACAGTGAAGGCGGGGGGCAACTCTTGACAGTGCCCGCAAATGGATATTTATCAACAGTTTTGCGTTTATAGGGTTGGTCAGATTGAATTGACGAGAACTGACTTTAGTCGATACAGATTGGGTAGTGATATGATGTTTAAAATTACAATTCTTTTCGGAGTGCTTTTGGTTGCCACCGGTTTGGCAGGTTATTTTGCTACTGGAGCTGTACACAAAACCGCTCTTATTCCCGCAATAATAGGAGCCATTCTTTTTGTGTGCGGACTACTGGCGGCTAATGAAAATCGCCGGATGATGGCCATGCACATTGCCGTACTGATTGGGCTAATCGGAGCGATTGGAGTAATTCCTAGCCTTATTAAGGAAGGTCAACCTACTGCTGCGCTAATCTCCAAGATTGCAACGCTTGTGTTGTGTGTTGTTTTTGTCGGTCTATGTGTCCGTTCTTTTATTCAGGCTCGTAAAGCGCGTGAAGCAGCGGAGGCTGAAAAACTTGGAGAGGGACAGGAGATATCTTCTGAGGAATAACCGTTGCGATTATGTCATAGTGGGTGCTTACAGTTTTTTGTAAGTAAGATATGGCAAAGAATCATCATAATGTGTACGTGGTGGAATTGGATGATGCGGTGCTCCGGGATAAAGCGTTTGTGGAGGCAAATCCGGGATATGATCCATTCCTCACTCCGATGTACGTGGGCATGACCGGGTTGAATCCCAAGGAGCGTTTCAAAAACCACAAGCGAGGTTACAAGGCTAACAAGTACGTTAAGAAATATGGGCTACACCTTCTTCCTCGGATCTATGAGTGTTATAACCCTATGAGTTACGTGGACGCAGCCGCAAAGGAAATATCACTGGCCGAAGACTTGCGCGCTGAAGGTTATGCCGTTTGGCAGCATTGACCCGATGGCTATTCATCCTGATAAAACGCTTCACGGATAAAACCCATCAGGTGATCAAGCCGTTCCTGCTCTATTCCTTTTAATTCGTCCGCTTCCATTAATTTCTGGAAAAGGTGTCGGGCTTGTGTCTTGGCATATATCTGATCCCTCGGTGTGAGTGCTCTCAATCGTTCATGAATTTCACTAAAACAAATTTTCCAATTTATACCCGACATCTCATTGATGAACCGTTCGGAAGTGCCAAGCCCAAATTTATCATCAACCCAGTTCTGTTCATCAGGAGTGAACTCCTCATCCAGCGAAACCAGATGCATACAACAGAGCTCAAGGACCTTTTGCAGGTCGGGCTCGAGCAGGGAAAAAAGGCCTCCATCTTCGGGGATATTCAACCCGGGCTCGGTTAACGGCAAGTTGGTGAGTTGCTGCAGAGTGTGAGCAAATTCACGTGAGGCATTGTCGTCGATGTTTGAATTGCCCGGTCCTGAAAAACGGGCGACCTCTATTCTTTCACGCGTCTTATTTAGAACCAATCTCACATTGAACACGTCATTTTCAACACGGGCACTCGAAGAATGACTGGAGTTACGATTCCTGTATCTGGTCTGATAATTCAGGGTGCTTTCACAGGAATAATCGATCCTTTGAATTTCTTGAAATGGGATCACTTCTGCTGAAGTAATAAACCAAAGATAGCGAAAGCGAATTAGCACTTGTTGGATCTGCCGATCGACAATGATGTTTTTTGTATAAAGGAAAAGCGTAACAATTCTGAGCAAAAGAGGTGTTGAGATGATCAACCGATGATCCAACTTTTTTATGGATGGCATCATGGCTTCTGAAATTACTGGCCTAATTTTTTGATTATCGCTGTGGCTTGGAATGGCATATCTGGCTGAATGTCAATGGGAACTGATTTGCTCCTAGCCAAGTGAGTAAGATGCTGTAGATCTTCATGTCTTTCACTTTTCAAGATGACTCT
Organism: uncultured Pedosphaera sp.; assembly: GCA_964533265.1. Lineage (GTDB taxonomy): Bacteria > Verrucomicrobiota > Verrucomicrobiia > Limisphaerales > UBA1100 > UBA1100. The sequence continues at coordinate 10,010 of CAZHJW010000044.1, forward strand.
TTCAGGGATTCTTCGAAGCACCGCCCGTGTTGCTTCGCCAATCCCTGGCTTAACCCGGTTTATATCATTGATCCCGTGTTTAAGCGTGAGGGCGGAGACAAATTCTTTTGTCGATGTTGCCCTTTTCAGCCGGTCGCCGTCATCCCACATTGCGGGCGCGAGTTCCTTGTCTGTAAGGTGAGGGGTTACAGCCAGAGTTAATTCATCGACGAATTCTCTAGAAACATCTCTATTCCGATTCTCTTCATAAAATACACAGCCGTGGAAACCGCCTTCATTTAAATAATCATTGTTTAGCACGCTACGGCTGATCAGTCCTGAAACGACCGAATTCAAAATTGATGAAGGGATGAGATAATCTTCACCATCGTCAGCAAGCCCTGCGATTCCCGCCAAATCTGTCAAGACAGTTAGGGATTCAGAAAGACGGGTGCCGTTGCTATTATTGAAGTGCTTAATTGCCGCCTTAAGTTCTCCGGCTATGGCTCCTTTTCCAGTCCAGCCATCAACAAAAACGATATCGTCATCCGAATGATGGCCCAGAATATGTGATAATGCATTTTCATCTATGCCTCTTCCACGGATGATTGATATTGAATAGTGAACTACTTTGCATCCAAGTTTCTCAAGTGCTCGACGAAGTAGTACGCCAATCGGAGTGCCTGCTCTGGCAAGGCTGACAATGACCGGTGTTTTCGGTTTCTCCAAAGCAATTCGTTTGGCCAATGCTGCGATTGCTTTTGCCATTCGGGATTTGTTCCGCTTGAGGGCCTCCTGGTATAATTCAAGATATTCGGCACTCGGCACCATTTCAGGTGCAAGAAGTTCAGAGTAATGGCGTTCGCCAGACTGGATTAATTTTTCCCGCTCTGGGACAGGAGTGGGGGGCATATCTATCGGCTCAAGAAGAAATTGCACGTCGGCCGAATCGTATGATCCGCTAAAGATCATAACGTCATATTTTTAATCTCGGTACCAATTTGAGATTCGTTCGGAACCAGAAGAAAATCACACAAGCCTAAAAAGCCGCAGTCGCTGATGCTGTCGGCAAAACCAATTTTTAATGCTTTAGGAGATAGATGGTGATCTAGGATATGACTCACCGCCACCTTTTTGTTCACATAATCAGGTATGACCGATAGTTCATTTCCGTTCATATGTATCCAAAATCCTTCAGGTAATTCAGGTTTTAGGCTTTCGAAAAGTCGAGTGAGCACCGTTTCATCCTTCCCGGTATGTCTCGCCGAAGCGTAAAGGTTCATACCCAAATCATTCACTATTCTCATTTCGATATTGCCCGAAATGTCAGTGCATTTGGCTTCCAGTTGTTTTTTTATTTCCAGGAGTCTCGGATAATTTTCCTGAGATTGCTTCCGGATTTTCGAGTTCCAGGCAATGTCCGGATTGCCATCGGCGGATAAGATGACGCCTCCGTAGGAGCAGATCGCATAGTCATCAAATTGGATGTCCACGAGTTTCAGGGTAGCGGTGGTCCGCGCAGTAACGGGAATAACACGAGCTCCATTTCTTATTTGGCACAGTATCGCACTTTGTTTATCAGACATATACGAAATGGGGCTTCCTGAAGCATCATAGGCAATGGGATTACCCAAGTCCTCTTTGGCACGCCGCGCAGTGCGAAATATGGTATTATCGAGATCCAGGAAAAGTATCGTTTCCACAGGCCAATTAAAAATATACGGGCTCTAGATTCGGATAGTCCAAAAGTTGGGGAGGCAAAACGTGAGACTTTGACTCACAGCACAGAAACACCTGATCAAACTGCTCAGGATGAGTATTATAGAGATAATTCGAAATTCCATCACCATACCCATCTTCGAATTCAAGGATCGATTCAATCCCTACACCAGCTAGAAGGGGGGAGCGTGTGGTTGATTGGAATGAGACGTCATGACCTTCTGCTTCCAGCTTCTCTGCCCAACGAAAAGGGAGGTACTGGAATTCGCCGGTCCCCAAAACCAGTATTTTACCTTTTGCGATAGGCTTTATTTCGGGGTTGCATGCAGGAAGGGTGTGCAAGGCGGTTCTGCCAAAAGAAAGATTCAAGTACGCCGTCTTATCTAGACCATTGCCAACGGCATTTTTTGTAGGGTGGTAATTCCTATGAGTTGCTTTAGCCGGTTCGAACCTCCATTGACCACTTGTAAGGGAGTGAAAATCAAATTTAAGGTTGTTGTTTTTTTTTGGATTACTGGGTTCGGCCCAATCATGGATCACCAGATGGACGGCCGTTTTCAACTCCGGCAGCTGGTTTTCCAGTTCGTCGACAATATTGAAAAACGTTTTTCGGGTTGTTGATTCGTCATCGATGACAATTAAAGTTCGAACGCGACTTACTATTTCTCTCACACTTGGTTCCTGTGGCCAATATAGGTAGTGTTTGGGTGCGTGGCTGTGTTCTTCATCGAAAGAAACTGATTCGAGTCCTTCTATGAGATAACGGGTAGTGTGCGAGTAAAGGACGTCTTCCCTTTGGGTTGATTGGGAGTAAATCTCGTGTATCCCATGAGAAAGCCCAACGGCCGCCTCTGCCAGCCCAATTACCAATATGGGTCCTTCCAAAGAAGGTTGGATTTGAGCGGCCAATTGCTCTTGCGTGCGACGTAGGGAGCTCGGCTTGATAGCGGTGTATCTTCCCAAAACTTTTGAAACAAAAACAAACCCACGCTTTGGGTTTGCCCGTGCTGCAGCACCACAACATTCTTCAAAAGGCTGCTTTCCCCCTTTGAGAGATAAATGCAACTCTCCGGTACGCAGGTTGAATAGAAGTCCGTTTTCAGTGACGTTATTCATGGTAAAGAGGCGAATCGGATGAGAGATTATAGCGGGAATTGGTTCATAATCCCAAATTAATTCCCGTGTATTTGAGGATCAAGATGGTGAGAATCCCAATAATCGCAATTGCCAGATTCGTCATATTGGACACGCTTGCCGCACTGAGTGCGGTATTTAAATCCGCCCTCGTGATCTTGGAGTAACCTTCCACGGCCACGTTCATTTCGGGCAGGGAGGTGATGATGGCACCGATAAAGTAATGAAGTCCGGTAAATATGGCCGCACCTAAAATGGTGGTAAGGCTGCCTTGGTAAACAATTGTCCATGCCAGAAATAACCAGTTAACCGCAAACGAACAGAGGATTAAACCGAGTGTGCCGCCGATAAACTCACCCCAGCTTTCAGTATGGTCATCATCGTCGATATCTTCAAATAGCTCGGGATCTCTTTTTTGTAGTTTCCCGTTCCAATATTGAAAGATCACGATGCCGATAACACAGACAATTGCTGCAACTAATAGGAATGATCCCGGCTGAATTTTGACCTCTCCAGTCATTCCCCCGAAAGGATGGCTAGCTGTTAATGCCCAAAATCCAACGATCGAGAAAATAAACATGAGTAATGCCATGCTGACATGCTGGAAGATTAATTTTTTTTCCTGAGAGATTAGTTTCTTGAACTTATCCAAACTCTCTTGATCCTTCTTTAGCTTCCATTTAAGCATCACATATATGGGGGCAAAAAGGTACATCAGATAGATGTTCGCCAGATTGGATCCTAGAGGATTGGCAACTCCGCCGGCTTTTCTCATAAAAAAAGCGGCTACCATATTGGCCAGTTCCGGGTTGTTGGTGCTGGCGTTAATCACCAGCGTGCGACTTTTATTTCCGAAGTATTTTGCCGCTAGTCCAGCCGAAGCATTGACCATCATATCCGTTGTCCGAGGAATTAAATGGAAGCAAAGGACGTAGCCTAGTGCTAAAGTCTCAATGATAAACCAGTATTCGCCGCCATAGCCTGAATACTGGGAGGATTGGACTTTATGTAAATTGACGAGATGTCCAACGATATCAATCATGATTTATTGGGGTTAGACCAACCCACCAATTGCTCCCTTTGCGGGATTCACAGCAATGACGATTTGAGCTGGCTGGATACATTACCGGGATTTCAGGACGGTCCCCGTTTATATATTCTCCAGCGATATTACTCAATGTAGCGCGGTTGGGCAGGTGTTATCCCAGCTCAATTTCGCAACCGGCATCCTCCAGCTGTTTCTTGATGGCTTCGCCCTCGGCTTGGGGAACACTTTCCACAACCGTCTTTGGGAAATTACGTAGCAAGTCGAAAAGATCAAATGACCTCAGGTCAGGTCGGCACTCTTGGATGACTTTTTTGGCTTCGAAAGTGGATATGCCACAACCTGTAATAATGACTTTTACATTACCTGTCGCGGCCGGCGCAGGAGTGGGAGCGGGTTCTGGTGCTGGGGTTGGAGTCACCGTGGTGACAGATTCAGAAACCAGTTGGAAGAAGCTTGATAGACTTGCGCCATCCATGGTTTCCAACGTGACCACCGGGTTACAAAATTTTCTTAAGTCATCCGGTTTTGCTTTCGAGCCTGCTGCACATCCCACAACTTTGGCGAAGCCTTGATTGAGTATTTGCGGGTATTGCTCATTGAACACCTGTATGTCCGAAGGTTTCCCGTCAGTCATTACAAAAAGCAGTGGCGACTGATCTCCTGAAGGGTTGACTTCTCTGTTCGCACACTCATTGAGGACACGTAGTCCTTCTCCCATATGGGTTGGTCCCGACTGGGGGCATTGAATATTGAGAGAGGGGACTGAGCCCAGTGCGGTCAGGGGCAGGAGCACTTTCACATCCTTGTCATAGGTGATCACCGAGAGCCAAACGGTCTGTTGTGCTTGCGAATCCTGTTTGAGCGAGTCAATGAGATCAGCCACGCCTCTATTGACCGCCTGAATCGGGGCTCCGGTCATTGAACCAGAGGTATCGATCAGTAAGTAGACAGGTAATCTTTTGTTAGACATCGTATATTGGGGCTCGCAGTGTTTTTAGGCTAGTCCAGATAACTCATGGCCACTGTTTGACAGGTTTGTTCCAAGTCGCGGTCATTAACTGCCTCGCCAATACTCTGGAATTTCCAATCGTTGTCCTTCTTGTAAAAACGACCGAGGACCATTGATACCTTTCCGGAAAATGCTTTATCATTGGCAATATCCAGTTTGGCCAATACTTCATCCACTCGCTGCGGAGTTCCTTCATACAGGCGGATATGCGCATAAGGGATATCAGCAAAATCCTGACCTTGAAATGAGTTTAGGACAAACACCACATTGTTAATATCAGAAGGTATACGTCCAAAATCCACCGTAATAACTTCGTTATCCAGGCCGTCGTCTATCCCTCCGGCATCACCGGTGAGGTCATCGCCGGAATGGAAAACAGATCCGCAACCCGATTGTAGATTGCCAAAGAAAACGAGTTCTTTCATCTCCTTATTGCCATTATACATTGCGCATGAGGCATCCAAGTCTACGTCCTCCTCATTGGTGCCCCAAAGCAACCCGGGTTTGACAATCGTACCCCAGTTTACTC
>CAZHJW010000045.1:0-15346 GCA_964533265.1 uncultured Pedosphaera sp.
AGGAATAAGTGTTGTCGAGACTCATCATGGGAACCGCATGAAGATGCGCCGAGAACTCGCTGACTGGTTTCCCTCCCACGCGCTGACTAGGCGAATCAACCGAAACCAGCTCCTGATGGGATGCCTCCAGATCAAGCAACTCGCGGTACAATCGATCGTAGTCCGCATCACTGACTGTCGGCGCAGCCAGCACATAATAGGAATGATCATGTCGGCTAATCTCCTCGACTATGACCGAATGACGCTTTTTCGCCTCAGCAGCACTCATAACCGCGAAGCAAACTCTTCGGGCACAAAATCATCAGCGTGATAAGAACTGCGTACCAATGGACCACTGGCAACGAAGGAAAACCCCATCGCCTCAGCGGTCCGTTTGTACGCTGCAAATTGATCAGGATGAATGAATTCCTCTATCTTCAGATGCTTTTGGGTCGGCTGCAGATATTGTCCCAGGGTAAGCAAATCGCACCCAACAAAACGCAAATCCGTCATTGCTTCCAGAAGTTCCTCCTTCGTTTCGCCCAAACCGAGCATAAGCCCGGACTTGGTGTAAATCTCTGGCGCGCGTTTCTTTACCTTGGAGAGAACCGAAAGGGATCGGTCGTATGTTGCAACCGAACGCACCTCAGGCGTGAGGCTCCGAACTGTTTCGAGGTTATGATTAAATATTTCAGGTCGCGCGGAGATGACTGCGTCAATGGCTCGGTCGTCATCCTGAAAGTCCGGCGTGAGTACTTCGATGAGTACACCGGGATTCACCTCACGGACCCGCTCAATCACTCTTTTAAAATGCGCCGCTCCACCATCAGACAGATCATCGCGAGCCACCGCGGTAATCACCACGTGCTTAAGCTTCATACGCCGGGTGGCTTCAGCCACCCGGTCGGGCTCGTCAGACTCCAACGCCATCGGCTTTCGAGTGTCTACCGCACAGAAGCCACACGCACGCGTGCAGCTATCCCCTGCGATCATGAAAGTGGCCGTTCCCTTACTCCAACATTCCCAGTGATTGGGACAACGGGCACTTTCACAAACGGTGTTAAGGTTAAGATCGTCAATCAGATTACGCGTGGCAAAGTACGCACTGGCAGTAGGGAGCTTCAAACGGAACCACTCGGGCAGTCGCGGACGTTTTGATAAGGGTTCGGCAACAGCACTCATGCTTCTTTCCCCAAGCCTTCCCAGAATAAAACCAACTCACGGGCATCAAAGTCAGCAAGTACTTTTCCGTCCACCTCAATCACCGGTGCCAATGTTTGACCGGAGAGCCGTTCCATCTGCTCAAAGGCCACTGGATTCTCGATTACATCAATCGTTTCAAACTCTATCCCCTGACTTTTTAGCCAATGCTCAGCCTGTCGACACCAGCCACACACAGGCTTCACATAAAGTTTCACATTGTTAGGCTGATACATAGTCTCTAGCACCGCTACAATCGGCTTTTTTACGACGGATGGCAATTTGTGTTTTTACTAATCTCCCGGTTTTCTCTTCCACGGCGCAAGGCCTACAAACACACCGGCCACCACCAATCCCACGGCCATACCGAATGTGGCAGTAATCGGATCGCCAAGACATTGCCACGCCCATAGCATAGTGAAAACAGGGATGAGATTGTTAAATAGCAACGCTCGGCTTGCTGGCCAGTGGCGAAGGACACTGTTCCATATACCCAACCCGACAATCGTACCAGCCAGAACGCTGAATCCCTGCCACCCAATGAGGCGCATTTCAAACACCGGAGGCGAAACGCTGAATTCCCAAACCATAAACGGCAACAGCAGAAGACCCGCGCGCCAGGAGGTTTGCGCGGTGTATTCCATGGCCCCGACACAACTGGAAAGATGCCGCGATTCACGGCTATATAGTGTCCATGACCAACTCGCACCAAAGGCAATCAGGTCTCCTATCCAGCTATTGCCGTCGCCGTTATCAATCTGAAGCTTGGGCCAAAAAAGTATAATGATGCCCAGCAACGCGAGCAGCGCGGCAAAATATTTTCGTATACTGTCGCGCTGAAACTTGGGCCGTTCCTCTAACAGCAAGCCCCAGATCGGCGAGGCGGCTAGGTACAGCGAAGCATGAGCCACCGGCGTGTATGTAACGGCCCACGAAAAACCCACCGTCCAACCGATGAAGAGGGGTGCCCCACGCCACCAAAGACGAGCCTGAATGTGGGCCGGCACCGGCTTGGGCTCACCAAAAATCCGCGTCCAACGTAGCACCGTCATTAGCAGGAGACCTGCAAAAATCAATCGAGTGCCAGTGGTCCACAATACCGGCCAGTCCTGCACAATGTAGCCGATAGTCGTGTTGTTTGCACCCCAAACAATCGTAGCCAATACGAGACTGGCAACGATAATGAAGTTTTTGCGTTGATCACCCACGTGTAGAGTTAGTCAATCGAGGACTCGCTTCGCAAGCCAAACTACGCTAAATTGCTGGCATGAAACACTCAGCCGGTTTTTTGGGCCTCGTAGAGGACTCCTTAACGCGAGTAACCGAAATATCCCTCTCCAATGCAAGATCACGTCTGGAAGAAGCTACCGAAGTGGTGCTGCTCGACGTTCGAGAGGAAAGTGAATGGAATAAATCACACGCAAAAGACGCCCAATATCTTGGGAAAGGAATTCTGGAGCGTGATTTGGAAGCGCGGTTTCCCGACAAAGATATAGAGATTATCATGTACTGCGGCGGAGGCTACCGCAGTGCGCTTACCTGTGACGCTGCCCAAAAGATGGGATACACCAACGTCAAGTCCCTGGAGAATGGTTACAAAGGGATGATCGCCTCCGATTGGCCAATGGAGTGTTAGGTTATTTTTTACTTTTGGCTTTGGCTAACTTTTTCTTTTCGCGTTTGGCGATCTTTTTGTACAACTTCGACCAGTATTCCTCGCCTACCATGTAGCCAACGCAGTTCTTGGCCCCGCAGTTGCAGGGATTGTCAAACGCATCCACTAAATCGTAGTTGTAATTATAAAGAACCTCCTCACCCTTTTTGATATTGCGAGTGGCGATAATCCATACCCGATCGTCTTCCACATCCGATTCCGCATTAACTGAACAACCGTGATTGATAAATCGCGCTGGATTCCAAGGCACACTGCCGTCAATATCGAAGTGCTTATTAATGGTGAAAATATAGCCATTGCCATCCTCAAGTTCCATTTGAGCATCCTTCTTGGTAACAGGTCTACCGATATATTCAATGATCCGCAATCCTTTGCGAATTGGTTTTTTCGCATAAGCACCATAATTGTGGATACCAGACTTCTGGAAATTCAGATATTTGTTTTCTACTTGTGTCTCAACAGACATGGGCGGCATTCAACGGGTGACCGCCTTCACCGGTCAAGTGGCAGTTGTTCCAATTTTAACAGATTCGAAAAAAATTTGCTCCGATAAGAAGGCCTCAATTCGATTCACCAATAACGCTTACCACTTTGGCTGAAGCTGCATTAGTCAAGGGACAAGCCGCATTGAAACTCCACGTCTGATTCGCCCCCAATTGATTCGTGTAATCCATTGTGTGGTCCAGCAATGCCCCTCCTGCATCATACAACTCAATTTTCACTTCCACTCCTTTGTAATCCGAGGAAGATATGTTTTGTATGCTCCCCGTCACATAAGATATCGTATTGGTAGTACTGGAGGGAGTAATGGAAACAGTACTTTCATCTATTTGAAAATCCTGAGTGGAATCGCGCCTTACCGGACCACCAATATGATCAAACTGAAAACGAGTAAATTGACGGATTTTACGAGCCAATTGCGGACTAAATATTTCAACTCCACTCGGCAAAACAAAATAGACAAAACCTAACAACATCAAGACTCCGGCAAGCACCGCAGCCCATTTAGGTATGGATCTCGGCCCGCGCTCTCCTCCAACCTGCTCTTTTTTTGCCGTGGGTCTTTTGACTTCCAAAGGCTTTACGTCTTCTTTTAAGGCAGACTTCGGGGCCGAAGGTGAACTTCCTGGAGTAGGAACTGAACCGGCAATCCGGCGCTGTACTGGAGCCGGACTTGGAGGTGATCCTCCTCCCTCTAATGGTCGCGTCTTCTCACCCGAGCTGCCCGGCACAACATCGCTCATTGGATCCATCGGGTTATTACCCGAAACCTCTGACTGCACGGGCTCAGGTGGTGGAGATACCTCACCCCTGCGAGGGGATGGAGCCCGTGCTTCACTAGCACTCTCAATTCTTCCTGAACGGACAGGGCCTGTTTTGGTCGATTTTCGAGGAGATTTTATTTCCGTTTCCGTGGCATATGACTCGTCGGTTTCGCCCTCCTTCGAACCAGGTAGATGTCGACCAATTGGAGCATCATGACTCGGGTCCGCCACCGGCGTTTTTTCAGGTGTATCGGCATTTTTAGAACGCGGGCGTGGGGGGCCTGCCCCTCTCCGAGGCGCACGAGGTCTGGGGGGACCACGATGCTTGGGCTTTTCTACTTCAGTCTCTTCTTCAGGAGGGTCCTCGTGAATTTCCTCGTGTTCTTTCCCATGCTCTTCCTCTTCGATCTCAGAAGTTTTCTCCTCACTCATATCAGTTGCAAAAGTTGAAGGAGAGAGAACGGTTTTATTATGACAATGTCCGCATTCGATTTCAGTGCCAATTGCGTCAGGATTACCATCAAAGGAAAGTTTACCATTACAGTGCTCACAAACATGCTTGAGAAGCATCTGCAAACTAGCACCACAATGCGGGCAATTGAAATCTGCCCCAATCGCGTCCAACGGCAAAGAAACACGCCCGTTACATTCGCAACATGGGGCCTTTATATAACGTTCTTCACTCATGTAGAAATCGACCTACGGCAACCTGATTGTTGAGGAATCAGCTGGTTCTGGCGATTGGATTTTTTACACTACTCAGACCATGACACAAAATCTTTTAAGGGGAGTCGGTCAGGGACAAATTTATTCACTTTGGCTGCAGAATCAGGCCACCCTAGTGACAAACCTGAAACAATCCAGCGATCGGGCGCCAATTCCAGAGTCCGGCGGACAATCGCAGCATAACCCGCTATACTGAATTGTGGGCAACTCCCGAGTCCATGAGCCGTGAGCCCAAGCATTACATTCTGCATAAACATTCCTACATCAAGGAAATTGCCGCGCTCAGATCCGGCAGGCAGGTGAAAAATTATCTGCACTGGTGCATTAAAAAAAGTGAAGTTCTCACGACCATGAGCATTCCGAGCGGCCAAATCACGGCGGGCAATGCCCTTGAGTTCAAAAAGCGAGTAGCCACAAGCTCGGGCTCGCTCGCGCCATTCCTCAGGTTCCGGTTGCAATGAGTATTCGTAATCAGGCAGTGGTTTTTCACCTGCATCAAATGCAGCACACAAAGCCTTACTTAGATCATCACGTTTCGCCCCGCTGACCACCGTAACACGCCAAGGCTGCGTGTTTTTTCCGGAGGGTGCCTGACCCGCGTTCAAGAGGATGTCTTCAAGCGTTTCGCGAGAGACGGGCTCTGAGGTAAAAGCGCGTTGACAATGGCGAGCGCGCAATAGTGATAGAAACTCAGCCGGATTCATGACCGATTAAATTGCCTCAGTTCAATGAACTTCGCCTTCGCCAAAAAAGCGGTCAACCTCAATGGCGGCATTTTCAACGGAGTCGGAAGCATGACAAATGTTCTCCATGCTGGTGGTGCCCATGTCTCCTCGAATTGTACCCGCTGGAGCCTGAGTAGAATCGGTCGGTCCAAGCAAGTCACGAATGGCCGCCACGGCGTTTTCGCCTTCTATTACGAGGGCGAGTACTGGACGGGAACTCATAAATTCCACGATCTCAGGGAAAAATGGCCGGTCAGCGATATGGGCGTAGTGTTCGTTGAGTAGTTCATCGGTAAGGGTAATGAGCTTGGCGGCGCGAATCTCGAAATCGGCCTTTTCAAAACGCCCGATCACCTCGCCGGCATGGTTGCCGTCGAGACAGTCTGGCTTAAGTAAAATGAGAGACCGTTCTATAGCCATGTTTTTTTCCGGAGTTTCGGGAGCCGGACTAAAACAGCTTTGCTTCAGGGATGCAATAGCGGAAAAATCTATCCACCGCTTACGCAGTGCTCTGCCAGAGCCACGGCCTTAATCATGGCCTTGGCCTTGTTGACGGTTTCTTGGAACTCAGCTTCAGGCACCGAATCATTCACCCAACCCCCACCAGCCTGCACGTAGGCTTTTCCATCCTTGAGCAGCGCAGTGCGGATCGTGATGCAACAGTCAAGATTACCATTGAAGCTGAAGTAACCCACCGTGCCGCCATAAGGACCCCGGGTGGTTTGTTCAAATTCATTGATAATCTGCATGGCCCGAATTTTCGGTGCACCTGTGAGGGTGCCAGCGGGGAACGTGGCACGCATGAGATCATAGGGAGTCTTATCCGCAGTAAGTTGACCGGTAACACTCGAGACAATGTGCATCACATGGCTATAGCGTTCAATCACCATGAGGTCGGCCACTTTCACGCTACCGTATTCGCACACGCGGCCGATGTCGTTGCGAGCCAAATCCACCAGCATCACGTGCTCAGCCCGTTCCTTGGGATCCGCCAACAATTCCTCTTCATGCACCAAATCCTCTTCATCGGTCTTACCTCTAGGTCGTGTACCGGCAATGGGCCGAATCTGCACCTTCCCTTCCTCGCTACGCACATGAATCTCAGGAGAGGCTCCTACAAGCGAGAATCCATCCAGTTCTAAAAGGAACATATAGGGTGAAGGATTTATGGAACGCACTGCACGATAAACATCCAATGGATCAGCCTTCACTTCAGTGGAAAAACGTTGGGAGCCAACCACTTGGATGATATCGCCAGCACGGATGTATCCTTTACTCTTGGCGACATTGGCAAGAAAAGTCTCCTTCTCCATATTGGATTCAAAGGACGCAGGCGGAGGCTCCGAAGCAAGTGTCACAGGATGATGTTCACTAGGCTGTTCCAACAAAGACACCAAACGCTCTACTTCATCCACCGCATCCTCATAGGCATCATCAGGCTTGATGCCATCCTCGATGATTGCATTTACAAGAATCGTCACCGTCTGACGAACGCGATCGAAGATGAGTAGCTCATCGGCGATCAGGAAATACATTGTGGGGGTGCCTAGTTCATCCTTGGGAGGTCGTGGCACCACTGGTTCCACATCATGAATGAATTCGTACCCCACGAACCCCATGGCCCCACCGGTAAAGCGTGGCAACCCCGGCAAATCCACCGCCTGATAACGTCCCAGCACCTTCTCCACCACCTCCAACCCATCACGCACATGGTATTCGCCAGGCTCACGGCTCACGGTGTAAGTCGCGGTGACCTTCCCCTCTTCAACCACCTGCACCTGATCCCCATCCTGCCTGATGATCCCACGAGGGTTACAGCCCACAAAAGAGTAGCGGCTCAAATGTTCGCCACCTTCCACACTCTCACAGAGGAACGCCTCGCCATCTGATCGGATTTTTCGATAAGCCGAAAGAGGTGTTTCGAAATCGCTAAGAATCTCGCGGTAAACCGGAATCAAGTTACCTGCCTGCCCATGAGCCAAAAACTCATCGCGCGTAGGGGTGATGTGCGGGACCTCGCTCACGTTTACTTCTTGCCGTATACCTCATCCGGATCGAAGAGGCGCTCCTCAGTGATTTCCACCGCCCCCTCCTTCACGGAGGTAAAGAAGCAACTCTTGTAACCTTTATGGCATGCAGCACCTTCCTGAGCCACTTGAATAAGCAGAGTGTCGCCATCGCAATCGTAGGCAAAATCCTTCACCTCTTGTGTGTGCCCACTGCTTTCGCCCTTCATCCAGTATTGTTGACGGCTGCGACTCCAGAAATGTGTTTTACCCGTCTTGAGGGTGTCTGCAATAGAGTCAGTATTCATCCACGCCATCATGAGCACCCGTCCGGTGCCTTCCTCCTGAACGATAGCCGGGATGAGTCCCTGCTCATTAAATTGAAGGTTGTCGATAAAAGACATGGCTCTGGTTTACCGCAGGCCACTGATGCAGCACAGGAAAAAAGGATTTAGTCTGGCAGACCTTTACGAACCGGCCAGATCAGAGAATTCACCGGCATCAAAGTAGGATCCCTGACATTGGCCGCATTTCTCGAAAACAATCGCTCCGCGCTGCGTGTTTTTTTTGCGGCGCAACCAGGCCGGGTTCATCTTGGTTTGGCAATGGGGACAATTAGCCCCCTTGTAGCCTCCGGGCGTATCGGCCAAGGGAGATTCCCCTTCAGGGTTGCGATCCCAGATGCAATCCGTATCCAGCGTCGCACCACCCGGCAGAGCCATGAGCTGGTCACACTCCATGGCATCAAACCAAATACCCTGACAACCGGCACACCGATCGACGGTAACTTCCCCGAAAACAACGGGCTCCATTTGCTGACTACAAGACGGGCACTGCACGGGGTGGAGTTTATTGGCGTGGTTCAGGGTGGCAAGGGTGAAACCCAAAAGGGGGTTCATCACACCAACCGCACCGGAATATCCGCTCTAGCCAGATGTTCTTTCACCTCACCCACGGTATATTCACCAAAATGAAAAATGCTGGCAGCCAATACTGCATCTGCCTTGCCTTCCTTTAAGACATCCACCATATGATCCAAATTACCCGCCCCACCACTGGCTACCACCGGCACCCCAACATTCTCACTGATACGCCGGGTAACCTCGATGTCATAACCCGCCTTGGTGCCATCAGCATCAATACTATTTAATACAATCTCCCCTGCCCCCAGCCTCACCGCTTCCTTCGCCCACTCAATGGCATCCAATCCAGCCTCCTTGCGGCCGCCATGGGTAAAGACCCGCCACTGCTCCTCGCCCGTCTTCTTCGCATCAATACTCACCACAATACATTGACTGCCAAATTTTTCCGCACCCTCACTAATGAGCCTGGGGTTGGCAATGGCTGAGGAATTGATACTCACCTTGTCTGCCCCCGCCTTGAGCATGGTATTCATATCTTCTACCGATCGAATACCCCCTCCCACCGTAAGCGGCATAAAGCACTGGTCGCCAGCCCGCTCAATCACATCCACGATTGTCTTACGTTCATGGGCCGTGGCGGTGATGTCAAAGAATACCATCTCATCAGCTCCCTGTTCATTATAGGCAAGTGCAAGCTCCACTGGATCGCCCACATTGCGCAGTTCCCCGGCCTCCGCCTTGCCAAACTGCACACCACGGGTCACCTGTCCATCGTGGACATCCAGACATGGAATGACTCGCTTGGCCAACATCGTAAAAGGGCCGAGAGACTAGCGGGAGGGCAGTTTCCTCACGAGTGAAAAGCGGTGAAAAACTTTTAGTACGTATACATATTATTCTGTTGCCAAAGCCTCGTGCAGGCGTAGGATTTTTCCATGTTGAAGCGAATAGGCCTTCTGGTTGTTTTGGGAATGGGCTCCCAACTTTCAGCTCAAATCTTTGGCCCAGGAGTCATCTATACTGGCACCGGTAATCCCGTGAAAATCACCGCGCCAGCAACCCCTCAAAGTGTGCCTCCCACCACGGTCATTATTAATCCGCCGGCACCGCAGGTGACGGTCATGCCCACCCCAATGGTCACCCCGGCCTATGGCTACGGATATCCTTATCAACCGTTCCGACCAACCACCCAGCAAGGGTTACCGATGCATACCATGGCCATGAACCCCGGGTACATGTACGCGCGCCCGATGTACGTACAACCGACCATGGGATCGATGATCATAATCACGCCTCCACGCGTGCATTCCATGATACCTGCACGGGCCGTTTTCGGTCGATAGACCCAGAAAACCCTCATTTTTCATAAAAACACGCCATTAAACGAAAAATGGCGTTTTTATGGTTCCGGCATGTTTCATGCTGTTAATAACCTGTTAACAAACACAACAAATCCAAGGAAGGAGTCGTGTTCATGAAAAAAATAGCGTTGTTTGCACTGGTTTTCCTAACCTTTCAGGTTCAGGCACAAAATATCTTTAGCCCCTTTAGAGGTCTGGTTTTTCCGAGACTGAGTGCGGTGGGCACACCCGCTCCCCAGCAGCCTCAACCGGCTCCAGCCCCTCAAACAAAGGGATCGGTGAGCCCAACTGCTGTTGCAGTTGGAGCTGCGGTCGGTGGAGTGATCGGTTCCAACAGTAAAAAAACTACCGAAGGGGCTGCTATCGGTGGGGCTATTGGACTTTTAATCGGTCAAATGCTGGACAATAAAGCCGCTAAAAAGGCCGAAGCTCGTCAGCAAACACCAGAAGGGCCACTCCCTCAAGGGCCTGCTGTTGAAGGAGCTCCACAAATTGATCCGATAACCGGTCTCCCTATTGACCCCAATAACCCGGTTGCAAACAATCCTCCAGCTATAGATCCGGTAACAGGTTTACCTGTCGGAGTAGTTTCCCCGAATAGCCCCGCAGCTCAAAATCCATCCAAACCTGTATTATCTCCCCGAAAAAGGGTGAACAGGCTTTTCGGACGTTGAGTAAAATGCCATACTCTTCCGTCAAACGAAGAGTCATGAAACAATCGTCCATTGCCCTTATTGCCGCTGCCCTGTTGGGTACTCTGGCCTGCACCAATATTAATTCGCCCAACGGCCCGAGTGTCACCGAATTGCGTCCCGACGAAAGAGGATTTGTGGCAGGACTCGGTGTAGAGTCTCAAGATCTGGTGACCATCTCCGAGAAGATGGCTCGCGGAATTTTGGGTGCTGATCCTATTGCCAATGCCAAGGGCAAACCCGTGGTCGTGCTCGAACCTATCGACAATGACACGCGTTTCCCCATTGATAAGGAAATATTCCTCACTCTTATCCGTGACAAGCTCCTGGAACATGCCGCCAGCAAGATCAGTTTTGTTGCGAGGGAACACATCGAGAAACTAGAAGCCGAGCGTGATCGAAAGCTGGCTGGACAGGTGACCGGTGGAGAAAAGATCAAGGGCAATAAATTTAAAGGAGCCGACTTCATTCTCACCGGCACCTTCAAGGGAATTTCCGGCCGCGGCACCGCCGGAGCTAGCGACTACGTGCTTTATTCGTTTCAGCTCATAGATCCCGAATCCAGCGAGATCCTTTGGGGAGGAAATCATCAGATTAAGAAACAGGGTAAAGACGACGTAACATATCGATAATCGGTAATCTGGTTTTCAGAATGAAATTCGCCACGGCCAATCTAATGCTGTGCGCCCTGTGGTTGACCGCCTGCCAGTCACCAAACATCCGGCCTACACCCGAATTCAATGGAGACCTCATTGCTGCAGGCAAGCAGGAAATTGCCCAAGCCCCCGCACAGGACAAAAATCTTTATCGATTAATCACCGCTTTACATGCTTTTAAGCTGGGGCAGCACAAAGTAGCACGTGAGCTCTTTGACGAAGCCATGCCTTCGGCCGGACAAATTCTTAAGGCCGATGCCAGTACCCGGATGGCCAAAAGCCTTTTCTCCCCGGAGAACGTAAAGGGGTTTCATGGCGAACCTTATGAACGTGCCATGGGCTGGTTCTACCGCGGCGTGATTTACTGGATGGGCGGTGAAGCGGAAAATGCCCGAGCCTGTTTCCGTACCGCTCAACTGATGGATGCCTTGGCCGAGAAGGCCAAATTCCGAGCAGACTGGGTCATTTTAGATTATCTGGACGGGTTTATCACCACTAAACTCGGCAAGGACGGTGCTGAGGCACTTAAGCGCGCCCAATCGAACGCCGGTAAAAACAAACTGCCCGACTACGACAAGAATGCCAATGTACTATTTGTCCTGCAGACCGGCTTCGGTCCGGTGAAAAAATCAGGAGGCGATGTGGGTGAAGAACTCATTTACGATGGAGGCTATTCGGGAACACAATCGATACGCGTTACTGTAAAAGATCAAAAGGTTACTGCGCCTATATTTGACAATCTCACACATCAGGCCTCCACCCGCGGCAACCGGTCAATGGACATGATCCTGGCTCGAAAAGCCACGGTCAAAAAAACAGCCGACACCATCGGAGATATTGGAACGGTACCTGGAGTGGTACTGATGGATTTTGAGGATACCAGGGAGGCAGGACTGGCCTTATTGGGTTTGGGACTGATCGGGAAATTCATCGGTGGATCGGTGGAACCCCGGGCCGATACCCGGACTTGGAATAATCTACCCCAGCACTTGAGTTTCACTTCGCTGCAACTACCACCGGGCAAATATCAGGCAATCATTGAGTTTCTTGATGGATCCGGTACAGCCTTGCCCGAACATCAAAAAAATGTAATATTAAACGTACAAACCGGACGCGACACAGTAATGTTCGTGGCCGACCAATAAAGGAGCTAAATGAAGAATCTGTTTACCAGCCTCACTGCCAGTCTCACAATTCTATTCGCGGGTTGTGGCACTCCATCAGTGCAACAATCGGCCATCGCTAATAGCAGCAAATTTGTCGCGCTCGGTTCCTTGGGCAATCAAACCGTAAAATGCACCGCTCTACAGGAGACAATCCTCCCGGACGGCCGCTTACAAGTGCGGGCCAACATCCTGAATCGGGTCAATAAACGGGTAGACTTGCAGGTGAACTGTGTATTCAAGGATGACCAAGGTTTTTCCACCGGGGATGAAACCCCGTTTCAAACGCTGATTTTGGATGAAGCCGCACAGGACACCATAACTTTCATTTCACTCAACGACAAAGCCAAGAACTACACTGTGCGTGTGCGCCTCGCGCGATAAGTCAGGAGACATACATGAAAGAAATTACACTCGCCCTCATCACACTGTTCCTGATCGGTTGTTACACCCCTCCTGCCCAGCCCACGTTACATCAGGTCAATGGTGTGCCGGTGTATCAAAAGAGTGCCACTGCAAAATCCGGCAAGACCTATACTTACAGTGAATCACCCGCCACCCCGCTGGACGTCCTCTTCACCGCCGATCAAGCCAAGGCTATTCTTGATGAATTCAAGATCACCTACGCCAAACTCGGTGCCCCTAAGATCGATGTACGAGTAAACCTACCACAAGGAGCACTGCAGGTACCCCAAATACCAATTATCACTGGAGGCGGTGTGCCAGCGATTGATCCAGCTACGGGCCTTCCCATGCCAGCTGCCGGAGGTGTCGCGGCAGGAGGCGCAATCCCAGCACCCACGCGCATCTTTGACACCGACGAACTGGCTACCCAACAAACCAAGCGAGAGGTCGAACGTCTTTTCGGTCGTCCGCTACGCATGGCGGGGGTTAAACTGGTGGACGCTGCCCAGACGAATCTACCGGAGGTTTCCTTTGAAATACTCATCAGTGAACGAAATCTGAAGGTGATTGGTATCAAGGGAGAAACCACCCACAACGTGCCTGACATACAAGTCACAGCCATTCGTGCGGCTGATGGCATGGTTATCGGTCAGGCCACCGTATTGGATCTCTTCCCACAACGTACTTCAGCTGCCCGGATGCTAAAGCGCTATGACATCCGACAGCTTACTGAAGCCACTGCATTGGCGTTGATGAAGGACATGTCCGCCACGGTGCAGTAATTATTTCACACCCACATTGATCGTCATCGCGCTACCGAGAATTCGGTGAATATTAACTTCTTTGCAACCGAGCTCTTCCATCACCTTGGCCACACCGTCTTGCGCAGGGTAATGCTCCAGTGATTCGTGCATGTACGCGTAAGCCGGTGCGTCGCGACAAAAGATTTGCCCAAACACCGGCACTATCCATTTGAGATAACCAAAATATAGCCAGCGCCAAGGCGCAAAAGATGGCTTACCTAAATCGAGCACCAATATCCTACCACCCGACTTTGTCACGCGGTACATCTCCTGAACCCCTCCCTCAAAATTAGAAAGGTTACGTAGGCCATAGGCCATGGTAACGACATCAAATTTGTTATCGGGCAAATCCGTGTTCAACGCGTCACCGCATTGAAAGTCAACATTGGCATCCGAGTTTCGTTCAGCAGCGCACTTGAGCATCGACCGGCTGAAGTCCATGCCTGTTACCTCCGCCCCTCGGGCAGCAAGGTCAAAGGCCACGTCGCCAGTGCCGCAGCAGAGGTCGAGCGCACAATGATTGGGATCGAGTTTGGCAAGTGCCACGAGACGGCGTTTCCAGTAGCGATGAAGCCAAAAACTCTGCAAATCATTAATAAGATCGTATCGCGGAGCAACAGTATTGAAGAGGTCCTGCACCCGCTCCGCACGTGTCTCATCATCAGCAAAATAGCCCCTAGACATGAGGGCAAAACCTATCATGAAGAACCTTATGCTACCGTACTAAAAAAGTTTTTTTAAATAAATCATGGATAAGGGGCGTCTGGGAAAAGGGTTGCCAAAATCCTTTCTGGCCCCTAAACCCCGCCAATCACGCATGGGTAAAACACTGGTCATCGCTGAGAAACCTTCGGTCGCGACCGATATCGCCAAGGTGCTTAAGGCACGGCGTGACAAGAGTAAGGATTTCTTCGAGAACGACGAATACGTCATTTCTTCAGCCGTCGGGCATCTACTTGAACTGGCCGTACCGGAAAAACATGACATTAAGCGAGGCAAATGGTCCTTCGATAAACTGCCACACCTCCCACCCCAGTTCACCCTCAAACCCATTGCCAAGAGTGAATCGCGACTGAAAGTTCTCAAGCGGCTGATGAAACGAAAGGATGTCGACACACTCGTCAATGCATGTGATGCCGGTCGTGAGGGGGAGCTCATTTTCCGGTATATCATCCAATACACCAAGGCCAAACAACCATCTAAAAGACTTTGGCTTCAGTCCATGACCCCCACAGCGATTCGAGAGGGGTTCACTCAATTGCGTGATGATGATTCCATGCTCCCTTTGGCCGCAGCTGCTACTTGCCGCAGTGAGGCAGACTGGTTGGTTGGCATAAATGGGACCCGAGTGATGACGGCATTCAATTCCAAGGGTGGCGGGTTTTTTCTAACCACTGTCGGACGGGTGCAAACCCCGACGCTGGCGGTGGTGGTGGAACGGGAACAGACGATCAAGGATTTTATCTCACGGGATTATTGGGAAGTACACGCAACTTTTCAAGCTGAAGCAGGTGAATATGCCGGCCGTTGGTTTGACGAGGGTTTCAAGCGTGATGAGGATGATGCACACAAACGTGCTGAGCGTATCTGGGACCAAGCAAAAGCTGGCACCATCAAGACTGCCTGTGAAGGGCAACCCGGCGATGTAACTGAGGAAAGTAAACCCAGCAAGCAGGCATCACCACTTCTCTTCGATCTCACCACGCTGCAGCGCGATGCCAACAGTCGTTTCGGTTTTTCCGCCCGCAATACACTGGCTATTGCCCAGGCCCTTTACGAACGGCACAAGGTTTGCACCTATCCACGTACGGATTCCAAGGCACTGCC
>CAZHJW010000046.1:0-15100 GCA_964533265.1 uncultured Pedosphaera sp.
CCAAGGGGCATCAATTATTGATATAGGGGCCGAATCAACCCTGCCTGAAGCTCAAGTATTGGATGCACATAGTCAGCTCGATAAGGTTCTGCCTGTGGTTGAGGCTCTGGCACAGTCGACAATTGCGGTAAGTGTTGAGACTTATGATCTGAAGGTTGTCCGGCAAAGCCTGAAAGCTGGAGCAGCAGTTATTAATTTGACGGGTAAAAGGGGCTCTTCAGCAATATATTCAGAGGTGGCCAGTGCAAATGCCGCAGTCATCATTTGTTTTGTTCAGGGTGAAAATGTCAGGGAGGTGGAGCAATTAAAATTGGATGAAGACCCGGTGCCCTTACTGGAGGATTATTTCGCCCAAGAGATTAAAAAGGCTCAGTCTGAAGGGGTTAATAAAATTTTTATCGATCCAGGGCTCGGTTTCTATTACTCGAATCTGAATGATGGGGAGCAAAGGGTAAGGCGTCAGATGAGTGTATTTTTAAACACCTTTAGGCTCCGTAAATTGGGTTGGCCGGTTTGCCATGCCCTGCCCCATGCATTTGATTATTTCGGTGAAGAAGTTCGCAGTGCTGAGGCGTTCTTTGCAGTATTGGCTTCACTCGGGAAAACCTCTCTTTTCCGTACGCATGAAGTCTCAAGAGTAAAGGCCGTACTGGATACTCTTCAGGCTTACTGAGTATGGCAGAGAAATACTCCTTCCTCGCCATTTTGTGAGACAAATTCTTCGGCGACTTCAATGCGGTGCGCGGCCAAGGTCGATTTCATGGAATCTACAGTATAGCGGTATGAAGTGAATAGATCGATTTCTTCAAGTGGTTCAAAAGAGAATTGATTCTCGCCCGCTATAAGATGCGAAGTGTCTGAAAAGATAAATTTTGCTGATATAAAGTCCAAATTGCCTGAATGTTCAGGTGATATTTTAATTTCACCTTTTGGTTTTCCGAAACGATAAAGAAATTCCATCAACCATTCCTTAGTGGGCTGGTTGTCGTATTGAGGAAGAATTTCACCAATTCCATGAGGAGCAAGATTGGCGCTCAATAAAAGAAAGTCCTCTGGTTCTACCAACGAATAAAGAGTGGGGAGAATTTCCTGTGGATGAAAGTTTGGGATGAGGCCAAAAAAAGTGAAGATATTCCGCTCAGATATATGGGGCTTAATAAAATTGCGGATATTTGTTGAGCTAAGTAAGTCGAAAGCCAGAAGTGTGTTCACATGAGCGCCTTCGCTCCTCGCACGGTTCGCTGCCGATCGAACCAAAGGGATGCTGAGGTCTGTAGGTAAATATTTGGTCCCTAGAGAGAGCTCTTTAAGCACGGAAACATCCTTTTCTCCGCCTCCACATCCCAAGGAAACCAAAGTCAATTCATCTTTCTTAATAAGCTTTGAAAGACTTTTGCCAGCCGATTTATATAGGCCTGATACTCCTGCTGACGGTGCGAATTGTTCGTGAACCCTTAACCAGAGTTCAGATTGTCTTTGGGTTTCATAATGAAATTTCGGGGCAACTCTCTTTTGTTGGAGACAGGAGATTCGTTCTTGTTGCTGAGTTTGCTCATTAAGTTCAGGATGGATAACAAGGGAGCTCACTCTCCGGGTACGTTTTTTTCCGTAGAGGTGGGTTGTTCGGGGTTAATTTTAAGTTTCTTTTCTGTGTGTTGTGGAAAGAAAACGTACAGGAAAAGATAAACCACGACGCCGGTAATCGATACGTACATCCATATGGGCCAGGTCCACTTGGCGATTTTTCGATGTTTATCGAAACGTTCCCGAAGGGCGTGGTTTAATGTCATAAGGACCAAAGGAACAATGATAATGGCTAGAATTACATGGGTGATGAGAATAAAATAATAAATGTAGTTAATGGCCGGAACCGGATGCCTGAGTACGGTGTGAAGTGCGGAGTTATAATGATACCACAAATAACACGCCAAAAAAATGGTTGAGGTAGTAAATGCCGCAATCATTAATTTTTTGTGGGCGTCTTTTTTGTCGCGCTTGATGCAAATGTAGCCTAGCAGCAGAAACAGCGTGGCTAACGCGTTTAAAGCGGCATTAATTGATGGCATTTGATCTACATTCATTAATCAGGATTCTTCAGTTTTGTGAGAGCTTTCTTAATATCAGTGATCAACGTTTTTGAGTCTGATTCAAAGGATTTTCGAACTCTTCCTTTTGAGTCGACAAGAATCAATAGGTTGCTGTGAACGAATAGATCGCTTGGGTTATCTCTCTCTTTGGCATCTTTTGGTATAGAAATCATTTTTAAATCTCTCACCATGAGGTTCATCAGTTTCTTTTTGGTCCCTGTAACAAAATGCCAATTTGCCTTTTTAACTCCGTGCAAATTCATGAACTCTTTGAGCCTGGGGGCTGTGTCAAAATCTGGATCAGTGGTGATCGATAAAATGGAGAATTGCTCTGGAAGTTGAGGGATTATTTTGGCAATCGTTTGTGTAATGCGCGGGCACACAGTGGGGCATCTGGTGAATATGACATTTGCCAACCAGGGGCTGCCCAAGACGTTAGTTTCAGTAAGCGGATTACCTAAATGGTTGGTGAGACTAAAGGGGGCAACCTTACTGATAACGGGTAAGAAATTGGACTTATCATTAACCGCGAGTTCTATGGTAGGTTGAGTGCTCGGGGAGTAACTCTCATCCTTACTTAAAAAAAAGTAGGCACCAACGATAACAATCAAAAAGCCAAAGAGAAGCGATTGAATGAAGTCCTTTATATTGAATTTAGGGGCCATAACGAGGCCGCATTATAGAGGTTTATTTGGATGATATATCCTTCTTGGCATCTACTCGCTTTTTAAGTTCCGCCTGACTCTGCTCTCTATGCCATTCGTCAAATTTGTCTGGATGAACTGCCTTTATGTATCCATTCATGTACCCGTGACCGTCACCGCATAATTGAGCGCATGTAATCAAATAAATATGTTCATCATCCTTTCCGTCCATGAATTTACCCTCACTATCTTTAATATGCTCAGGGTTGATTTTGAAGTGAATTGGAAGCTGCAGTCCTGGTATAGCATCCTTACAAACTCTAATAGGGAGAACCTTGAATGAATGGATCACATCCATTGAGGAGATTTTTAGTGCAACTGAGCGATCCCATGGTACGACAATCGCGTTCTCCTTGCTCCGCGCAGTAAGAACTGTGACATCATCAATTGTTGAGTCATTTGGGTCTAGGCCGAAGGGGTTGTCCACCTTGTTGGCATAAAGAAGGGATTGGCTGGCAAACTGGCCGTCATTGCCGGCATACCGGGCGTTCCAGTCGAACTGTTTGGCCAGAATATGCAGTTCAAGCCCGTCCTTTTTGTTCTTAGAAGCGGCTTTGATTTCAGCTATCTTTTCTTCATCCATGACATCGGCCCAGAGCGGGACTGCAAAACTGGCGATTAACACCACCTCGGCGACGATAACTCCATATTCTGCAAGCGTGGTTCCAATCTTGGATTTTACACCATGGTAGTCAGCTTTTGGATGTGCCTTTTCATTGAATTTAATCAGGGCTAGAACAAAGTATAAGGTCCAGCCAACAAATAGGACGCCCATAAGTAGATGGACAAAAACTATTACACGATCCACGTTCCATCCATGATCCGTGACTGGAGGAGGGGATTTAAACAAGGAAAGCATTACGTATTCGACAGTGGGATCGAGTTTGGTGAAGTTGCCATCAACCTTCATGTATTCAACCGCCACAACGGCCAAAACCATGCCTATGATTGCGGCAAACGCCCAAATTAAGAATTTTTGTTTCATCTTGTTGGGTCAGGAAATTTGTCGAGTAATGGATGTGCTTTTACTTAAATCCATGCTTCTAATGCCAAGGTGTTCTGGGTTGCGAAGCAACTTATCACGTGCGGCTTGGATTTGCGCCCGTCGCATGATGAATAAAAAGAAACCAGCAATGGCTGCCAGTGTGCCTCCTATAACTACTAATAGGAAGAGGATGCCAGCATTCATTCCTTCGGCCATTGGGGAGTCTGATTCTCCATAACAGGCCGTACAGGCTAGTGCATTCTGTTTTAGTCCGAATATTAGGAATAAAGTCAAATAACCAATATGCTTTGTTTTCTTTAGCATGCGATTTCCGTAGATCATGAGTGTAACTCCCATTATGAGGAAAACCAGGCCCATAATTAGTGCGCTAATTTCTCCGTTTGCCCGGTACTCCATGATTCCCCAACCTCCGACACCCAAGCCAAGCAGGATGGAGGCAATAACAAATATCAAATGGAAGGCTTTTAAGGACATTATTTTGTGGATGGGAGAACTTCGGTTGGTTGGTCGTCTTTTGGTTTATGTTCCCCGTGAACCCAAGTTGTATCATCCTGACCAGGTTTAACTAAATCAATCTCGCTCCCAACAGTTAGCGCCATCATGCCGATGAAGAAGATGATTGTGCAGAGCATGGTAATGCTGATGGTTTTAAATTTAATATCCCATTTTAAGTGCATGAAATAGAGGATGACGGCAGTGGCCTTAATACATGCAATGCCTAGGCCAAAAATCAGGGCTGTTCGGAATTTGAGGTCATCGGCCCATTTGTAATCAACGGTAAAAGAAACTATTGTGCCCACAATCAGAATGGCTCCTACAGCCCATATTATGCGTTTGAACTCGCCTTTGTAATATTCTGGAGAATGATCGTCTGACATAGGTCGTTACAATAGGTAAAGGATTGGGAATAGAAAAATCCAGACCAAGTCGACAAAATGCCAGAATAGCCCGGTGATTTCAATACGGTTGGTAAAGCGTTCCGGATCTGATTCGTAAACGCGGCGACTGATCGGAAGTAAATGATATAGCATCACAAGAATACCCCCAAATACGTGGAGGGCATGAAGCCCTGTTAGCGTGTAGTATGTAGCAAAGAAAGTACTGTGAGCAGGTTCATAACTGGACAACCGACTCATTTGAGAACGTTCAATACGCATGGAATGATGGTGATTTCCTTTCCCGAGGGAACCTCCGTCGTGAGTAGAGTCGCTCTTTGCTTCCGCGTAGCGGATTAGACCTGAGTCAGCATGTTTTGGTTCTGGCCAAGTACCGTGCGCAGGCACGAAATCTATTGCTGTGACCCCGCGCTCGATGAATGTATCACGTTTAGCCCCTACCGTCCTGCCTTCATTTTTTTCGTCATATCGCCAAGCCAAAGCATGGCTCCAGAAGGAAAGGCCAAAGGCTTCTCCGACAGGATGATGTTGCTCCTCGCCCTTTTCGTTTTTGGTGTAGTAACCAACAATGTGCCCGTCCAAAGGCTTGTCCTTTAAGGCCACTTTATTCCAGTCTTTTTTGTCCCGATCAAAACGCTTGTGCCATACTTCCCTGAGTTTTTTCTCATAGTTGTCACCGAGGAAATTCGGGCTAGAAAAAACCTCAACGGCTTTTTCATCGGACTTAAAAGTAATATCGTAATGAGTAAATTTAGCCGGCCACTCATAACTCCATTTGACGATGAGAAATGTTGCAGCGAAGACGACGGTTAAAATTTTCCAAAATCTGTATGCGTCCCAATCTCTGAGCTTTAAGGAAACCCATGCCAATACAATAGTGGCGGAGGAAGCAATCAAGATAAGGGTGTTAAATGCGCCCACCCATTTGTTCATAAGGCCCATACTCCAAATGCCTGGATCGGCTCCTACTCGTAAAAGAACGTATGCTGAAAAAACGGCTCCAAAGAGCATGATTTCAGAAGCGAGAAAGAGCCAGATACCAACCTTACCATTGTACAAACCTGTGTCAGGTCGCGCAGTTGAGTTGTGAGGTATTTCCATTTAAATCGATCCTGTGTTCAAACGGCCTCTGGCCTATTCTTTTCAGTTTGAGGTATGAAGTCAGTATCGGCTCCCGGCACACTGTAAGCATAGGGTTCGCCATAAACTTCGGGCGGTGTGGCAAAGTTTCCATGTGGAGGTGGAGTCGGGGTTTGCCATTCCAATGTAGTAGAGTCAGGAGGGTTATCACCTGTTACCTTTTCGCCGTGTCGGATACTGTAAAAGAAATTAATCACAAAAACGATTTGCACAAGGAACATGCCAAATGCGCCCATTGTGATATATTCGTTTAGGTTGATGATTAGTTGTGATAGTGCGCCGGAGGTGACGTCTGGATTCTGAACCAATGAGTAGGTTGCGCCGCCGTCACTCATTCGGCGGCTGAGTCCCGCAAAGCCCTGCACAAACATCGGCATAAAGATAATGTTCATGAATATTAATGAACCCCAGAAGTGAACTTTACCCCAATATTCATTCATGCTGCGCCCGGTCATTTTTGGAAACCAATAGTAAATGCCGGCGAGCAGGGCAAATATCGACCCAGGAGCCACGACGTAGTGGAAGTGGGCGATCACGTAGTAGGAGTCATGTAAATGGAGATCCGTGAAGCTGAATCCAAGTGGCAGGCCAGTTAGTCCTCCTATACCAAACATTGGCAAAAATGCTAAAGCGAACATGGAGGCAGTGGTGAATTTAATGGAGCCCTTCCATAGTGTCATGAAGAGACAAGTGAGTAAAATCACCGAGGGGATCGAAATAATCATTGTGGTTGTCTGGAAGAAGGTCGCTACTGTTGAGCTCATACCAGTAAGGTACATATGATGAGCCCACACGATAAAGGAAAGGAACCCTAGTACTAATACGGCACCTACCATAACCTTATATCCCCATAAAGGTCTGCGTGCACTATTGCACAGGATCTCAGCCACAATTCCAATAGCGGGCAGGATCAAGACGTACACTTCAGGATGCCCCAGAAACCAGAACAAGTGTTGCCATAAAAGTGGACTACCTCCGCCGGAGACGGCCATGGGAGTTGAGCCAGTGTCAAAAACGCCTGAAGGCAGGAAAAAGCTGGTGTCGCATACTCGGTCCATCAATTGCATGATTCCGGCAGCTTCTAAAGGAGGGAAGGCCAAAAGAAGGAGGAAAGCTGTTACAAACTGCGCCCAGACGAAAAACGGCATGCGAAACCAAGTCATCCCTGGAGAGCGAAGCTGGATGATCGTAGCAATAAAGTTAACCGCTCCGAGCAGCGAGGAGGTGATCAATAACACCATGCCAATAAGCCAGTAGCTTTGGCCGTCAGTCGGTATAACAGATGCTAAGGGCGAATAGGATGTCCATCCCGCTTGCGCTGCCCCTCCAGGTATAAAGAAGCTGACTGTCATGACGACACATCCTGCAAAGAAAGCCCAATAGCTCGCCATATTAACTCTTGGAAAACACATGTCTGGCGCACCTATTTGGAGTGGTACGACATAATTCCCAAAAGCCGCAAAGCCCAAAGGCACAATAGCAAGAAACACCATAATCGTTCCATGCATTGCACCAAATTGGTTGTAGGCATCAGAGGACATGATGCCATCCTTAAACACTGGCTCGCCTGCGTTATTATGAGCGTAAACATGTTCAAGAACGGCTCCCATGACTGGGATCGGCTCTCCGGGTTTCGCGATTTGCCACCGCATGGCCATAATCAAGAGAAATCCGATCATCAAAAAAACCAGCGAGGTAACACCGTACTGAATTCCGATCACCTTGTGGTCGGAGGAAAAGATGTATTTGGTCATGAAATGCTGACTGCCGTGATCATGACCCTCATGGGCATCATGATGATCTTCGTGCGAAACATCAGTTTGCGTTGTGGTTTCCATTTCTATTTCTTAAGCAGTTCGGTCCCAGATCATCAACCCTAACAGGAAGGGAAGGTAAAGGAGCGAATAGTAAAACAGGCGACGGGCAGATTCCAATGTCATTTCTCGTGAAAATTTCCAGCTTAACGCCACAAATCCTAGGCTCAAAATGATTGCACCTGTACAATAAATTACACCAGATATTTCCATTAAACAGGGGGAAATTGCTGCTGGAATTAGTGCTAGAGAATAGAAGAGGGCTGAGCGACCTGTGTAGGTGGCGCCATTCTCGCCAGCAGAAATCATTTTAAAACCGGCTTGCATGTAATCTTCCCTGTACATCCAGGCAATCGCAAGAAAGTGTGGCAATTGCCAGAAGAAGAGAATTGCTACCAACGCCCAGCCCTCAGGTCCGATGGTTCCATCACGGCCAGTTGCCGCTGTCCATCCCATCAGAGGAGGCAATGCTCCAGGAATGGCTCCAACTAAAGTGTTTAGCGAAGTAACCCTCTTGAGAGGAGTGTAGACTGCGATGTATGATACCAGTGTTACTGCACCTATCACACTGGTAATAAGATTCACTGTTTGGGCAAGATATATCAAACCAATCGCAGACATTGCCCCTCCCGCCAGCAGTGCGATTTCGGGTGCGATTTTGCCCGAAGGCACCGGCCGACCGGCTGTCCTTGGCATGCGCGAATCAAAATCCTTCTCGATATACTGGTTCAGTGCCGCCGCACCGCACGCCACCAGACCAGTGCCCAGCAACGCCTGCAACAGCAGCACCCAATCCAGTGCCTGCCCTGAGGCGAGGTAAAAGCCCATGCCCGTGGTGATAAGCACCATCACCGTGAGCCTCAGCTTCACCAGTTCCGCCCATATCGTCCATTGGCGCTGGAAAGCGCCTTCAGTGCGGGCAATGGAATGTTGGTTGCTCAAGAGGTGGCCTCCTTCAGTTCCGTCAAGGGCAACGCCTCTTGGTTTTGCGTCGGCAAATATTTGAATCGTGAAATGACCGTGCCCATCACGCCCGTCAATAACGCCAGCGCGCCGCACAACACATGCAACGTAGCGATGTCCGCCGGCTTATATTTCAAAACGGTGAGGGCGCCCAATGTGGCTTGCAACAGAATGAGTCCTGCCCAGCCCAGGCTTAGCTTGCTCAAGGGATGCCCTGCCCCGAGCCGTCGATGGGTAACAATTGCCGCTCCGATGACCGTCAACAGTATCAGCACCGCCATGACCCGGTGGGACATGTGCAAGTGCACCTGCTTCGCCGTGATGTCTTTGCCCCGGTGCAGATGAATCGTGGGATGACCGTCGCTGTCTAGAGTATGGCCGTGTGCGTGGAGTTGCCGTTGGAGATCTGATCGATTTTGGTTATAGACTGCAAGGTGGGCGTCAGAAGTTTTCGGCCAAATCTGTCCGTGCGCTGCCGGGAAATCCCAGACTGGCAAGCCGGCGTGTTGGTGTCGCATGGTGGCACCCAGCACCAGTTGCAGAAAAATAAGAATGGACGCGTAAAAGAAATGCGACCTCACCACCCGTGGCGCCCGTTTGCTTTCCCTATCGGCGGCGGGAGCCTGTTTCCACCAACGGCTGTTAAAGAGTGCCAAGGTGGCGATCACAACGAGAAAGATTTGCGCCAGGGTTCCGTGAAAAATGCCCAGTTCAGTAATTTTTTCTGCCACTCGTCCTCCACCCAGCGTGCCCTGCACGATGACCATGCCGAATGCGAGCATGGCCCACCAGCGCAGAGCACTGGGTTGATTAAAAATTTTCCAAGCACTGAATGCCGCCAAGGTCATCGCCAATGCTCCCAATAAATAGAACAGGGCCGGATTTCGGATGCCCATGACTAATCCCGTGGTAAGGAGTATCGCCGTTATTCCTGTCAGTGCCATAACGCGGGTTTGGCCGGTTGTTTCCCGGACCCAAAGCCAAATGGTCAGAATCGCTGTAAGCAGACCAACCACAGAAGCAATGAGTCGATGGGAATGCTCCTCAAAAATCCCGAACTGGCCAATCCATTGCGAGGCTGGCAACAAGAACATGTTGTATCCAAAGCTTGTAGGCCAGTCCGGCACGGCGTCCCCCACCCCTTTGCTGGTGACCAGCCCGCCCATGCCGATAAGCAGCAAGGTGCACAACACTGTAAAGATGGCAAAACGTTGAAGCCAATCACTGTGTTTTTGGGTCGCCATCAGGGTTCAATTAGCAGAGTTAGGTTCGGTTTTTTGGACAATCTTCAAGAGGCCGCCGCCACTCCCTTGCCGAGAAAACTATCATTTCGCAACCGTGAACGGCAAGTGATTTGTGAAAAAATTCACAAACTTTTCCATTTGGTTTAGCTCTGAATTGAAGGCAATTTCAGCTTAATTCTCTCAAAATTTTTACCATGGTGAGAGCAGTGTGAGCCGCTTCTGCACCTCGGTTTGTTCCGGTCGAAGTGCAACGAGTTTTAGCCTGTGACCTGTTTTCAAGTAATAAGACTTCGTGAACCATTGGCACCTCGGTGTCTATAGCTATACCGGCTAAAGATTGACTGACGCAGTGACCTATATGTTCGGCATGGGTGGTTTTGCCTCTCAGGATAACACCAAAACATAAGATTGCCTCAGGGCGTAGACGTTTGCGGCAGGCAAGTTTGCGAGCCACTATTGGAATCTCAAAGGCGCCTGGAACACGGATCAATTCCGTTTTCTCGACCCCACCGGCTGAAAGCACGGGCAACGCGGCATCAATCATGCCATCTACATACTCTGCATTATATGCTGATGCCACGATTGCAATGCGAGCTGGTTTAATGCGGGACGTTTTACGAGTGGTCTGTTGCAACATTTTAGATTTCGTGCCCCATCTTTTGGCGTTTGGTACTAAGATATTGTTTGTTGTGTTTGTTGGGTGATATTTTGATAGGCAGTTGTTCGATGATTTCCAAGCCATGCCCATCCAGGCCAACCACCTTTCTGGGGTTGTTGGTTAAGAGTCGAATCCGTTTTACTCCTAAATCAGCAAGAATCTGTGCGCCAAGGCCGTATTCACGGAGGTCCATATCAAACCCAAGCTTTTTGTTGGCTTCAACTGTGTCGAGACCTTCCTCCTGTAATTTGTAGGCGTGAATTTTTGGCCCCAACCCTATCCCTCGTCCTTCTTGCCGCATGTAAACAATTACGCCTGCACCGGCAGAGACGATGTGCCGAGTTGCATCCTCTAATTGAGGGCCGCAATCGCAACGGAGGCTCCCGAAAACATCACCGGTAAGACATTCGCTGTGCACTCGCACTATCACACTATTTTCTTGATCGACATTACCATGAACAAGCGCGATGTGATGTTGGTCATCGATTGTGCTCCGGTAAAGGTGCAGCTTAAAATCACCATGCTCACTGGGGAGATTAACCACTTCCACTTTTTCAACTAGCTTTTCACGGTTGCGTCTGTAGGCGATAAGTTCTTCTATCGAGCAAATCTTAAGTTTGTGTTTTTTAGCAAAACGTTTTAGCTGTGGAAGCCTCGCCATATTACCACGGTCATCCATAATCTCGCATATCACGCCTATGGGTCTGCATTCGGACAGTCTGGCCAAGTCAACGGCCGCTTCAGTATGTCCTGCGCGTTGGAGCACGCCACCAGGCCGGGACCGCAACGGGAAAACATGTCCCGGCTGTACAAGGTCTTCGGGCAAGGCTGTAGGATCAGCTAAGGTTTGAATAGTTTTGGATCGGTCTTTGGCGCTAATGCCTGTAGTAATGTCGTCGGCTGAATCTACGCTTACCTGAAAATCGGTCTGAAAAGATTCCTGATTGCGTGGAACCATTCGTTCAATGCCAAGCTGTCTGAGTCGGTCTTCAGTGGTGGGCACACAAATTAAACCTCTGCCGTGTTTCGCCATAAAGTTAACCGCCTTGGCAGTAGCGTGTTCGGCTGCCATGATGAGATCTCCTTCGTTTTCGCGATCTTCGTCATCCACGACAACCACCATCTTGCCTCGTCGTATATCTGTGATGATCGATTCAATTGGATCGAATGGTGATTTTAAGCTCACCGCCTTTTTCGAGGGGGTTTTTGATTTTTTAATCGGCATTTTTTTTGGATAAAAATATTGGCACTTCTGCCAGGGCGACGTTTAGGTTGTCGGGGTTCTTGCCGCCTCCTTGTGCCTGCGTCGAATTACCCCCGCCCTTCCCTCCGATGATTGGAGCGATAACTTGTATGATCTTTCCAGCTTGGGCTACGTTGGTAAGTTTGTCCGGCACGGTGACGACGAGTGCCACATTGCCCTTGGTTACTGTTCCGAGGACGGCAACTCCATCGAACTGACCTTTTAGGGAGTTGGACACCGCTTGCATGAAATCTGCATCAACCGAACCTAGATGAGCGGTGATATATGACGTTGTTCCGGAGATTTTCGCCGTTTCAACAAGCCTATTTGCTGTTTCAGAGGCCCGTGTTTGCTGTAGAGCTTTCAGTTGCTTTTCCAGCCTTTTGCTGTGCACTAAAGACTGTTCAATTTTCTTTTCGATATCTTTTATCGGTGAATTTAGTAGCTCGGCTAAATCTGTAACACGCTGATGGTCAACACGTGCCTGTTCGGCAGCAACCAAACCTGCGATTCCTTCTATACGCCGTACCCCTGCTGCGACGGCCGATTCACTAATAATGCGAAAAAGGCCGATTTCTCCTGTGGAACGAGTGTGTGTTCCCCCGCATAGTTCCATGGAGAAACCATCCAGCATATCGGTTGCGCCTCCGATCTGTACTACGCGCACCTTTTCACCGTATTTGTCGCCGAAAAATTGAATGATATCTTCACGACCGGAAATCTCTTTTTTTAGTAGCACGGTAGAGCTTACAGGGGTGTTTTCAAGAATGCGTTGGTTCACCAGTTTCTCGATGGTCTTGAGCTGATCACTTGAAAGAGCCTGGCTATTGAAGTCAAAGGTTAGCTTGTCGGGGCCAACATAGGAGCCTTTCTGTGAAGTATGAGGACTAGCGACTTCGTTAAGAGCCCAATGAAAAAGATGTGTTGCGGTATGATGGCGTTGAGTCGCCGTCCGTTTTGCTAAATCTACTTGTAGTTGCGCTTTGGAACCTTGTTCCGGGATGTTTTTGCCTTTTATGAAATGTAGAAAGGCATCGCCAATTTTTTGCGTATCCGTGACCATCCACTCAGCTTCATCGATCAAAAGCCTGCCTACGTCGCCTACCTGCCCGCCCATTTCAGCATAGAATGGGGATCGGTCCAGAATTAGTGCGATACGTTCTTTTTCTTCGATGACTTCAAGCACGGTCGCAGAGCAACTTAAATCATCAAAACCAACAAAATCAGTTCGAACTTCTGAAGACAGTGTAGAGACACTGATAACCTCCTTCTTTTGGGATGATCGGGCACGTGCACGCTGGTTTTCCATTAATTTTTTAAATCCGGCTACATTAATTGTGAGTCCAGATTCTCTAGCCATTAGCTCGGTAAGATCGAGAGGAAAACCGTAGGTATCATAAAGTTTAAAAGCGAATTCACTCGAAAGTATCTTTTTGTTTCCGAGGAGTAGGACTTCTTCATGAAAAAGCTCAATGCCACGGTCCAAAGTTTTATTGAATGATTTCTCTTCGCTGTGAATGGTCTGTTCGATGAGTTCGCGACGTTGTCGAATCTCTGGAAATATTTCACCCATGGATTCGGTTAGTACGCCGACGAGCCGGTAAAAGAAGGGGTCTCGGAAACCAAGAGTACGTCCGTATCTGACGGCTCGGCGAAGAATGCGCCGAAGAACATAATTGCGATCGTTATTGCCGGGAAGGATTCCGTCTGCGATAGAAAAGCTCAGTGTGCGTATGTGGTCTCCAACTACACGAAAAGCTATATCAATTTTCTCCTGTTCAGTTTGGTTTTGGCTTGGAAGTGTGGAAGTGTATTTTTTACCGCTCAATCTTTCGAGTTCGCCAAAGATTGAGCTGAATACATCTGTGTCATAATTGGAGACCGGTTTGCTGAAATCGGTAAAGTTATTTGTTGATTGGATGACGGCAGCTACGCGTTCAAAGCCCATGCCAGTATCGACATGTTTGGCGTTTAGTTGGGTGAAGGAGCCGTCTTTATCAGCGTTATATTGGATGAATACAAGGTTCCAAATTTCGATGCATTGACCACTGTCGGAGTTGACCAAGTTGCCTTCGGTTTTGCCTTCAGGAGTGAGGTCGATATGCAACTCACTGCACGGCCCGCATGGTCCGGTCTCTCCCATCATCCAAAAATTATCCCTTTTGTTTCCATTGACAATGTGCACTGCAGGATCAAGTTTGGCGGCCGTGAAAATCTCTACCCAATTATTATATGACTCCTGGTCAAATTCGCCGGGGTCGCCCTCTCCAGGGTTGTATACCGTTGCGTAGAGTCGTTCTTTTGGAAACCCCCAAACTTCAGTCAGTAACTCCCATGCCCAATGGATTGATTCTTCTTTGAAGTAATCTCCGAAGGACCAGTTGCCAAGCATCTCAAAAAATGTGTGGTGATAGGTGTCCATGCCCACATCCTCCAGATCGTTGTGTTTTCCTCCTGCACGTATACACTTCTGTGTGTCAACAACTCTCCCCGGTGTATAGGGGCAACTTTGTTCACCAAGAAAAATAGGTACAAACTGATTCATGCCGGCGTTGGTGAAAAGAAGATTTGGAGCCGTCGGCATTAGGCTAGCCGAAGGAACAATGGCATGCTGTTTCTTTTTGAAAAAATCCAAAAAATCCTGACGAATTTGCCGGCTAGTGCGTAAAGGATAGTCGGTCATTTATTTTTCCGGAACGCGGTTGATGGTATGAAAGATTTCCTGTTTGATTACGGTTTTGTCATCCGCCTTTATGTTGTAACGGATT
The DNA here is from genome assembly GCA_964533265.1 of uncultured Pedosphaera sp. Taxonomy (GTDB): domain Bacteria; phylum Verrucomicrobiota; class Verrucomicrobiia; order Limisphaerales; family UBA1100; genus UBA1100. The sequence continues at coordinate 14,524 of CAZHJW010000046.1, forward strand.
CTTGATTGCATAACCTGTTTTATGTTTTCAATTTCGAGAAAAACGGTTTTCTTATCAAGTAACTTGATGCCCCTTATCGGGACGGGATCGCCGCCAAAAGCGCCCTGTTTTTTGTTGCCTACTTCCTTTTCTGGATCCTCCACTGAATACATCTTGGAGCCGTAGTTTTTTGTCCATTGATAATTCCAACGGTCAACAGCCCAATTTTGGTCGTCTACTGCAGAAGTGGCATCAAGAGCGTTGGTAAAAGTTATGCTGATCCCGTTTTTGACAACATTCATGCGAAGGGGCATGTGCACCGGTTGTCCTGTATACCGGACCCGATGAAATGCTCCGTAACGGGCGCCATTGGACTGCCAAACACGTAGACCGGTCGTGTAAAGTTGCCCATCCACGGGGTTAAAACGTCCGCGCATAATTCCTGAGTCAAAACGTAGAGGGAATTTAACCGCTCCGCCCTGCCATTGACCTCCTACTTGCTCTTTCATAACTTTGAAAAGGGAGCTTTTTCCATAAGATAGGTGTAGTAAATGACCTAGAAATGGCCCCCATAATTTGCTGGTTGCGCTAGCCTGCC
>CAZHJW010000047.1:0-12469 GCA_964533265.1 uncultured Pedosphaera sp.
TCATCATTGAGACGGTCCATAAGGAGTGGAACCGCCGCCGGGAGAGGAAATGCAAGGAGAGGAAAAAGTAAAATCGTGGCTTTTATTAAAACAGCCGTATTAATTTTGCCAAACATGGGTGGGTAATAATGTCAAGCGGGCTCATTTTGGGCGACTATAAACTTTCTGTAAGATTATAGTAGCGCGACTCTTGACTAGTAGCTACATTCAGGCCTGACACCATTCTTTCACTACCCTTAAAGGGAGTGTACCCCAACGTGATTGGTGTCCGGTGTCACCACGTATTTTTATTTTTATACTAAACCTCAACCTACCTTATAAAAAACCATGATTGAACCTATGTTTGGAGCGGGCACCATTGCTGCCCTTGGCGGTCTTGCCGTTGTTATTGGCATTGTAGTGGTCTGCCTAATTCTTGGAGCAGGACTTATCTTACTTTGCATCAAAAAAGTGACCCCCGGTAAAGTGGGTGTGCGAGTGGGAATATCGCTATGGCCCCCCAGCAAGGGTCGGATTGAAATGTCGGACACGACAATTTTCCGAATTCCTTTGGTGACCGAATATCAGGAGATGGATGTCTCGGTGAAGCGACTGGAGATTGAGCGTAAAGGAATAGATGGGTTGATCTGTTCTGATAATATACGCGCTGATATCGTGGTGGCATTTTATATGCGGGTGAATTTCCCGGCCGTACATTACGTAAATGCAGAGGGTGTGGAGGTTGATCCAGAATCAGCTGAAGGGCGTGCGATATTGGAAGCATCCTTGGAGGCGCCACACAAAGATCGTTTCAAGGAAGTGAAACGTGTGGCCCAATCTGTAACGTGTGAGCGCGCCTCAGACCCGGCAAAACTGCAGGAACTTTTTGAAGCGAAGTTTTCTGAAGCACTCAAGACAGCCGGTAAGTTGATGGAATTTCGCAACCTTTACACAGAACGGCAAAAGTTTCGTTCGTCGATCATTGATGTTATAGGCCATGACTTGGACGGTTATTTGTTAACCGACGTGGCCATTGATTATCTGGAGCAAACTCCGCTCGACCAACATGACCCCACCAATGTGCTGGATGCAGAGGGTATCCGCAAAATTACTGAGGAGACTGCGAAAGCCACGGAGGATACCAACGCGCGTACTCGCGAAAAAGAGGCTAAGATCAATGATCAGAACAAGCGAAATGAGCAGGAGGTGAACGACCAGAATCGTTCTGCTGAGATCAACATAAAGAATCAGGATACTGATGCCGAGGTGGAAAAACGTGCGTTAGACCAGCGGAATGAAGAGGATTTAGCGGCGCGCACCCGTGCGGTGGACGAAGCGAAAGCCACCGAAGGGGCTGCTGCTGAAAAAGTGGTTCAGGAATCACGTTCGCAAGCTGAGATGGCACAGATACAAGCCGATGAGCTAATTAAAGTTCGCAAGGTTAATGAAGACCGTGCGGTGCAGGAGGCGCAGGTGGATTTGGAGAAGGATTTATTACGTCTAGAACAGCAGAAAATCCAGGAAGGCCAGCACTTCACCGTGGAACGGGAGAGAACCATTGGAGTAGAAGAACAGGACAAGGAAGCAGCGATTATAGAGCGTTCTCTAGATGTAGCTAAGCAAAACGCCGATTTGGAGGCTGCACAGAAGGAAGTGGTTGTCCAGGGGCAGCTCAAGAAGGATGAGGAAGCCAAGAGAACAGCTGAACGTGCACGTGAGGTTCTCAATATTGAAGCTCAAGCCCGTGCTGAGGCTGAGCAAAAGAAGGATATCATTGCCGCAGCAGCTGATTATGATGTGCGCTCGAAAAAAGCTGATGCCGATAAATACGAGGGGATTACCGCAGCTGAAAAAGACAAGATGAAGGCCGAGCAAAAGGCCGAGGAAATTCAAATTGAAGCCGATGCCAAGGCAAAAGCCAGTGAGAAACGCAACCACGCCATGCAGCAGGAAGCTGAGGGAACTGCAGCCATGCAGTCTGCCAGCGGTTATGCTGAGGCCAACGTGATAAAAGCCAAGGCTGAAGCCAAGACGGTGGATGCAGCTGCTGAAAAGGCGCAGGGATTGGCTGAGGCAGACGTCATCCAGGCTCAAGGGCTTGCTTCTGGCAAGGCCAAAGCAGCTGAAGGTGAGGGCGATGGTAAGGCCATCGAGGCCAAAGGGGTGGCCGAAGGTAAATCTGTGGAAGCGGTGAAATTGGCTGAGGCTAAGGGAGCCAAGGAAATGGGACTGGCCGCGGCTCTGGCCAAAACCGAGATGGCCAAGGCGATTGAGAAGTTCAACAAGGCTTCACAGGAGCACGAAGAATTCCGCTTGGAACTGGACAAGGACAAGGCAGTGGAACTGGCCGATATTGCGGTCAAGAAGGATATCGCAGATGCCCAGGCCCGTGTGGTGGGAGAAGCGCTCAAGAGTGCCAACATCGATCTGGTGGGTGGCGAGCAGGACTTCTTCGACCGTGTCGTGGGTTCGGTGAGCCAAGGCAAGGTGGTCGACCGGTTGGTCGACAGCAGCCAGACCATCACCGATGTGAAGAATACCTTCTTCAATGGTGATCCGGATTACCTGAAAAACAAGTTGGCCGGCTGGATTAAGACTACAGGCCTCAAGACCGAGGACGTGAAGAATCTCACGATCTCAGCGCTGTTGGCCTCCATGGTTTCCAAGACAGATGACAACTCGCTGCGTGGCCTGATGAAGACGGCTCAGAAGGCGGTGCGCGGCACAGAAATCGGCAGTTCACTGGCTAGCACAATCCTCGGCGACAAGGCTGGAAAATAAATTCAACCCCCGCCCGCCCGGGCAACCGGGTGGGCACAGGGGATTTTAATCCATGGCGGAAGAGCCCGACAGTGGAACTCAGGTTGAAGGCGCTCCAGAGGCGTTGGAGGGCGGCGCTTACGATCTTATTAAGCAGCGGCTGAACGAGCAGGGGGGTCAGTTGCGAGAGAAACTGGGCGAATTGGATGCCCGGAGGGCGGAGGTTTTTGGTTCACGTAAGCTGGAGCTGAAGAAGCAGGATCGTATCTCCACACAGCAATCGTGTGAGCCGCAGGACATGATACAGCTCGGGCATAACCGATTTCTATTCGGGTTCAATGCCGATCTGGGACTCAAGCAAAGAACGATCGCCGATCTTTTCGCCATCTATAATTTTAATGAAGAGGAGCAGAAGTTTACCGAAGAAAGTCTGGAACTGATTGAAGACCCCGAGTTTGTTGATTCCATCCAGCAGCTGTACAAGATCTTTCAGGAAGCAAGGTTTCACCGGTTTTCCATTTTAGGACCGCACCTCTATATGGTTTTTCGGACGGGCAAAAAAGTGGACGACCTTAAGGTGTACCAGTGGCTCTATAAGGATGGCGAGTTGGTTTATGAGAGTGATCGGGGGGACAGTAAATACAAGCAGGAGGCTTTCCCCAAGCAATTCAATTTCGAGTGGCGCACGCCTTCCCGGAATGCGGTGCGCCATGGGGTGAACCCCCATATCTCGATTGAAGACCGTGTGTTTGTTGAGTGTGTGGGCGGTGATTTAACCGTTAAGGTGGAGGATAGCACTTCCACGGGTGAAGGAATTTATTCGGAGGAAGTTCAGGATCGCAACCAGCAGGTGGGTGATGCGGAAATTCAATATGCCATCCAAGGTTCATTAATTCTGCTGAAGATTAAACCCTTCCGTGAAGAGGAAACACGGTACTTTATCTTTAATGAGAAACTGCAGGATGTGCATCGTGTGGATTCTTTGGGGCAGGCTTGTGTGATGCTTCCCGAGGAGCACGGATTGATGTTTCCTGATGGCTATTATCTGGTCACCGGGGAACTCAAGATGTATGACGCTGAGGAGGGGAGCATGGTTTTGGAGCGGACTGTGCAGTCTCCAAACGGTGAAGATTTCCTCTATGTTTTCCTTAACCGGATGACGGGGCTTTATGTGCTGATGCCCTACCGCTTAATTGAACAGGAAGTGACCGAACGCATTACCTGTAATGGATTTTCCCTCTTTCCGGGAGGCGACATTATTAGTTTTCGGGCTGAAGAAGAAGCGATCAAGCATCATATGATCCAGCTATGGCAAACCCCGTTTTATGAACCGGGAAACGAACCTGAAAGTGGCGATCGGGAATCATTTTTGTTTCAAGTGGGCAATAAAACCGTGGTTCGTGCCCTGGCTGAGTGTAATGAGGTTCTAATCCTGATTCAGAAGGAATCTCCCTATGCCGATCTTTATGCCGATATGGCCTCCAAGGCGCAGGGTATCCCCGATGCCTTTGCCTGGCTGAAGGATGAGGCTGCCCTTGGGTTGACAGATATTTTGAAAAGTGTCGCCGAGACAGCGGAAAAGGCGATTGCGGAATTTGATAAAGTAAGGCGGTTGCGTTTGGAGGCAAAAGAGCGGTCTTCGGATATTCAGAAGCGTGCAAAGACGCTCTTTGGTGAGGTGGGTCGGGCTGATTTCAGATCAGTGGATGCTTTTGTGGCGAATCTGGGGGGATTGCGCAGGATGCGAGGGGAGATTATCACGCTCAAGGATGAGGTTCGGTTTATCGATAAGACCGAAATGGAAGCGCTGGAAGCTCAGATAAAAGAGCAGGTGGAAGCCTTGTCACAAAAATGTGTGGGATTCCTTCTGCAACCTGAATCACTGGATCCCTACCGTGAACGTGCCGAGGAACAGCGTGGCAAGGTGGAAGGAGTTACTAAGGTTTCCGATGGCAAGGAATTGGAGGAGGAAATTACCACCACCGGATCGGATTTGGAGATGCTCATCGACATTGTGCGGAGCTTGTCGATCGACGATACCACCGAGCAGACGCGCATTATTGAGGCGATCACTGCAATTTATCAGGTGGTCAATCAGGTCAAGGAGGCGCTTAAGAACAAGATGCGCTCCCTGATGACTGCTGAGGGGGCTGCACAGTTTAATGCCCAGATACTGCTCATGAGTCAGACGGCGGTGAACTATCTGGACATGAGTGATTCACCCGAGAAGTGCGATGAGTACTTCAATAACATCCTCAATCAACTCGAGGATCTGGGTGGTAATTTTGCTGATTTCCCCGAATACATCGACCAGCTCGACAAGAAGCGCTTGGAGTTAGAGACGGCTTTTGAACAGAAACGTTTGCAGCTGGAGGAGGCACGCAACCGCAAGGCCGCCGCACTGACGACTTCGGCCGATCGAATGCTCAAGAGCATTGAGCACAAGTTGGGGACATTTGAGGATGTCAACGACATCAATGGTTACATGGCTGGTGACCGAATGATCGATTCATTGCGCGAGCGTGTGCAGGAGTTGCAGGATCTGGATAAGGCGGGTGAGGCGGAAGGTTTGCTCTCACAGCTCAAGAGCACTCATGAAGAAGCCGTTCGGCAGCTCAAGGATAAGCAGGAGCTCTATGTGGATGGCCAGAATGTCATTCAGTTCGGTAAACACAAATTTGCCGTGAACTCCCAGCCTCTGGATCTGACCATGGTTCGGCGTGGTGAGGACCAGAATTTACACCTTACCGGGACTCAATATTTTGATGAGATTACCGATGAAGCGTTTTTGGCTACTCGCGAGGTTTGGGATCAGCAGGTGATCTCGGAAGATAAAGAAGTTTATCGCGCAGAGTATCTCGCTTATATCCTTTGGCAGAAGCTGGAGAAAGAGGGGATTGATAAGATGACCGAAGTGGCCGAGCTGTCGGCTGAAGATCGTCTTAAGCTCGTTCAGGATTTCATGGGGGACCGTTATTCCGAGGCTTACACCAAAGGCATTCATGATCAGGATGCAGAAAAGATCTTATTGGCCCTGCTTAGCACCCAGGCAGCGTTAAAGCTTGCCCGGTATTACCCGCGTGCTCGTGCGTGTGCAGCGGTCTTTTGGCACAAGTTTTGTGACGAGGAACTTCAGAAACTCTGGTTGGCAAAATGTGAGGGTTTCGCCACACGTAATGAAATCTTCCCAGGGGATCCGACTCAGGCTGATTACATTGCGGGGTTGAGTGAGATGGTGACGGCTTTCGTAGAGGAAACCGGGTTGTTTCCTGCCGAAGATGCCGAGTCAGCAGGGCAGTATCTCTTTTATGAGCATGTTAATGGCCGTGATTGGGTGGTGAGCCAGGAGGCTGACGGACTGCTCACCGACTTCGAGCGGCATTTGGTTAAGAAGGGCAATGAGGCAGATTTTGAAAAGGCACAGAAGCGGCTGAAGAGTGATCCGCTTAGTCATTATCAATTAGTGCGCGATTGGGTGAAGGGGTTCCTGCTGGATCGTAACGGGGATAACAAGTACCTTGAGGAGGTCGCAGCCCTTATTTTCTGTGGGCATCATCATAAACAAGCTGTTGTAAAGGCTTCCACGGAGCAGGTAATTGAAGGCATTCAAGGGGCCCACGATGCAGTTGAGGAGGGAGGTAATTATCCCTTTGATTATTTGACCTTCCGGGAAAAGCTCGGTGCGTTTGCCCGCGAATCGGTACCTCGGTTTGAGCAATATCAGGAACTAAAACAGAAACTCATTGATGGGGAAAAAGAGGAACTTCGTCTCCATGAATTTGAGCCGCGGGTCTTATCGTCCTTTGTGCGCAACCAATTGGTGGACGAGGTGTATCTGCCGATTGTGGGCGATAACCTTGCCAAGCAGATTGGAGCGTCCGGTGATGCCAAACGTACCGATCTCATGGGGCTGCTTTTACTGATCTCACCTCCCGGTTACGGTAAGACCACTCTCATGGAGTATTTGGCCAATCGCATGGGCCTGATCTTCATGAAGATCAATGGTCCGGCGCTGGGGCATGAAGTGAGTTCGCTTGATCCCGAAGAGGCCCCCAATGCCGGTGCACGCGAAGAGGTTAAAAAGCTAAATCTCGCTCTGGAGATGGGTGACAACGTCATGATCTACGTGGACGATATTCAGCACTGTAATCCGGAGTTCCTGCAGAAGTTTATTTCCCTCTGTGATGCCCAGCGCAAAATTGAGGGTGTGTGGCGGGGTCAGCCCAAGACCTACGATATGCGCGGTCGGCGCGTTGTGGTTGTGATGGCTGGCAACCCCTATACCGAGAGTGGTGAGAAGTTCCGTATCCCGGACATGCTCGCCAACCGTGCCGACACCTATAATCTGGGCGATGATATGAAGGGTCGGGAACAGGCCTTTGAAGGGAGTTACCTTGAGAACTCCATTACCTCCAACCCGGCATTGCAGCCCTTGGCCAAAGCGGCGCAAAAAGATATTCAGGCGTTCATCCGTATGGCCGAAACAGGCCAACGCGAGGGGGTGGAGTTGCAAGGCAATTTCTCTGCGAACGAACAGGAGGAAATGCTGGTTGTTCTCGAGAAATTAATTGTTCTGCGAGATGTTGTTCTCAAAGTAAATCAAATGTACATCATGAGTGCGGGTCAAAACGATGCGGACCGCACTGAACCGGCCTTCAAGATGCAGGGTTCCTATCGGAACATGAATCGACTGGCCGAAAAGGTCCTACCGATGATGAACGAGCAGGAGTTGATGGATTTGGTGCTGGACCATTACAAGGGAGAAAGCCAGACCTTAACGACGGGAGCAGAAGCCAATTTCCTCAAGTTTAAGGAGCTCATCGGTGTGCTAAATGAAGAAGAAGAAGAGCGTTGGGAACACATTAAAGGGACCTTTACCCGCGGCCAATTCCTCGGAGGTGGCGACAAGGATGATCCGGTTGGTAGAGTGGTTAAACAAATCGGCAGTTTAGAGTTTGGGATGAAATCCATCGAAGGCACACTGAGGGATGAACTTTCCAAGCCGCAAACCACCACGTTGGATTTGGGTGGAATGGACGAAAGGCTCGAAGACTTGCGGCAGACTCTGGCAGAGGGATTGGCAAATCAGCAGGCTGCAGCTCCTGTTTCTGGAGGCGAAGAGGACAGTGCGCCTGCAACACCGGCTTCCGATGAGAATCTGGCGGCTATCAGCGGGGCCATTGAGAAGTATCTGGATCACTCCAATCAGGCTGCATCGTTGTCTGAACAAAACCAGCAGATGCTAGCTGAACGTCAGGATAAAATGTTGGAGTTTATTCAAAACAGCAACACCGAGCTTACCCAGGCACTGACCCAGTCACAGGCCGTGATGCAGGCTCAACAACTGCAGGTGGCCTTGCAACAGGTGGGCAACTTGTTTTCTGATTACCAGATGCGTACCAAGGATTTGCAGGATGACCTGAAAGCCGCGCAGCCTAGTGAAGTGGTCGTGGATTTGAATGCGCAAATGGCTCAGAATAGTGATGAGTTGATTAACCAGATTCTTGAACAACTGAATCAGGCACAACAACCTGCCAAGGAAGAAGCCCCGGCTCCTCGCTCTGAAGAAGACATTCCTCCGGCACCATCCGAGGGATAAGTTGAACCCCCGGGTAAAAATTTAAGCCGACTGCGTTTTAAAACGAAGCCGGCTTTTTGCTGGGTTAATTCCTTTTAGTTTTATTAGGGAGTGAAGGAAACATCAGGGAAATCGATCCATTTGTCATCCTCCGGATCCTTAGGGGCAGCTACTTTTTCCTCGTCAACATCGGCAGGCACAGCTTCAACGGTTGGTTCAGGAGATGCCTTTTCCTCAGCAACCGGTTCAGGCTCGGCTGTAATCTCTTCTTCTGGCTCATCTTCAACAGGGTCATCGGAAAATACAGAACTAGAGCTCGTAAATGGAGAGGAGTCGCTTGTGAATGAGGAACTGGATATAAAGGAGTCGTCTGCGGAAGCTTCGCTGATGCCCGCGGGTGACGGAATTGCGATACCCGCCGTTTTGTCTTCCCACAGCACGTGGATCGCGGGAACCAATCCCATTTCCAAATGCACCTCACTGAAGGTGAGTCGGCGTAGGTGAACTTTGTCCTCTAGTGCTTCTGCTTTAAAGATGGAAGTGAGTACCGTCTTGATTATTTTGTCGTCCTCATGCTGCTTAAGCAGTCGCTCTTTTTTGTGGGCGCTTATCTTAGATTCACGTTTCAAGACCGCCAGAACCTTGGGGTTGAAACCCATTTCGAGTTCCAACGCGTGCAGGGTATAGCCTGCTTCCTTGAATACACGTTCGGAGTCCTGGATTATTTCCAGACTTTCCATCATTTTTTCTTCGCTATCAGCCTTGAGGTCCTCGACCGTGCTTTCCACATCGGAACGGATGTCACGGATTGTCTCTGCTCCTTCCTGGATTAGGGTTTGGATTTCCTCAGCCTTATCCTTGTAGGTCTCGACTCTATTTTTCCATCTTTCTAAAAACTTAGCCATGGCGGTGCCTTGAGTTAAGGGTTTTTCCTTCAGCGGTTGGGTGGAGGCGACTCTACTGGACACAAAAGGTTCAGGAAACCTTTTTCGGTTAATAATTCAGGCATTTTTCGTTGGCGGCATCGTGTCCGCGCAGTACAATCAATATTCCCAACGCCCCCGCATTCAGCGCGCAGAAAGTCCAATTTTATGAAAGATCACGAGGTAAAGTCCCTCCTACAAAGTACGCTGGAAGATTTCCAGCTTTCACGGAAAGAACGCGGAGAAATCCGAGACCTGATCGACGATATTCGCCGGGATGAACAAAAACGTGCGTTGTATCGAAGCATGGCTTTTGATGCGGCTCGCGAAGCACTGGGAAAGGCAGATGCGGGTCAGCGGTTCCAGACACTGGAATGGCTGGAGGACACCGTAAAGGTGCTGCATCCTACCGAGAATTTACCCGGAGCGGGGAAAGCTGAAGCCGCATCTGCGTTTTTTAGTCCGGACGACAATTGTGCGGGCAAAATTATTGACCTCTTTTCTCAAGCCAGATCTACAGTGGATGTCTGTGTCTTTACCATTACTGACAACCGCATTGCTGAAGCTGTGGAAAAAGCGCATCGGCGTCGGGTGCAAATACGGATAATCAGTGATGACGAAAAATCCATGGATGCGGGCTCGGACATAGACCGCTTTGAACGGTTTGGGGTTCCTGTGCGCGTTGATCGGTCTGAGCACCACATGCATCACAAGTTTGCCATCTTTGATAAAAGTAAGCTTTTAACCGGTAGTTATAACTGGACTCGTTCTGCCTCACTCAGTAACGAGGAAAACTTTCTCATCACAAATGATGGTGGATTGATTAAAGCCTTCACCCGCGAGTTCGACAAGTTATGGCGTGATTTCAGTTGATCCATGAGTAAACCCCGCCATCAACCGCGCAGCGAGTCTGACCTCAAGCTGAGGCTGCGGTTGCCGACTGATGGTTCGGTTGACCTGGATAAATTACGCGCCGCCCTTGAAGCGCGTCTCCAGAAGACGGCTACTCCGGAAATTGTGGAGGTGCCTGAGCCGGAGGTGGTGGTTCCCGAACCGGAGCCCGAAGTCGTACTACCTGAGCCGAAGCCAGAGGTTCTACTCCAACCCTCAGGATTCAAGGTTTGGTTAAATACCAGTGCCCCGACCCACATCTTGATCTTTTCGGGAATGTTGGCCGCAATTGTCGGTTCGGTTTATTTTGGCCTGACAATTATAAGTGACGATAAGGTGCCATCGCTTCTGGGGTGGGTTTTCTGGGGCAGTCTTTTGGTCTCAGGTGTGGCTTTTGGATTTGTTTATTTCCGTCAACTCGAGAAGGAGGACTCCCTCGCTTCGCGCAGTTGGAATTGGATGCAAAACAACCAGAAAAGAGCAGGCATTGCCGCTCTGGTTTGTATCGGCCTGATTGTCGTTGTTTTCTTGGGACTCACAGTTTGGCAAACGCCTTCTAGTGACCCGCCTTCACCGATCGCAAAGAAAAAGCCTGATCCTCCTGAGAAAACGGTAGTGATTCCACCGGTTCCTCCGCCCAAAACAAAAGAAACGGAGAAACCGATACCACCAGCACAAAAGGCCAAGCCATTTAAACCGGCTGAAGGTTATGCGGGCAGGTTGGGCACGGTCTGTGGGGTATTTGGCTTGATGGGGTTGGGTCTATTTCAGCTCAGCCGAACAAGGAAGAAACGCTTTCCGGATGACGAGACTCTACAGGCGGGAGCAAAAGAGGGCTATATTGAGTTTACGCGTGGATTCAGGGCTTTTGTTGCCTCTCAAGGAGGCGTTTTTCTGGTGGCTGGGGCAGTCGGCGCATTGATTTTGGTTCTGGATACAAGAGAGTGGGGTTTCGAGGTGGCGGGCCAATCGGGTTATCTGTATTACTCAGCCTGGTCACTTATCCCGTGGATGTTATTGGGCATGGCCTTGACGATACCATTGGTGATGGGCTTGGGAGCTGCTGGACTGGATTTGATGCCGACCTTGGACCGGAAAGTGGAGCCTTGGACTAGTGGTTCTGCAACCACGCGCTTTTTACTCCGTAAACTGTGGCATATTGTTTTTCTTGGCCTGGTATTTGGTGCGTTCGTGTCTGTGGGGAAAGTGGATCCGATTCAAAGCTGGTTTCATTTATGGGTAAAATGGTCACTGGTAGCTGGTTTGATTGCCGGGATGGTATGGACTCGGGGGGCGGGCAAGCAAATAGATCGTCCAAGACCTCTTAGCCGCAAGCCTTTCGTGGTTACCTCTTTATTGATGTTTAACCTGCCGTTATTATTTATGTTCTCGGGGGTGGGCGCGGTTTTGGTAGCATTGATGTTTGGAGTAAATTGGTTGTACTTATGGTGGATGATTCCAATTTCCTTTACGTTGGCATTATTGCTTGTTGCAGTTGTTAAATCAGCACCAGAACTAATGGTGCAAGGGTTTGGTTTTTTGGTTGGGGCAGCACTACTAGGCGGATTAGTCGATTTGGCATTGGATTTTGAAGGTGCTTTTTGGCTTGGCTTCGGCACGATTTCCTTTCTTTTAATTTTAGGTATGGCTAATCGCCCTTTTCCGGTCATACCGGGAAAGACCAACAATTTATGGATATTAATTCCGCTTAAAAAGAAGGAAGAATACCGTGAGGTCATTCAACCTGATCGAAATGGAATCCAGATACGTTGGGGTAGTTTGATTGGCGTAGTAACTGTTGTGATTATGCTACTGATCTCTTCAGGCGTTTTCATTTGGAATGGGTTGGGTGCTGAGAATCAGTGGGAATCCAACCGAGGCAATAAACTAAAGACCACATGGTGGATTGAAATAAGCAAAGAACCCAATCAAGAGACTGTGGAAGAACGCCCTCCAGCATCGCCAAAAACGGAGTCCCCTGTAGAGATCGCACAGCCGAAAAAGAGGCCTATTTCAAAACCGCCCAAGTACAATGCTAAAGGTATCGCCCAATATAGAGCATGGATGCTCCACCGAAATCTCTACCGAGATGACCCGGATGCGGGATATAATTTAGCTCTTATATCTTATTTCGGTAAATGGGGCAATCCAGTTGAACCAGATGCGGCGTATAGATCATGGCTTGGGGCTTCAGAGAAAAACCACATGCCTTCACTGTATAATGCAGGGGTTTGTATGTGGTACGGTTACGGTACGACGATGAATAAAGAAGAAGCGATCCGGTGTTTTAAGGATGCTAGTGATCGCGGTTTCGATCCTGCCAGGTTGGCTCTGGGTA
>CAZHJW010000047.1:12569-14950 GCA_964533265.1 uncultured Pedosphaera sp.
GTGAGCCAGCACGATGTAATTCCTGTTCTTCTGCGGCGTTGTGTGATGTGTCACGGTCAGGATGCGCAAGAGGGTGGGCTAGACCTTCGCGCCAAGTCCTCAATGCTCGAGGGCAAGGCCTTCGTTTCCGGCAAGCCCAATGAAAGCGCGATGATCAAGCGTATTACCTCCCGCCAATGTCCTCCGGATAAAAATATCAGCATGGCAGGGATTGAGAGGATGGAAGATCGTGAACTTCAAATTTTGCGCAATTGGATCGCTGCCGGTGCTCCAGAAGTGGAGCAGAAGCTTAAGCCTGTCAAAATTGATATAGAAGCCCGAAAGCATTGGTCATTCAAACCACCAACTCGACCTGTGGCACCAATGGTACAGGCGCAAAAGTTGGTTAGGAATCCGTTAGACGCCTTTTTGCTCTATAAGCTTGAGGCAAAGGGTCTTAAATTCTCTGTTCAGGCAGATAAACTGACGCTGCTGCGGCGGGTAACCTACGATCTCACCGGGCTGCCGCCGACGTTGGCGGAGATGGAGGCGTTTGTGAAGGATAAGAGTCCGGGGGGCTTGGAGAAGGTTGTGAACCGCCTTCTAGATTCACCGGCTTATGGAGTGCGTTGGGGACGACACTGGATGGATATGGCCGGTTATGCAGACTCGGAAGGTAAACGCAATGCGGACATGATTCGAAACTATGCGTGGAAATACCGTGATTATGTCATCAAAGCATTCAATAATGACAAACCTTACAACGATTTTTTGGTTGAGCAAATTGCCGGTGATGAGTTGGTGGACTATGCAAACGCTGATGCAGTAGATGAAAACGTAATTGAAAAACTGGTTGCTACCGGCTTCCTGCGCATGGCCCCCGATGGGACCAGTGCCAACCCGGTGAATCGTGTAGAGGACCGGCTGGAAGTGATTAGCGATGAACTTCAGATTCTGGCCGGCGGTGTGCTTGGTTTAACAATGGGTTGTGCAAGATGCCATGACCATAAATACGATCCCATTAGTCAGCGTGATTATTATTCTTTTGCCGCCATTTTTAAGGCGGCTTATGACGAATACAATTGGCTTACGCCCCAGCCCTTCAAAAACCAATGGGCTGGCAGTACCCGTCGACATTTGCCGGTTGCCTTGCCGGCGAAAAGAAAGGCGGTCGAGGCTCACAATGAAAAGATTGATGGAGAACTGGTGCTGCTGGATGAAAAGTTTAAATCGGCCAAAGGGCAGGAACGCAAGGATCTGAAGAAAAAAATCGATGAGCTAAAGACAAAGAAGAAAACGATACCTCTTATTCGCGCCTTGTGGGATCGGGGGCTATCTTCACCGACCTATGTGAATTTGAGGGGAAATCCTGGGAGCCCGGGAGCTTTGGTCAAGCCGGCCATTCCCAGTGTGTTTTCCAATCACCCATTCAAGCCGGCCAAGCCAGTCGGTAAAAACAAAACGGGTAATCGTTTGGCGCTCGCTCACTGGATGACTCGCTCCGATCATCCGTTGACTACACGTGTATGGGTGAATCGCGTATGGAAACATCATTTTGGCAGAGGGATCGTTTCCAGCCTAGACAACTTTGGGAAACTGGGGGCTGCTCCCACCCATCCGGAATTGCTCGATTGGCTGGCGGTTGAACTGGTGGAAAACAAGTGGAGCACTAAACACTTGCACCGGCTTATTTGTACCAGCACTGCTTACCGGCAATCCTCAGTCAAAACCAAAACAGCGGCATCGAAGGATCCGGATAACTTGTTGCTTTCACGCATGCCCATGCGACGACTGGATGCGGAGGAGTTGCACGATGGGCTTCTTGCAATTTCTGGACGCCTGAATATGCGAATGGGAGGGGAGGCGGATGAGGTGCAGGTTTATGGGCGAAATTATATTACAGGTAAACCCGGGGATGGAGGATGGCGGCGCAGTGTTTTTATTCGTCAACGCCGAATCCACACGATGACTCTCCTTGAAACATTCGATTTACCTACTATGAATCCTAATTGTGTTGCTCGGGTTAATTCCACAGTAGTGCAGCAGCCCTTGTATTTGCTGCATGACAAGGTCATTTATGGGTTGGCCAGTAAGCTGGCATCTCAGATTCAAAAGGAGGCTCAAGGGATTGAGCCGGCTATATTATTGGCCTACGAAAAGATTGTTAATCGTCCGCCGACCAAGAAAGAGTTGGAAGGCATGATTGAATCGGTGCGCGAACTGGAACGTCAGTTTGTAGTGGCCAAAGAAACAGGTCAGCGAAGTAAGGCATTGGCGGCAGTCTGCCACGCACTATTTAACTCAGCAGCATTTTTGTACGTGGACTAAAATGAACTTAAGTTCCATTAATAGAAGGACGTTTTTTGACCGTGTAAGTGATGGCTTATATGGAATCGGATTGT
>CAZHJW010000048.1:0-14944 GCA_964533265.1 uncultured Pedosphaera sp.
AGGGTGGGGTTGTCATTGAGAGCCAGCTCCGTCACTTACTTCAAAGTACACCAAATACACCAAAGTTTCACCGTTTTCTGGCACACCTGTATTTAACCAAGCCTCGAGGAAAGGTCCGAAAAACTCAAAAAAGTGATATAACCATGATTCAGCTTTAGTAGGCACTTGTCTTGTTGCTGGTTCAGACCGCAGGTGTTGTGGCTCCAATGGAGCATGTTGATCAGGTGTTGAACACCCCACCAACGCCACCGCCGCACATATCAAAAGGAGCTGTTTCATGGCTTTGAGGCTAACGATTGGCCCATGTCAGGGCAAGTGGAGGACTAGTCGTCGACATCTATACTTTGAGCCTCTTTGAGGAAGTTTTGCGCATCTGCATTACCCTGTTCGGCAGCTTTTCGCATCCACGTCTCTGACTCTTGGATATCTCTCTCCACACCTATGCCATGGTAGTACATCAACCCAAGGTCGTATTGCGCTTCTGCATATCCCTGTTCAGAAGCTTTGCGGAACCACTTAACTGCTTCCTTGAAATCCTGTTTCACGCCTCGACCATTCCGGTACATATCCCCAAGCACGAATTGCGCTTCTGTATCTCCCGCTTGAGCCTTGGTCTTGGCTTTAGCAGCTTGCTCCTCTGCCGATTCACCGCACCCCACCAACGCCACCACCGCACATATCAAGAGGAGCTGTTTCATGTTCGAGTAAGGAGAGTTTTTCATTTGTTAGTCCTCTTTCTTTTTTGTGGAATTTGAGTCCTTCATGCGCCCGCCGCCATCACGCGCGAGACGAAAATCACCCCTAGGAAGATAGCAGTGGCTAATAATGCGCCAATGATAAGGGATTTGATGTCGATTTTTTTCATCGGTTAGTCCTTATCTTCCTCCTCCTTATCTTTCTCCAAGTATGATGGGGGAGAAACCCACCCTTGGGAGAAGCAAAAGCACCACGCCAGACCAGCAAAAAGACAAGTGCCAAAAACTATTAAACCCCAATTCTCAGAGAAAAGATAACTCATTATAAAGAGAGAGTTTTATTCAATAGGTTAATCCTCTTTCTTTTCAAAGTTAAGCTTACATCAGTTTCACAACTCATAATTATTTATCCAATCTGGTGGGAGGTTTGTTGGTTTTGACTATCATGCTGCCTTCAGCTCGCCATTGGGCAGAATGCTGATGCTTGAGTGCATGAATCTCCTTTTGCATATGTTCTATCTTAAGGTTGTGTATGTAATTCACCTCAACCACTTGTTGGAGTCGCTGTTTCATGTAAAGGACACCCATAACAATACCAAGCCCCATTGATGCTATGCCCACAAGGACCAGTCGCTTACTTACACTTAATTCCAAACCACTACTAATCTTTTTGTTCTCCATGACTTCCCTTACTTAGTATGTTCTACGTTCCAGCAAAGGGTATTGTTCTTTAATTGCGACAACTCTACTCAGATAGGCAGTAGATGCAAGATGAGGAAGGGGGGTGGTTTATTAAGAATGATATTTAAGCCCTGAAGGGCGGGAAATTTTTTGATTTTTTATCCATTTTTCATCCACCGGCTTCATTGATTCTTGCACCGTGGGCAGCAAATCTTGCATATTCGCCCATATACGACCCCGCGGAGAGGTGGCGGAGTGGTCGAACGCGCTAGTTTGCTAAACTGGTTTACCTTTTTTAGGTAACGAGGGTTCGAATCCCTCCCTCTCCGCCATTTTCTTTTCATGCCCGCTGATACCATCAAGGTTCTGGTCGCCCAGTCCGATGGGCTGGTGCTCAACGAATTCATGTTGGGTGATGGGGTTTACCTAATAGGGGCTGATTCCACATGCCAGATCAATGTCGGATCCATTGTTTCAGAACACGCCCGTTTGGAGGTGAAAGGTGGCAAAATGTATATAGAGGATATTGGAGGGGCGACTGCGGGCGGGGTGTATCTTGATGGGGCTGCAATCCTCGGTAAATTACAGATTTACACCGGCCAAACCATTCAGGTAGCCGATCGGTACCTGCAAATGCACGCATCTTCAGCCATTGAGTCGGGTCAAAATGATATATTGGCAGGTCGCTACCAGTTGATGCGTCAAATTGGAAGGGGAGGGCGCGGAGAAGTCTGGTTGGCCCTAGATCAGGAGCTAAATCAGGAGATAGCCATCAAACGTCTTCCCGGCGAACTCACAGGCGATATGGTGGCCTTGAATGACCTCCTGCGTGAGGTGGAAAAGAGTCGGCACTTGAATCATCCCAATATAATTCGGATTCATGACCTGATTCAGCCAGATAGTGAGTCCCCTTTTCTTACGCTGGAATACATTGATGGAAAGGACTTGGGCTCGATGCGGATTGGTCAGGAAGGGAAGCTATTCCGCTGGCCCAATTTACGCCCGTTGATGACGCAGCTTTGCGATGCACTTGAGTACGCTCATCGAAGTAAAATTGTGCATCGTGACCTGAAGCCCGCCAACATGCTGGTCGATCAGTCTGGCAATCTCAAGTTGGCCGATTTTGGTATTGCGGCGACGATGGCCGAAAGTTTAAGCCGTTCTTCATTGCAGGGCAGTGTGAGTGGGACCTCTGTATACATGAGTCCTCAGCAGATGAAAGGGGAGGTTCCACGTGCCAGTGATGATCTTTATGCGTTGGGTTCCACTTTTTATGAGCTCTTAACCAGCCGGACGCCCTTCTATGCAGGCGACATTACTCATCAGGTTTTAAATGAAGAACCCAAGCCCTTGTCCGAACGTCTGCTTGAACTTGGCTTGCAGAATGAGGTTCCTGATGCTGTTTGTGCCATGATTATGGCTTGTTTGGCGAAGGATCCTGCGTTGAGACCATCCAGTGCTTCTGCCGTTGAGGAATGGATTGGAGGAAGGACTACCGTACATGTGGCGCCAGCTACATTGCCACTGGAGCCTGAGACTTTGGGTGATTCCTCATCCGTGAATCCGCCACCATCAATTTCCCAGCCTGCTAGTGCGCCTACTCAAACTGTGCATCAAAAGGTCTCTGCAGCCTGGGCGCTTATTGAGGCCCGCGATAATCCCTGGTATCAGGGATATATGTATTTTGCTGCTTTGGTTGCATTGGGTTTGGTTGCAAATATGAAACTGGATTTCCTGAAGATCGAATCCCTTACATTTACCACCCGGCCGGAGTTGATAAAGGCCGTTATTGTAATTTTAGTAGCCTGGATGATTCTCTCTTCAATTGGGCAATACTTGATTAAACCCAAGCGATTCTTTTGTGGTGAATGCAGTGGAAGGCTGAAGAATGACAAAAAGGGGCCCTGCCAGCATTGTGGGGCTGCGCTAAGCTGAATATTGCAAGAGAGAAAGTTCAAAGGTAGTTTTCCGAGATGAATTTGCGTACGTTGATACTATCTGTTTCTGCTGTTTTACTGATGGGGGGCTGCTCCTCCTTCAACCGGGATTGGAAACAGGCGGCTCAGGTGCCTGCGCAGGGCGTTGAAGGTAGGTGGATTGGCGATTGGCATAGTGACTATAACCAACATGAAGGTCCCTTGCGTTGTTTAATCACTAAAAAGGAGGGGAATACCTACCACACCCGATTTCACGCAAAATATAAATTGGGGTTTTTAACGATCAGTTATCCTTACGACATGGACATGGCCATTACTCAGGGTGGCAATTCATATAGCTTTAGGGGAAAGGCAGACTTGGGCTGGTTGGCGGGAGGTGTTTACCGTTATGATGGGAATGGCACTGCTGCAAAGATTGATATGAATTATCGTGCCTCAAAAGATTTTGGCACCTTTAAGCTGAAACGTCCGAAGGATTTTGAATAATGGAAAGTAATGAAAATAATGGGTCACAAAAGTGGTACCAAGGTATCACAAGATACCAGTGGCTCATTCTTGTTATCGCCTGTGCAGGCTGGATCTTTGATGTTTACGAGGGGCAAATTTTTAATATCACCCGGGGTGAAATGCTCAACGATCTGCTTTCTGGGGTCGCAGATCCTGAGGCAAAGGCAGCGGCAGTAAAAAAGTGGGGGGATTGGTTTTTAGCTGCGTTCCTCTTGGGAGGGACTGTCGGGGGGCTACTCTTCGGTTCATTGGCCGATCGTTATGGTCGACGCCCTATCATGATTGCAACCATTCTGACCTATTCTGTTTTTGCCGGTCTCACTTATTTTGTGAACGAGCTTTGGCAGGTGGCGACGCTCCGTTTTTTTGTGGCCATGGGGGTCGGGGGGGAATGGGCCGTGGCTGCAGCTCTTGTTGCCGAGGTGTTTCCCAAGCATGCCCGAACCCATGCCTCGGGCATTTTCCATGCTTCGAGCGTGATTGGTACCTGGATGGCTGCGATAGCCGGAATAGCAGTGGGTACTCAATGGCGTTTGGCTTATTTGATTGGGATCATTCCAGCTTTATTGGTCATTTGGGTACGTGCTTCAGTGAAGGAGCCTGAAGGGTGGCAGCAAGCTACAAAGGAGAAGAATGAAAAGGCAGGAAGTTATCTGGATTTGTTTAGTGATAATCGGTGGAGGAAGCATGCCTTATTGGGTATGGCATTGGCCGCTGTAGGCTTGGCAAGCTTCTGGGCTGTGGGTGTGGCGACTCAAGGTTTGGCTAAGGGAATGTTAATTGCAGAGGGATTTAATGATGCGGAGGCAGCGTCGAAAGCTAAGTTTGCTTATGGAATTATTCAGACCGCTGGGGCAGGGGTTGGACTGCTGTCATTTGGTCCTTTATGCGCATGGTTGGGGCGGCGCAAAGCTTTCGTCTTGGCTCATATAGGCGCTTTTCTTGTCGTTCCGGCAACCTGTTATTTGCCTCAAACTTATGATCAACTGCTCTATATCCTTCCGGTTTTCGGGTTTTTCACGCTGTGTATGCATGCGGGTTATGCCGTTTATTTCCCTGAACTCTTCCCGAACCACTTGAGGGCAACGGGAACGAGTTTCTGCTTTAATGTTGGGAGAATTGTGGCTGCCCCAATGTTAATTCTTTCAGGTATGGTTAAAGCGATGGAGGGCCTGGATATGAAGGAGGCGCTTAGTCTTTTGGCGACGACGTTCTTGTTGGGTTTGGTAGTAGTGGCTTTTTTACCGGAAACAAAAGGGCAGGATTTGCCTGAATAGATTTATTCGAGGCTGAAGGTCTCTGCAGGGAACTTTTTCATCCGCATTTCATGGGCCCCATTAGCCCGGGTGAGTTCGTACATGAAGAGGATGTCTTTCCCATGATGTTGGGCGTCAATATAGCGCAAAGAGCCGGTTGTGTACGGGCTGGTGATGCAGGGTTCTTCCGGGGTTAGGATGGTCCAGTTTTTTAGGTCAGTTGATGCAGCCATGCCGGTTCGTTCCTCATAGTTTTGGTGGTGACCCTCGCTTCCATCATAGAAGGCATAATATTTCCCATTAAGAGGCAGGACACTGTTGATCCGGCGGCAGTATTTATCCCAAGCCGTATCGCCTTCAGGCTTCAGGATAACCCCCTGCCAATCCCAGTTGTCTAGGTCGGTGGAGGTCGCGAGTGCTGTTGCACTGACACATTCGCCAGTATTGAAAATATCAAGAGTGTCGTGAGAACTGTCTTTGGTGGTAGATGTGTCTATCGCAACACTCAGGAACAAGGAATACTTGCCGTCTTCCTCCAGAATCCATGGATCCTTCACTCCTTCCAAGCCAAGGTCAGTCGCTGTAAAGAGACGTTGGGTATTGTTTGGGTCGAGTTCTTTGATGTTGGGGGCCTTGTTGATGGTAGTACACCAGCGGCCGTCCTCAGGGGAAACATAGCTGGTGAAATATCGGAACTGTCCATCTTTGCCACGTTTGAGAGTGCTCTTTTCAATAGAGGCTGAATTGTAGGCGTCCTTGTGGACCGACCAGATATCTTCAAAGCTTTCAAAGTCAGTTGTCCTGGCGATGCGTGATTCTCCACCTCGATCGGGTTCCACGCCGCGGGGTCGGCGGATGCGGTAACATATATAGGCTGCTTTATCGGTTTGGTCCCAAACCCAGCCGGGGGCGCCTGCCCAATAACCTTGTTCGTCACCCACAGGCTCGCGAACAATAGTACCATTTATGAGATCTTCAGTGATCGGGTGTGTGCTCATTTAGTTTATTTTTATTATCTTTTTTTCCCGGATTGATTGTTCAGCGGCAATCGCCAAAAGAGTGCCATCAATCGTATTCTCTACGGAGGTTAATGGCTGTACTCCGGTGCGTATGGCTTTAATAAACGCCGGATGCATTTCCGCAAAGCCTAAATGCCCCCCCCAACCGATGCCGCGTTTTGCCTTTACTGAGATAATCTTCGGTTCTTCCTTGCGTTTGCCTTTTTCCCAGAGAAGTAACTTGAGGTTGTCCAGATCTGTTTGCAGGACTCCTTCTAGTCCTACAATCCCCATTTCAAGTGTCTCTTTGGGTGGTTCGTGGGCAAAAAGACTGAGGTGTAATGTGCCTTTGGCTCCGTTGGAGTATTCCCAGCTGGCGGTTGCATGATCGTGTACTTGGTTAGGTCCAGAGATTACACGGTTGATGGCGTTGCTGCCAAAAGCGCTCACACGTTTAGGTCTTGAGTTTAGCCACCAGTTCATCAGGTCAAAATGATGGCAATTTTTATCTACCAGACAGCCTCCACTTTTACGCCGGTCCTGAATCCAATTCCGACTCTTAGGCTGAAAAGGTCCTCTAAATTCTTTACACCAGGCCATCTGAGGAACACCCACCGCCCCTTTGTCGATTAACTGTTTTATCTTGGCAAAGTAGGGTGAATAACGCAGCTCGTGGCCAATCATGAGGATGCGGTCGCTTTTCTGTGAGGCTCTCAACAGTTTGCGGCATTCTGCGGTCGTGACGCCTACTGGTTTCTCGAGAAAAACGTGTTTGCCAGCCTTTATGGCTTCAAGCGCGAGAGGGACGTGGGTGAAGTTGGGTGAAGAAATCACCACAGCATCCAGATCAGACTTGATGAGGGCCAGTTCATTTTTGAAGAGTTCAGTGTCGGGTGCAATTTTCTGTGCGCGACGAAGGCGCTCAGTATTGTTCGCACATAAAGCTACGGCTTCGGCTTGTTTGGCGCATTGGTGGTGGAATAATTCTAAATGACTGGAGCCCATCGCGCCTACTCCAATGAAGCCCATTCGAATCTTTTTCGCCATGACCGGACTCTGCCTAGAGGGCGAGACAGATTCAAGCCTGCCTTCCCAATAGATTGTCATTGAGTTGGAGTTTGTGAGGGCGTTTTCTTTGGTCATGCCTTTTGTAACTCATCTGGAATGTGCAAATTGCGAGAGTGAATATCCCGCTGGTAAAGTTCACGGTTTATGTACCAAATGCAACCGGCCTCTTTGGGTTCGTTATGACCTGAATCTAATACGAAAGGAATTTCCTAAGAAAGCTCTTTTCGGGAGGCCGCCCACGCTTTGGAGGTATCTTGAGTTGCTACCGCTTGAGGATCCCCAAAATATAGTTTCATTGACCGAAACCATTACGCCTATTTTACCTGTTAACCGATTGGGGGCTGAATTCGGGTTGGAGAATCTTTTGATTAAAGATGAAAGCCGATTGCCGACCGGGAGCTTTAAGGCTCGAGGGATGGCGATGGCTGTAACGATGGCAAAAGAGCTCGGACTGAAGCGCCTCGCTGCACCGACTGCTGGAAATGCGGGTGGCGCTTTGGCTGCCTATGCTGCCCGAGGAGGCATGGAATGTTGGGTTTTTATGCCAGATGATACACCAATCATCAATCAGAAGGAATGCCTGCTCCATGGAGCCAATGTTTATGCGGTGGATGGGTTAATTGATGATTGCGGTAAAATCGTTCGTGAGGGAATGAGTGAAATGGGGTGGTTCGACGTATCGACACTCAAGGAGCCCTATCGCATTGAGGGTAAGAAGACAATGGGACTGGAATTGGCTGAGCAATTCGAGTGGGAATTACCTGATTGGATATTATATCCAACCGGAGGAGGGACAGGTTTGATTGGGATGTGGAAGGCGTTTGGTGAGCTGGAGGCCTTAGGATGGCTCAAAAATGGTAAAAAACCGAAAATGATTTCCTGCCAGAGCGATGGCTGTGCGCCAATTGTTAAGGCCTTTGAATCAGGTGCTCAACATGCGAAGCGAGTCGACAATGCGGCAACGATTGCTAGCGGTTTGCGAGTCCCTCAGGCAGTAGGAGATTTTATGATTCTGGAAGCGGTGCGTGAGAGTGGAGGTGTTGCAATGAGTTCGACAGAGGGGGATATTCCCAAGTGGATGAAATTGGCAAATTCGAAAGAAGGGATAGCAGTATGTCCTGAGACGGCTGTTTGTTTGGGGGTTCTCGATCAGCTGATAGGGCAGAGGAAGATTAAGCCCAAGGATCGGGTGTTGCTCTTCAATACGGGTGCGGCCCAGAAATATCCGGAAAGTGTAAAGGCGGAGGTCCCTAAGCTGAGTCTGAGTCAGTCGGTGGACTGGGGGACTCTTCTCTCGGTTTGAGCTGTGGAAACAGGATGACATCACGAATACTTTCCTGTCCGAGCAGCATAATACAGAGTCGGTCAATGCCGATCCCGATGCCGCCTGCTGGCGGCATGCCATGTTCAAGGGCTGTCAAAAAATCTTCATCCAGCTTTTGCTGTTCTCCTCCGGCCTGTTGCTCCAAGCGTTCTCGTTGTTCAATGGGGTTGTTTTGCTCCGTATAGGCCGGAGCAATTTCCTGGCCGTTAATACAGCACTCAAAGACTTCCACGCAGTCAGGGTCTTCTGGAGAAAGTTTCGCCAAAGGCACAAGCTCTTTTGGTAGATGCGTTACAAAAGTCGGTTGAATCAACGTGGGCTCGACGAGCTTTTCAAAAACAGCGTTGGTGACCTCGAAATCTTCTTCTTCCGGACTGGTCTCAATTTTTAGTTCGTCGGTGGCCCGCGACCTACGTTGATCTGGGGTAAGGTCAAACCAGTTATCACCGGCCTTTTCGCAGATGAGATCCTTGTATTTTGCGCGTCGCCAGTCGGGCGTCAGATCTATTGTCTTGGTGGGGTTGCCTTCCTCATCCTTTTGTTCAATGATAAGGGTTCCAAGCACTTTCTCTGACACATGGCATATCATTGATTGCAGAAGCTCCATCATACTTTCGTAATCGCCGTAGGCCTGATAGGCCTCAAGCATGGTGAATTCAGGATTATGACGACGTGAGATGCCTTCATTACGAAAGTTACGTCCAATTTCGAATACCCGGTCAATGCCTCCTACTAGCAGTCGTTTCAGGTATAGTTCTAATGCAATCCGCAGGAAAAAGTCTCGGCCAAAGGTGTTGTGATGGGTGACAAACGGGCGAGCGGCTGCGCCGCCGGGTATGGCCTGCATCATTGGCGTTTCTACTTCTACAAAATCTCGGTTGGCCATGAAGTTACGAATTTCACGGATGATTGCGCTACGCTTTAAGAAAGTTTCTTTGACTTGGTCATTGGCAATCAAATCAAGGTAACGCTGTCGATACCGAACCTCCTGATCGGCTAGCCCATGCCACTTGTCCGGCGGCGGGCGAAGAGACTTGGCAAGCACAACAAAGTCAGAGACTTTGAGACTTATCTCTCCAGTTTTAGTGGTGAAAAGCCCACCGTTGGCTCCGACAAAATCTGCCAGATCGAGTGCTTTAAATATTTTGAAGGCCTCCTCTCCAACATCGTTTTTGCGGATGAATAGCTGGATTGCCCCGCTGACATCTTTGATATGAGCAAAGATTGTTTTACCCATTTCACGCTTGGAAACCAATCGCCCGGCAACCGCCACCGTTCTATCTTCGGTATAATTTGCTTTTGCTTCATCACAGCTTTCACTGGGAGTAAACTTATTGGCAAACGGATCAATGCCCGATTCAGCAAGGGAGGCGAGGTTGGCGTGTCTCTGCTCAATGAGTTGGTTCGTGTCTTCCACGGGTGGCATATGAATACGGATTAACCGGTAAAGTGCAACTCTTTGTGATTGAATGTAGCGAAAACAGCGGGGAAAATACCTAATGCGTATTTTTCAATTCATTGGGATAACCATGCTCTTATGTGAAGTTTTGCTGGCGGACTTGGCGGGCAGTAGGCCGAATATAGTAATTATAATTGCTGATGATATGGCATGGAATGATTGCAGCCTATACGGGAATAAAGGCCTTCCAACCCCTAATATCGATCAACTTGCTGCTCAGGGTATGCGATTTGATCGTGCATTTCTAACCATCAGTTCCTGTAGTCCGAGTCGAGCGAGTATTATTACAGGCCGTTACCCTCATCAAACAGATGCAGAACAACTGCATTGGCCGATTCCGAAAGAGCAGATCACGTTTACCGAACGACTGATGAAAGCTGGCTATTGGACTGCCTCAGTTGGCAAATTCCACATGGGTGAAGCAATGAAAGATCGGTTTCATGTAGTCAAGGAAGCGGATATGAGCGGATTCATCGTAAGCGCAAAAGGGAAATTCGAAGAATCAGCAAAGGGAGATGTGAAAAGTGGGGCTACTCAATGGGTGAAAACTTTGCGCGAACGACCCAGGGGCAAACCTTTTTTCCTTTGGCTTGCAGCGTTGGATCCTCATCGGCCTTACGATAAACAAATACTAAAGAATCACACAAAGCCAAAGGACGTGGTTTTGCCTCCGTATGTGCCCGATACTCCTGAAGTGAGAGGTGATTATGCATTATACTACGATGAAATCCGCCGTTTGGACCGATTCATTGGAGAGGTGATGGCGGAACTGAAACTCCAAAAAATTGATGAAGAAACACTAGTTCTATTTATCAGTGATAATGGTCGTCCGATGCCTAGAGATAAGACAACTCTGTACGATAGTGGAGTTCGAACCCCATGGCTCGTGCGTTGGCCGGGTAAGATTAAGGCCGGCAGTGTAAATCAAGAACTGGTTAGCTCAGTGGATATTGCTCGCACCTTTATGGATTTGGCTGGAGCGGAATATAACAACACTTTTGTTGGAAAGAGTTTTAAAGGGATGCTGGAGAATCCGGGAATAGTTATTCGTGACTACGTATTCGGTGAAAAGAATTGGCATGATTTCTCGGACAGATGCAGGTATGTGCGTGATAAGAAGTTTAAGTACATTCGCAACTTTTATCCGCACTACGCAAACACTCCTTCTGCGGATGCTTTGAGAAGTCCGGTGTTCCGGACGATGCAAAATTTATACAAAGCGCAAAAATTAAATGCTGCGCAGCAAAACTGTTTTATTAAGCCACGGCCGATGGAAGAATTATATCAATTAGACGCTGATCCACATGAATTGAAGAATCTTGCAGGTAAATCTGAGTACTCTGATGTATTAAAGCGTATGCGGGAGGTGCTACGGGATTGGCAGAAGCGAACAAATGATGAGGAGCCAAAGTTTGAGGCGCCCGATGAATTTGACCGCGAGACATGTCTGCCTTTACCGGTTCGGCATCGCCCGAGAGCTTCAAAGGCGCAGATGCTTAAGCAAATTCAGGAAAAAGGGCGCATCCAATAAC
Source organism: uncultured Pedosphaera sp. (assembly GCA_964533265.1). GTDB lineage: Bacteria > Verrucomicrobiota > Verrucomicrobiia > Limisphaerales > UBA1100 > UBA1100. The sequence goes on from CAZHJW010000048.1 coordinate 11,458, forward strand.
TCGAATGAAGTTGTAGGATTGTTAAAGGTTATTTTCCACGGTGTATGTGTTGTGGATTGCTCAAACCGACAGCTTCTACATTCCCACCACTATATATAAGAGTGCTCCTACGGCCACTACACCAATAATCGTAATTACGATTATATAGATTTTCACCCAGCCAGAACTTTTGGTTTTAAAGGCAGAAGCCGTAGTGTCTCCAGCGCCAAAATCACCGGGTTCGATTGCTTTTGGAGAAGTCGCAATAACCGCTGTTTCACGTTTCACGCTTTCTACAGTATCCGGGTTCTCAATAAGCTGGAGATGGATACTGCCGGATTGAAGAATGTGCCCAGGAGACAAGGCAACGGGTTGGGTTATGGGTTGATCGGAAATGAAACTTCCGTTTTGAGAGTCTAAATCCTGATAAACTATTTGTCCTTCAGAAACTGTAAATTGTCCGTGCTGAGCAGAGATAGTTGAGTCTTGAAGGAGAATAGCAGAACCTTCTGCGGATCCCAGAATATGGGTTCCCTCAGTTAACTCAAAGGGGCCGCCTTGGACTCCTTCGGTAATTATGTAGAGCAGCGTGGCCATGCCTCAAACGACGCTATCTACCTTTCGGTCGGGCTATTTCAGAATACTTAGTGTATTCAGGATGTCAAGTTACGCTTGTTTGACCTGATTATAAAAACTCTTAAATAGGGCCTGCGAATCGTGAGGTCCTGGGGAGGCTTCTGGATGATATTGAACACTGGAGACTGGTTTAGATCGATGCTTGAGGCCTTCTACGGTTTCGTCATTGAGGTTAATGCGGTCTACTATAACCTCATTCGGCAATGTTTCTGGGTCGATCGCAAAACCGTGGTTTTGTGATGTTATTTCAATTGCACCCGTTTCAAGATCTTTTACAGGTTGATTCGCACCTCGGTGGCCAAACTTTAATTTAAAAGTTTTTGCTCCCAACGCCTGGCCTAAAATCTGGTGCCCTAAGCAGATTCCGAAAGTTGGCAATCCGTGGTCAATCAATTCTTTCACATTCCTGACCGCATAGTCCATGGAGGCCGGATCTCCAGGTCCGTTGGAAAGAAAAAGACAAGCTGGCTTGCTGGCCAATGCCTCTTGAGCGGTGGTTGTTGCAGGGATGACCTGAATGTCGAAACCCTGCCTGCGGAGACAGCGAAGGATATTATATTTTACTCCGAAATCGTAAACGACGATCGGAACTTCTGCTGGAGGGAGAGAGGGGGGCTTCGCCTTGGTTTCAGTGCCTTGAGGAAGAGTGAAGCTTTCATTTGTTTGATTGAGTTCGTCCCAAGTAAAAGCGTTATCGTGGGTGACAACCTTGGCGTAGTCAGTTCCCTTTATGCCGGGCCACTCTGCAGCCTTTTTGATAGCGTCTTCCTCAGAAATATCGTCGGTGCTGACTACCCCGTTCAATGCTCCGTGCACGCGTAGTTTTTTGGTAAGAGCTCTAGTGTCGATATCCTCAATAGCGGGAATTCCACTGGCCACAAGGTATTCATCCAGTGTTTTTTCAGACCGCCAATTACTAATTGTCGGTGAAAGCTCACGAATTATAAAACCTGAAACGTGCGGTTGATAGGATTCTATGTCTTGTGAGTTTATCCCGTAATTTCCAATTTCTGGATAAGTCATCGTCACGATCTGACCCTTGTAAGAAGGATCAGTGAGGATTTCCTGATAGCCAGTCATTGAAGTATTAAAGCATATCTCGCCGCAGGCTGTAGCCTCTGCACCAAACCCTTTGCCGTGGTATACCGTGCCGTCTTCTAGAGCGAGAATTGCCATAAGTTGGCTGGAGAGCCGCGAGATAATAGAAGTGCTATGAGCAGGGGTCAAGCGACCACAAAAAAAGACGGGTCCCAGTTATTGGCCGTGCCAGTGAATAACCTCAAATTCAATGAGTTAGTAAGACTTTGAATCTGCGGGAGTCTTAGTGTTTTATCCGCCAGATTTAAGCAGTTACATTATCGGCACGCCACACAATTTCTCCCTTTACAATTGTGGATGATGGCCTGCCTTTGAAAGTCCAGCCATTGAAGGGGGTGTTGGAGCTTTTACTGGGGCTTTGGCTGACATCAAAAATCCATTCAGCATCAGGGTCAAACAACGTTACGTCTGCATCGGCGCCTTCAGTGAGTGTCCCTTTGGGCAGATTGAGTAACTTGGCTGGATTGATAGTGTATTTAGCGATCAGATCATTAAGACTCAGGTGATTGCGGTGGTAGAGTTGCGATAATGACACAGCCAGTTCAGTCTCCAGACCCGTTATCCCGAAAGGGGCGTAATCAAACTCCACATCCTTCTGATGATCACAGTGGGGAGCATGGTCGCTGGCTAAAATTTCCAGTGAATTGTCTGCAAGTCCTGCGATGACCGCTGCTCGATCATCTGCTGATCTCAGAGGAGGATTCATCTTGAACCGGGTGTCAAATGATGGCCATTCAGTCTGTTGTGATTTTGTCTGGAGTTCGCGTCCGTCTTCAGCCCAGTAATGTTTACTACCACCAATGGCTGCGTCAGTAAGCGTGAAGTGGTGAGGGCACGCTTCTCCGGAAATAGGCACTCCACGTTGTTTTGCTTGCCTGATTAGTTCTACTGATTTCGCACTGCTGATATGCTGGCAGTGGATGTGAGTTCCGGTGAGTTCAGCCAGTTCGATATTCCGGGCTACGATCAAGTCTTCACCCGCTGCGGGCCATCCCTTAAGGCCTAGGTTGGCACTCCAGTAGCCTTCATGCATGACCCCGTCGGTGACCAGAGAGTAATCCTGACAGTGGTCCATAACCGGCAGGTCAAACATCTGCGCGTATTCGAGCGCTCTACGCATAAGGTCGTTGTTTTGCACGCACTTGCCGTCATCGGTAATGGCGACAACTCCAGCGTCTTTCAGAGAACCAATTGGTGCCAGTTCTTCACCGGCAATGCCCAAAGTAATTGCGCCGGTGGTATATACGTTGATCACAGCTTCCCGTGTGGCTTTATCCTGGATCAATTTTACAGTAGCTGGATTGTCGATAGTTGGAGAGGTATTGGGCATGCATACGACGGAGGTGAATCCGCCCATGGCTGCAGCCGCAGATCCGGAGGCAATATCCTCTTTTGAGGTTTGACCTGGCTCACGAAAATGAACGTGCAAATCGATCAGGCCTGGGCAGATGATCTGATTGGAACAGTCAATAATCTCGGCGTCATGATCGGCCTCCAAATTGGAGTCGATACAATCAATTTTACCGTTGGACAGAAGAACGTCGACGAATTCGTCGCGTTCATTGGCGGGGTCAATAACTCGTCCGCCTTGAAGCAGCACTTGGCTCATCGCCGCCATCATACCCGCTGACGGATTGACAAGGCAAGCGAACAGGCTACTGTGCGGACGGTTTGCGGGTGTCGTATAATGGTATTACTCCAGCCTTCCAAGCTGATAACGCGGGTTCGATTCCCGCCACCCGCTCCAATTTCTTGAAATATGACTTCCTTAGTT
>CAZHJW010000049.1:0-14932 GCA_964533265.1 uncultured Pedosphaera sp.
CTGAATTGGCCAAGGTGATTATTGGCCAGGATCAAGTGGTTGATGAAATGCTGATGTGCATCCTTTCACGCGGTCACGGGTTGTTAATGGGTGTTCCGGGGTTGGCGAAGACGCTGATGGTGAATTCACTCTCAAAGATTATGAGTCTGGGGTTCAGTCGTATCCAGTTTACTCCGGATTTAATGCCGAGTGATATTACAGGTACGGAAATTTTGCAGGAGGGTGAAGCGGGTCGCCGTCAGTTTGAATTTGTAAAAGGCCCTATCTTTGCGAACATCATTCTGGCTGATGAGATCAATCGCACCCCTCCCAAGACTCAAAGTGCGTTACTAGAGGCGATGCAGGAGCATCGGGTGACGACAGCTGGCGAGCATCGTGAATTGCCACAGCCCTTTTTTGTGTTGGCAACCCAGAACCCGATAGAACAGGAAGGCACCTATCCCTTGCCTGAAGCGCAGTTGGACCGGTTTATGTTTTTGATCACCGTTGATTATCCAAGCGTGGATGAAGAACGTCGTATCGCTCGTGAAACGACCGGCGTCAGCTCTTCTAATCTTACCGAGGTGATCGATGGGCCGACTCTTCAACGTTATCAAAACCTTGTTGAGCGCGTTCCTGTGCCTGATCATGTTTATGATGGAGTGGTGGACATGGTTCGCATGACACGGCCCAAATCAGATGATGCGCCCGAGTGGGTAAAAAAATGGGTGACTTGGGGTTCAGGTCCGCGTGCTGTTCAATATCTTGTGCGTGGAGCCAAAGCCAATGCGGTTTTGCACGGTCGGTATGTGGTGGGATGGGAGGATGTGGAAGCAGTTGCACAGCCGGTGCTTTCTCATCGCATTCTTACTAACTTTCAGGCGCAAAGCGAAGGGGTGGATAGTCTTTTCGTTATTGAGAAGCTTCTCGAAAACATTCGCGAAAAAATGACGGCGCTAGCCGGTGAGTAAACCGAAAACTCGCAAAACATCTATTGAACGATTCAGCTTATAGCGAGATTCTAGATGGGGACGTTATCGCGCGCCTGTCTGGCCAATTTCTTCATGCGCGTCAACCGATGGTAGGGAGTATTGTGGGGCATCATAAAAGTCCCTACCGCGGTTCCAGTGTGGAGTTTGCTGAGTACCGTAAATACGTCCCCGGGGACGATCCGCGTCTGCTGGATTGGCGTGTTTTGGCGCGTACAGATCGTTACTACATACGTGAGTTTGAGGCGGACACTAATTTGCGTTGCTACGTGGTTATAGATTGCTCCAAGAGTATGGCTTTTGGTGAAAAAGGTGTGCGTAAGTTCGATTATGCTCGGAAAATCGCCGCCACACTTTCCTATATGCTCGTACATCAGGGGGATGCAGTTGGTCTGGAGCTATTTGATGACGGAGTAGCAACGGACATTCCGCCTCGCCGCAACCCTCTGCATTTGCGTTACATTTATGACATCCTCGCCAGTTCCGAGCCGCGTGGCGAAACTGGACTGGTCAAGGAATTGCATCAGTTTGCCGAGCGTGTTCGGCAGCGTGCCATGGTGATTATCATTTCCGATTGCTTCTGTGATGTGGATGAGCTGCTTAATTGTTTCGAGCATTTGCATTTTCAAAAGCATGACTTCGCCCTCTTTCATTTGTTGGATCCCTTGGAGTTGGATTTGGACTTGGACCGGCCAATTCGGTTTCAGGATATGGAGAGTAATGACGTGTTGCTTGCTGAACCGGAAATTATCCGCGAGCAATATTTGGAGTCAGTGCGGGAATACTTGGTAAAGATTCATGAGGGCTGCAACAAACACAATGCAGACTATCGCCGTGTTTCAACTGATCAGCCCTATGATTCGGTTATTGCGGACTTTTTGGTGGAGCGTGAGCAATTGGCGAAAGGGCGTGGATGACCTTTTTGCAGCCATTTGTCTTGTGGGGATTGCTTCTCGGGCTTTTGCCAATCCTTATTCATTTATTTAACCGACTCCGTCATCGCAAGCTTCCATGGGCGGCCATGATGTTTCTGCGCATGGCCAACCGTAAGTCGACCAAATATGCGAAAATACGTCAATGGCTCGTGCTGCTTTTTCGCATGTTGGCTGTAATGGCATTAGTGTTTGCCTTGAGTCGCCCATTGGCCGGAGGGTGGATAAAGGGAATGATGTCGGGAAAGCCTGACGTTATTATGATTATCGTTGACCGCTCGGCCAGCATGGGAACTCAGTCGGACGAGCAAACCCGCTTGGAGCGTGCTTTGAAGGTGATGATTGATTCGGTGAAGTCATATGGTGAAGGAGTAAGGTTGGTAGTCATGGAGCATACCGATCAGAGGCCTCGCGAGGTTAAAGGGGGTGCTGATGCATTAAAAAATGTGGTAGGAAGCGGAGTGACTGACACAGCGGCCGATATTCCAGGCCTTTTGGAGAACGCTGCTGACTGGTTTGAAAAAACCAAGCCTGGTATCGGCGAGATATGGGTTGCCTCAGACTTACAGGCGAGCAACTGGGATCCTTCTGACGAGGGTCGCTGGCTTCAATTGTCATCCAAACTGGACTCGTTGCCTCAAAGCGTAAGGGTGCGGTTAATGGCAATGGATGAGGAAGCGCCGACGAATATTTCGATTCGGTTAAAGAGCGCAACTCGCCACCGGGTTGCTGATCGTGTTGAGTTGGTTCTGCAGTTGGAATTGAACCGTGGGACTGCGGTGGCAGGTGAAGTAGATGTGGCTGCTTTTGTTGAAGGAGAGGAGAACGGAGAGACCATCTCTGTGGCCGGGGTAACTCATGTTCACGAACTTAGGTTTCCACTGCGCAAAGGGGATCAGTCAGGGTGGGGATATGTGGAGTTGCTCGATAAGGAAGACGGGAATGCGCAGGATAATATTGCTTATTTTGTTTATGGCGAATCGGTTAAGGCGCGAACGGCGGTCGTGGGCAACCCTGATTTGTTTGCAACCCAGTTTTTGAATCTGGCGGCGGCTCCTGATCCTTCTAACACCAACCAAGTGAGTCATGTCGTGTCGCCATCTTCGACCGAAGGCAAGGATTGGACTGATTACGCCATGGTTCTTTGGCAGGGAAAATTGCCTACGGGTGAACTTGCCGAGCAGTTGGCTGATTATGCAAAGGCTGGTGGTTTGGTGGTATGTTTCCCAGATAAAGACGATGATGGGAGTCGCTTTAATGGCTTGGGATGGGGGGCTCTAAAACGTTACGAAAATAATGGCAAGCAGTTTGAAAATTGGCAGCAGTTGGTCGCCTCGGAAAAGGATCAGGAGCATCTTGGATTTCGGATTACCAGTTACACCGATAATGAAGGCCCCTTGCAACGTACGGAGGAAGGTTTATATCTGCCGGTGGATGATTTGCGGGTAAATCAAAGGCGCGCCATTGAAGGTGATGGATTGGTTCAGGCTTCTTTTGAGGATGGTGTGCCGTGGCTAATGACAAAAACCGTGGGTAAAGGCCAGTTGGTTTTTTGTGGTACTCAGCCCAGTGATGCGTGGAGTAGTCTGACAGAGGGGTTGGTGTTAGTGCCGATGTTGCAGCGCTTGTTATCCCGGGGTGAGGCAATGTTATCGGGGAGGTATGTATGGGAGAATATGCGTATTGCCGGAGAAGATTCTGCCAAAAAGAAAGACCGTGCAAAAAAAGGTGAACGATACGTTTCAGTAGAAGTGCCGGCTCGTGAGGGTGTTGCTAAGGATTACGATACGCAGGCGGGTGTGTACCGGTATATATCTGAAAAATCAGGACAGGGAGGTCATCGGATTGTTGCCCTGAATCGCCCAGAGAAGGAGGACTTGGCCCCGAGCTTAGGGGCAGATCAGGTTCGAGGGTTATTTGGAGTGGTTCCAGTGGCTTTGTCCCAGGAAAAGACACAAAGCAGCGCATCCGATGATCCGAAGGAAATATGGCAATGGTTTTTGGTGGCAATGGCAATGGCGCTACTAATAGAGGGGATATTGATTCTTCCTAAGGGAACAGATGAACGGGTGGAAATTCAGACGACAGCGAGTGGGAAAGTTGCAGCCAAAGGGGGAGTGTGATGATTGGCGAAGGCTGGGAATTTCAACCGTTGCAGACACCTTTTTGGTTGATCGTTTTTGCGGCCATTATTTGGGCGGCAACCGGTTGGGTTAGTTATAGCAACTGGGAGCGTCGACGTGGTAAAGGTGTGGCGGTGCTGGAGTTTTTGCGCTTTACGGTTATGGGGATGATTCTCTTCACGATTTGTAAGCCGGAATTTTTAAGAACCACGCAGATTGAAGAGCAGCCGGAGGTGGTGATTCTTGCCGATGTTACCCGCAGCATGGAAACGCGGGATGTGATATTGGGCTCTCGGGACGTGGTGAAACGAGAAGAGTGGCTTAAGGGTCATATTAAAACCAACTTTTGGGAGACTCTGGCCAGTCAAGCAAAGGTTTCTGTCGAGGATTTTGGAATGTCTTTCACCAATTCCGAGATGTCCATCGCCGATGGGACTGATATTTACCACGCACTGGAAGGGCAGCGAGCCAAGCGTAAGAACCTGAAAGCGGTGCTGATGATTAGTGATGGGGATTGGAACTACGGTGATCCACCCCAGCAGGCGGCGATGAAGTTGGGAGCCGAGGAAGTCCCGGTCTTCACACTCACTGTTGGCAGTGAGCAGGCGCAGAAGGATTTGATAATGGAGTCGGTGAACCCACCCAAGTTCGGGCTTCTGGGAGAGCAGATTTCCATCCCTTTTAAGGTGCGTAGTTTTATTCCTGAGCCTATTCGCACGCAGGTTAAACTTAACAGTCGGCGTGGGGCGGCTGTTTCAATTGCCAAGCCGATTACCATCCCAGCCTATGGGCAGGTGAGTGACTCGATTGTCTGGGCCCCCACTGAGTTGGGTGATTACACCCTAACTCTGGATTTGCCAATATGGGCCCGGGGTAAAGAAAAAGAACTCATTGAAGATAACAACGCGCAGACCTTCCACCTGTCGGTGCGGACCGAAAAGCTGAATGTACTGGTTATCGAATCATATCCTCGCTGGGAGTACCGGTATTTGCGTAATGCCCTGACGCGTGATCCAGGGGTCGATGTCAGTGTTCTGCTTTTGCACCCGGAATTGGGTCCAGGTGGGGGTTTGAATTACATACAGAAATTCCCCGAGACACGCGAGCAGTTGGCAAAATTTGATGTTGTTTTTCTGGGGGACGTTGGGATTGGAGAGAAGGAATTGACGCGTGAGGAGTGTGACTTATTGCGGGGCTTGGTTGATCAACAGGGTAGTGGGCTGGTGTTTATGCCGGGTTATCGTGGGCGTCAGTTGTCTTTTTTGGACCATCCGCTTGGCGAATTAATTCCAGTGACCTATGACAAGGATAAGATCGAGGGCTTATGGATGCCCAGTGAAGCCAGCTTTAAGCTCAGTAGCAGGGGGAAAGGACACTTTCTTACGATGCTCGCTTCTGATGAGGGATTGAACGATGTGATCTGGAAGAATCTTCCGGGATTCTTCTGGTGTGCCGGTGTGGAACGCGCGCGGCCCGGAGCTCAGGTGTTGGCGACGCACTCGAGTATGCGTACTTCATCGGGCTACCTCCCAGTCTTGGCTATCCGGCCTTGGGGGAGCGGTGAAGTCCTTTTCATGGGGACTGATGCGGCTTGGCGCTGGCGTAGAGGCGTGGAGGATACCTATCATTATCGTTTCTGGGGGCAAGTGGTCCGCTGGATGGCGCATAAACGTAAAATGGCCCAGGGAGAGGGAATGCGTCTTTCTTACAGCCCGGAGAATCCGAAGGTGGGTGATGAGGTTTATTTGCAGGCCACGATGCTCGATTTGTCGGGAAGTAATTTGAATAATGCATTGAGAGCCGAGTTAAAGGAACCCGATGGGAAAACCCGTGATCTGGTGTTTTCACCCATGGAAGGGGGTTGGGGTGTTTTTCAAGCACGCGTTCAGGTGGGGATAGGGGGAACACATGCCATGACAATCTACAACCCTAATGGACGCCAGAAGCTGGAGACAGAGATTAATGTGCAAAAGGTAATGCTCGAACAATTGGGGCAACCGGCAAATCTTAAGGTAATGAGTGAAATTGCTGAACGTACCGGGGGCCAAACGGGTGGTCCGGCGGATTTGAATAAGTTAATAAATGCAATATCTTTGGTCGCTGAAAATGAGGAAATACAGGAGCGTTTCCGTCTATGGAGTAATGCTTGGTGGGGAGGAGCAATTGTCTTCCTTCTTGCAGTTTATTGGGTATCACGTAAGGTACTTGGACTGATTTAAGGGAATAAAAGGATATGGCTAAGACAAAGGGCTTTCAGGTCGATTTACCGGATAATCTCCGGCGTAAACTTGGGTCATTAGAACGCAAACTTTTTATCGTTGATACGGCTATTGCGATAAGTGGAGTAGTGGCTGGCTTGGTGGTTAGCTGGATGTTGCTCTACCTCTCGGATCGCTTCTGGGCAACGCCGGCTCATTATCGCCTCGCTTTCACTTTGGCCGGTATTGGCGTGGCTGCGTTTTTTGTATGGCCTTGGGTGAGGCACTGGATATTGAAACGCCGGGATAGACGGGTTTTGGCGGCAATTGTACAACAGAAACATCGCAAGTTGGGAGACCGGTTGGTTAGTGCGGTTGAGTTGAGCGACCAAGAGCAGCGCCCTGAAAATGTTTCTGAGGTGCTCTGTCGTGCGGCTATTGAACAAATCGACCGTGAGGCCGAACGTGTCTCGTTTAACGAGGCGGTGGCCACCCGCAAGCCTTTGATGCGCTCGCTGATGGCAGTCTTAATTTTGTGCCTGTTGGGTTTAACAGTCGACTACACTCCTGATGCGAGTTCCAACGCGCTCAAACGATGGGCATTGTCTTCTGAAGAGCGCTACACTTTTGTTGAAAAAGGAGGCCTTCAGGTTGATGGACGTAACGCGATTGAAAAGACGTTTTACGTTCCACGAGGTGAAGAGTTTATCCTGAAATCAAAATACGCTTTTGCCGATGCCGACAGCGATAGACCTTTTTGGAGTGTGCTTGAAGATAAGTGGACTGAAGCGAGTAGTTCGGCGGGTAAGGCAGATGAATTTCTTCGTGCCAACTTAAATGTGCAGACGGATTTGGAAAATACGTTCCAAGCGGTTGTGCCGGATCCTTCACTAGCAGTCCTTGAAGTTGGTCAGTTAAGGAAGACAACCGAGATGAGTGGAAACAGTATTGAGTACAACCTGCCTGGTCGAACCAAGAAGTTGGAATTAACCTTGAGAATGGGTGATGTCCGTCGAGGTATTACGATTCAGCCGGTAGCTCGACCCACACTGGATCAGGCTTCGGCTATTATTGAATATCCCCCCTATCTGAAGTACGAAAAATCTACGACCGAAGTGCATGGAACAGTTTTCCCCTATCTCGAGGGAAGTCGGGTTGAGTTCAAAGGGACGACCACGCGCGACTTGAATCTCGCACGGCTTAAGCCAGTAAAGTCAATTGGAGGTGAGATTACGCCTCATGAGCTGACAGTGAAGGGCGAGAATTTCACGAGCGCACAGTTGGATTTGGATGATTTTCGTGAGCTGGAATTTTTGTGGCAGGATAATCTAGGAATAGATTGTTCTCAAACTTGGAAACTGACCCTAGATAGGCAACCGGACAACCCGCCTCATCAGGTGGATTGCCCAGGGCAGGCGCCAGTGGTTGCCATCCTGATCGATGAGGTTTTGGACATTCGAATGGTAGCAGAGGATGACTTTGGATTGCGTCAACTATCGGCCGAATGGGAAGTCTTTAAGCGGGGTGGCACCAATATGTTAAATCGAGGAGAGTCCATTTTGAGGGATTTTGAGCCTAGAAATCTCGCGGGAGATTCGACTTATCTGTTTGACCCGCGTAAGTTAAAGCTTGAGGAGGGAGTTGTGGTTAATCTCTATGCGGCAGCCAAGGATTATTACCGGACAGAACGGAGGAGTCGTTCATTACCCTTCCAAATCCATATTCTAAGCCCTGAGGAGCATGCGCAAATTATCCAACAAAATTTTGAGAGCAAGATGGCCGAGTTAGATGAATTAGTGCGTCGCCAGGAAAACCTGCTGGAAGCAACGCAAGAAACTTTGGATCAGGATTCTGAACAAATGAAGAGCGATCAGACCGACAAGCAGATCGGACGACAGGAACAGGAGCAGAAAAATATTGCCGAGAAGATGGAAGAGCTTTCAGAGGATTTGAAAGAGCTTTCCAAGGAGGCGTTGAAGAATAAAGAAATCGATCCGCAGGATTTGGCTAAGATGGCCAAGGCTCAACAGGAGATGAAGAATCTAGCTGACCAGCAGATGCAACAGGCCCAACAGGCCTTGCAACAGGCCCAACGAGAGCCTCAGGAGCGAGAGGAGAATCTGGAGAAAGCTGAGGAAAAAGAGAAGGAGGCTCTCGACAAGATGAAGGAGATGCAAGAGGAGGCTGGGCAGAATGTGCAGGATATGTACGCAAACACACTGGTAATGCGTTTGCGTAAGATCGCCGAATTTGAAGAGAGTGTTGCCAAGGATTTTACCGAGAATCTGGTGCAACTCATTGGACGGATTACAGACCAATTGCCAGAAAAGCTTAGAATGCAGGTAAATGATGCTTTTGCTAATCAGTCCATAAACAGTCTGAAAGCTGCGGAGCTGCAGGCAGAGATTGCCCGGTTTTATGATGCGACTCAGAGCGAAAAATTTGGTGAGGTTACCAAGCTTATGGCTGAAGCCCGTCCGTCCGAAAACATGGATACGCATGCTGATTTAATTCGACGCAATCAAACCGGCAAAGTGATTGAAGGAGCCCATAAATTGGCTGAACAATTCACCAAGTGGGCTGACCTGCTTGACCCTAAGAACGATGGAGGAGGAGAAGGTGAAGGAGAAGGAGAAGGTGAGCCGAATGAGGATTTGCTTGACCGTATGAAAGAGTTGTTACGTCTGCGGCAGGCAGAAATGGACTTGCGTGAACAAACGCAGAAACTGGAAGTGGAGCATGTAACACGCAATAAAGAACAACTGGAGGAGGATACGTTTGGCCTGCGGTTCAGACAGATCGAGTTGATGGGAGATTTGCAGGTGGAGATGGAAAGTCGCCCCTCCCTGGGTGAAGGCACGTTCCTGAGGCCTGCCACTTACCGGATGCGTGATGCGGAAGACGAACTTAATTTACCGGGGGATATCGAAGGCCTGATAGAGGCATATAAATGGGCTTTGGTGGTCAAGTCACAAGCTGGTGAAGATGCAAATAAATTACAGGAAATTGCGGCCACGATAAAAGAGCTAAGCACTCACTTGAGTGAGAAACAGAAGAAGAATGCACAAGGGCGCGCAAAAAAGATTTTAGAACAAAAGTAACCAACCCGATAAATGGAGTGCTAGATATGAAAATAAAAATAACTGCTTTGATCGTTGGCTTTAGTACGAGCTTGTTTGCTGATGAGACTTGGCTGACGAATATTGAAAAGGCTAAAGAACAGGCCAAAACTGAAAAGAAGCTCGTTCTACTGGAGTTCACTGGATCCGATTGGTGCCCTCCTTGTAAAGCTTTGAAGAAAAACGTATTTGATACCGATAAATTCAAGGCGTACGCCAAAAAGAATCTAGTGCTTGTGGAGCTGGATTTCCCCCGTGATAAAAGTAAAATCACCAAGGAGCAGTCAGCCTACAATGGTGCGCAGGCAAAAAAATACGTCGTGAAGGGATATCCAACTGTTATACTGCTCGACGCAGACGGTAAGGAGCTAACGAAGAAAGTCGGCTTCAGTAGAAACACCTCAGTGGAGAGTTATATTGATGCACTTAAAGATGCCCGTCGATCAGGACAGGTTGATAACGCCGCCCCGCCTGCCCCTCCCGTTGATGAGGCCTCTGAACTCTTAGCCAGAGCACAAAAAAAGTACTCGATTGGAGAAGAAGCTGAAGCGATCGATTTAGGCGTGGAATCAGCCAAGCTTGGCTCAGCTGAAGCGCGAATCTTGGTTGCCAAGTGGATGTTGGAGCGCAACGTTCCTAAAGTTGATGGCAAAGCGTCCAAGTCATTGAGGGAAGCTCAAAAATCCGAGACAGATTCCATCCATATGATTGAACAGGAGATAGCATCGCTTTTGTCGCAGTGTCAATCAAGTGCATCTGCTGAGGGAATGACTCCGGAACAAATGCAGATGATGATGATGATGATGCAGATGATGGAGGCAATGGGGATGAAGCCAGGCGAAAAGCCAGGTCAGCAGCCTGGTATGAATAATTCTGGAGGCACGACAAACAAGAAGAATGAGGAGACACCAGGAAATGTTGCTGGAGGAGGGGTGAATCCTGATAATAAGATTCAAAAACTCGCTGGCCGTAATTCACAACTGCCCAAGGAGTTTCAGGGGCAACTGAAGGGGTTCTTCAAAGGTGTTGATCAGTTGAGGAAAAAGAAATAATGGGGCGATTGTTTGGCATTTTAGGAGTTCTTTTTGGCGGTGCATTCATAACTTCCGCGCAAGGGATATTTGAGGGGCCTACCCAGTTTATACCCATCGAGGTGGATCGGATGTATGTGAAAGGGATTAACTTCCTTCGAGACCATCAGAAGGATAATGGAACTTTTAGTTCCCCTGGACGTACTGATACTTACGGCCAACAGCCCGGCGTGGTGGGTTTGGCAGTAGTAGCGATGCTGGCCCATGGGGATGATCCGAATCGGGGTCCTTATGCTCTTGCGATTCGTAAGGGGTTGGATTTTATCATTAAAAGCCAGAATAAATCGACGGGTTACATCGGTTCTTCGATGTACAACCATGGATTTGCTGCTTTGGCGCTGGCGGAAGCTTACGGTCAGGTTCACGACAAGCGGCTAGGAGCTGCGCTTAAAAAAGCTACTGATTTAATTTTAAACGCGCAGAAGCGAAGCCGAATGGGTGGGTGGCGTTATTCTCCCGAAAGTTCCGATGCGGATACTACGGTTACCGGAGCACAATTCGTTGCATTAATGGCCGCGCGCAATGCCGGGCTGGGAGTTCCACAGGAATCTCTCGATAAGGCGCTCCGTTTTTACATCAGTTGTCAGGGCGGTGACGGCGGAATCGGGTACACTAGTGCGGGAAGCTCCAATGGGCCACGTACCGCTATTGCTGGCTTGTGTTTCGCATTGGCAAAAAAGAAGGAGAGCCAAAGATTCAAGTCGGCTATGGATTATTTAGTCCAACAGGGTTCCAGCGGGGGATATGATCACTACTACCATTACTTTCTTTATTATGCGGCTCAAACCTATTTTCATGCTTCGCCTAAATTGTGGGAGCAATGGAATGCGGATAATATTAAGCGCCTGCAGTCGACTCAACAGGAAGATGGTCGCTGGGACGGGAATTTTGGTGGTAGCTTTGCCACGGCCGCATCACTTTTATCTCTGGCCTTAAATTATCGTTATCTCCCGATCTATGAACGTTAGATTTACGACCTTCTTGGCTTGTTTTTTTGTTATTCTGTCTTCTAAGGCACAGGAAGGGGAAGGGTTGGGTGAGGCTGGTCCGTTAAAAGACTTGGCGCCGGTTAGATCAAAAAATATATCCCGTACTGGTAGCCCTGTTGAGGCGGCGGTGCAAAAACCAGAAAGGCGGCCTGATCGCTTGAAGTTATTGAACGGGGATTCGTTTACCGGACAGTATCAGGGAGTCAGTAATGGTCATATTCTCTGGTTGCATCCATCCTTCGCTGAACCTGCCCGAGTAATTGCAAAAGACGTCTCCTCTGTTCGATTGGAGCAACGTAAAATCCTTTCCGAACAGTCCCAGGATTGCGCGGTTAGCCTCATCAGTGATGGGAGATTGAATGGCACGTTGGTTGGGTTGAATGAGAAGGAACTGATCCTCAATACTTGGTATGGGGGGCAATTGAAGATTGCCAGAGAATTTATCCGAACATTAGAAATGGGAATTAAGCCAGAACGTCTTGTTTATCAGGGGCCAGAACGTGGGCCGGACGGATGGATGACCGGTAACCGTAATACTGGACAGGTTCTCAAGCAGATGTTGAAAAAAAAGGCTAAAGTTGGAGGAGGAGGCCCTGATAAACAGCGTGCGTTGGCCATTCTTGGACGTATTCAAGTTCCCGGGAAGGTGGCAGCCGGAGTAGCCGGACAGCAGGGGGCTTGGAGGTATGTGAACAATGGCTTTGTTTGTGCGAGTAGTGGGCCGATCTTAGGGCGTAAGGACTTGGATCTGCCGAGTCGTTGTGCTCTGAACTTTGATCTACAATGGACGGGCTATTTTAATCTAGGTGTTAATATTTTTGCTGATCAAATCAACAATGAGTACTCAGGGAACAGCTACAGCTTGCGGGTGGATCAGACCAACATGTACCTGTACCGGATTCAGAATGGGAGCACCTCTAATTTGGGTAATGTCCGATCTCAGTTAGCCGGAAAGAAGCGATGTCAGCTGACCTTGTTGATTGATAAGGAGGCCAAGACTGTTTCGGTTTTGATTGACGGGCAATTGATTCGTAAGTGGGAGGACTCAAGGCCCTTTGCAGGAAAGGGTAAAGGACTGCTCTTTACCTCGAGGAATAATAGTGCGATGCGCCTGAGTCGGATTCGGATAACTGAATGGAACGGTAATTTACCGGAAAACGATGCGGCTAAATCTGGAAATGGCAAGGAGGACTTTGTGCTCTTTGCCAATAAAGATAGTATCTCCGGTAGGGCGAAACGGATTGAGGAAGGCAAATTAATATTTAATACAAATTTTGGTGACGTGCCGTTGCCTGTCTCGAATATGAGTTCACTTACATTGAGTAACGCTGTTAAGAAGCTGACTCCGGATGCGGAAGACGTGAGGTTGCAAATGCAGAAAAATGGAAGGCTTACTGTGGAGTTGTTGTCATGGGATTCGGGAAAAGTAAAAATTAGAAGCCCTTATTTTGGAGAGGCGGTGTTTGACTCTTCGGTGTTTGAGAAACTCAACTTTAACTTGAATCAGCCTCGTCAAGATGATGAGCAAGGATTGTTTGGCCCATGAAAAACCGTTCTACATTAAGTATATTCCTTCTCAGTGTCTCTATCGTTTCTTTTCCTGTTAATGCAGAAATTGTGATAAAGACGGTTCGGACTCCTTCGGTCTCCACGAATCGCCCGGGGATTATAGTTCCTGGGCCAGGAGGAGGAGCAGCACGTGAGCAGCAACCGCAGGTGATTGAGCTTTTGGATGGAGACACACTTAAAGGTACTTTTGTAGGTTTTGATGTTGAGACAGGGGTCAAGTGGCGTCATTCAGCAGTAAAGACTGATATTGAGTTTTTGACTGACAGTCTTTCCCGGATTCAACTATTCCCACGTTCGCAGCAGTTAGAGCCTGGACAGAGCACCCAGATTGATCTGGTGACAGGTGAGGTTTTGTCTGGTGAACTTTTGGAATTAAATGATCGGCACCTCATTCTTAATGCATGGTACAGTCGAAATAGTTTGCGAATTCCCCGCGAGAAGATCATGGCCATTCGCCCAGGCTCAGAGGAACTTGGTCTTATATATGAAGGTCCATCCGGAATGGATGGTTGGAAAACAAGAGGGACTACGGTGGGCAACGTTCGCCAAGGGCGGATTGTTCCTCAGCAACTTCTAGGGAGAGGAGTTCCGTTTCCGAATCCTAAAGCTGCAGGGAGGATTCCCGTGCCTGTAGGTTCTTCAGGTTGGAAATATTCGGATAAAGCTTTTTCTGCGACCCGTTCTGGATCCTTGATTGGTCGTAAATTGGACTTAGGTGATAGTGTTAATGTGGAATTCGATATGGCATGGCAGGGAAATTTTAACCTTGGAATAAGTCTCTACGCAGACCAACTCGATGCCTATAGCGGAAGTTCATATATGGTAGGGATTAGCCCAAATAGTTGCTACCTCACCCGTATGGCCAATAATGTTCAGAATAATTTGGGGCAACAGAGCTATCAGGACTTGCGTGGTAAAACCAAGGCAAAGGTTTCTATTTGCGCCAACAAGGCTGATAGCAGTGTGGCTGTGATAATTAATGGACGGGTAATTAAACAGTGGGAGGATAATTCCGGTTTTGCGGGTAAGGGCGAAAATCTGATGTTTGTGTTACTTCAAAATGCTTCAGTCAAAGTCAGTAATATTCGTGTAAGTACATGGAATGGAAAGTTGCCTGCAGCGAATACCGGTGACAAAAAAGAGGGTAAGGATATCTTAACGACGAGCAATTCGACCAATCTTTCGGGTGAGCTTCTTGGTGTTCGGGATGGGAAAGCAATCTTTAAGGCCGGCTTTGCTCCGGTGCCATTGGAAATAACTCTTGATACAATCACCAAGATTCAAATGGCCGACACAAAGCTGGAGAAAAACAAGCTAGGTTTAGGAGATGTGCGCGTTACCTTCGTCAACGGCGGGCAATTTACTTTTCTTCTGGAGAAATGGGGTGCGGATCGAGCAAGTGGCTTGAGCAGTGTCTTGGGGCGCGTGGATTTTCAGCCAAGCGCCTTTTCGGTTTTGGAGTTCAACCTCACCAAGAAACAAAGTGCAAGTGGGGGTGATCCTTTTGAAGATCTTGAGTGATAGAATGCTGGGTGAACAGTCCGCTAACAACTCCGTATAATTGATTCTTGAGTGTTTTCTTCCAGACAGGATATTTGAAATTCCATGACTGTTAACAGTGACGAAAATATCTCAATCTTAACCCCACGCCGAACCAAAGCCCGTCTTTCAAGCGATGAACTCACCGTTTTAGAGAAGCTCGGCGAGGATGTGGTGACGATCAATCTTGATATCACTCTTAAGCCTGTTACTTGGATCGCACTCCAAAAGTATGCTTTAAAGCATGACTGTACTCTTTCAGAGTCTTTAGAGAATGGCCTTGAGGAGTCAGAGCAGGTTGCCTCAGCGATTGATATCAGGCAAACTGAGCGCTAGTCGCCCCTTCGCGCCAAAATTTAAGCAAAGCCGGTGTGGTGGAATTGGTAGACACAGGGGACTTAAAA
>CAZHJW010000050.1:0-14696 GCA_964533265.1 uncultured Pedosphaera sp.
GCGGGTTCGATTCCCGCCACCCGCTCCAATTTCTTGAAATATGACTTCCTTAGTTAAAACAGATCTTCCTGATGTTCTTGAGCGATTGAGGCAATGCGGTCTGCGCATGACGCGTAATCGTGAAAGCCTAGTAGAAGTCTTGATCGATTCTGATCACCCGCTGAGTGCAGATGAGATAAGAGAAGCGGCAGGGTTTGCCGCCACTGACTTGGTGACGGTGTATCGAAACCTTGAGGCTTTTCAGAGCGCAGGTCTTCTTCAAAGAATTCCTTTAGAAAATGGATCTCAGCTTTTTGAACTCACTGATCTAAATGATCATTATCATCATTTGATCTGTCGGGAATGCCACAAGGCTGAGCGTCTTGAAGTGTGCCTAGGAGAACAATTGTCCAAGAAAGCTACAACACTGGGTTACACACAGATTGCCCATGTCTTGGAGGTGTACGGAATTTGTGAGGAGTGTGCGTCCTCTGCTAATTAATTATCCAACAATGAGAAATATAATTCTAATTATTACTGCTACTCTATGGGTTGGTTGTGGTGGTGGCCACAAGCATGATCACGACCACGATCACGACCATCATAGTGGTGAACATATCCACGGACACAAGCCACCACATGGCGGTATACTGGTGAATGTTGAAAATGAATTCTGCCATCTGGAATTTGTAAGGGAACCGGGATCCAAGAGTTTACAGATGCATGTCATGCGTTTTCACCCCAGTGAGGGGCCAGTTAAGTTCTATGCTGAAAAAGTTGAGGCAAGTGCCCGGTTGGGGGATCAAAACAAGACGCTTGTATTTAAGCCCACCGAATTGGACGGAATCACAACAACCCAGGCACCGACCTCGCTTTATGTGGCTCAAATCGACTGGTTTGAGGAGGGGACTTCTTTTGAGGCTACTCTGGGTGAATTTTCAATTGAGGGTAAGAATTTACATAATATTACCTTTAAGTTCATGGAGAAATAGTAATTTTAGATCTAAAATATTTTCAGTTTCTTTAATGAAAGATGCTTGCATTAACGAAATTGCCCTGTAATTTTCTGGTTCGTCGAAGTGAATATGGAAACCCAAGGTTATATTGAAGAGGGGGTAGCAGCCGAAGAAATGCGCACGTACCAACCCTTATATGACAAGGTAGGGTTGGTCGCTTCCTCCTTGTGTGCGGTTCACTGTATTCTGATGCCTTGGGTGATTATGGTGATGCCTGTTATCGCAGGCACCATTTTGACTAACGCGACTGCGGAGAATGTTTTTGTGGGTGTTTCACTTTGCCTGGCAGCCATTTGCGGTTTATCGGGTTGCCGTAAACATGGGCAATGGTTGGTCATGGGTGTAATGGGATTGGGAGGTGCGGTTCTCTTAGGGACGCGACTCACCGCCCCCCATGTCTGCCACATAGAACATATCAGTTGGTCGCACGCTCTGGGTTCCGCGTTGGGAGGGGGGCTTTTGGCCGCTTCGCATTTCCTAAATATAAAATACTCCCGCATTCTCGCTCCCAATGAAAAAGCTCCTTGTTGTCATTCAGACGCGTGTTTGGCTCACGAGGATGAGGAAAATTAGAACAAAACGCGTGGGATTTATGCCATTTTCTTCGCATCCACTTTTTAGGGTTCTATTTTAAGGGGAATTTAGGCTTTATTAATATGGTGCGTAAAATGCTTGTTAAATGCAGTATGCGTGGCAGTAGAGTGACTTTGGGTTTCACCCTGATAGAGCTTTTGGTCGTGATTGCCATAATTGGCATTTTGGCCAGCATGCTTTTGCCCGCCCTGGCTAAAGCCAAGGCCAAAGCCAATCGCATGAAGTGTGTGAATAACCTCCGCACCATTGCTCAAGGCATGGTGCTAGCCGGTCGTTTACCTTGGAATGCAACCTCTAGAAATTTGGATTCAGCTTATGGCAAAGGAAACCATCATCATACTTTAGATATAGAGCGTGTATGGCGAGCTGTCGGAAAAAACGTGGCAACACCAAAAGTTTTGATGTCTCCCTGCGACCCGGAGGTCCAAGAGCATCACGATGGAGTTATGGCCGGTGGTTTTGGCTGGTCTAAGGGAGAGCTGGAAGCCTCGGCACAGAGTTATGCGATCTATTTGGGAGCATCCTCAATGCGGCCCAATAACATCGTTGCTAGTACTAGGAATATTGATGCACTACCGGAGGTGTCCCCGTGGAAATGGAATTGGGGCACTGCGGCACCTGGTGCAGAGTTTGGGGTTACCCTGTGGAAAAATGGCCAGGTCAATGGATCTTTTCGTGGTGCCGATGAGGTAGATACACCCGGAGCTAAAACGCCACCTGGCGGGCCGAGTATAAACGAGATAACGATGGCTGGGCTAATGAGGAGTCAGGGCAACTTGGCATTCATGGATGGTTCGGCCAAACAATCCAGTAATGCTGATTTAACCCAGAGCCTACAGATGATGATGCGTTCGCGAGGTGGCACAACCATTCAGCCTGCACCTTTTGCCACGCGTCCATTCCTGGAGACAGGGCACGGACACTAGTGTGCCTTAAAAAGTTAAGGTAGTAAAAACAGGGGGCAAGGCCGTTTAGGCTAATCACAATAAAGTATATTTTCAGATCACCGGCATCCTTGACTTTCATGGGCAATCATTGTGCCATGGCCCGGCACTTAAACCTCTTGTAAATGTGAAAAAATTCAACGTTGGTATAATCGGATACGGCTGGGCCGCTACTGCCCATATAGACGCCATTAATGCCTCAGGCATGGCGCAGGTCACAAATGTCTACTCATCTCGCCTATTGGACGATGATGAGTTGAGTTCCCGCCATGGCAGTAAAATCACATCCACGGTAAACTTGAAGAGTATGTTGAAAAATCCCGACATTGATGTGATTGACATTACCAGCTACCCATATCAGCACGCCGATCAGGTGGTGGCAGCGGCCAAGGCCGGCAAACATATCATTGTTGAAAAACCACTTACGCTTACTAAACGTGATCTGAACCGGATGGTTAAGGCGGTAAAACAGGCAAGGGTGAAGACCTGTGTTTGTTTTGAATGCCGATTCTCCGCGGAATTTCTCACTCTTAAATCTGTGATTGACCAAGGCTTGGTAGGTAAAATCCATTATGGAGAGGTTGATTATTATCACGGGGTAGGGCCATGGTACGGACAGTACCGATGGAATGTGAAAAAGGATGCTGGCGGCAGTAGTTTACTCTCAGCCGGTTGCCATGCGATGGACGCATTGCTCTATCTTATGGGAGGAAAGGATGTAGTAGAGGTTGTAAGCCACTCAACAAAATCCAAAAATAGAATTTTTCAAAAGTATGAATATGATACCACCAGCGTCACGATACTTAAGTTCAAGGATGGACGCCTCGGGAAGGTAGCCAGTGTGATTGACTGCTTGCAGCCCTATTATTTCCACACTCATCTTGTCGGAAGTGAAGGGAGTATTTTGGATAACAAGTTCTACTCCGGTAAGATGGGGGCCCTGAACAAGAACGAATGGAGTACACTTGCTACGCAGTTGGTCGATTCAGGTGACGTGAGTGATCATCCTTATCAGACACAGTTCGAAGAGTTTTTCAAAGCGTTACGTTCAGGAAAAGAGATGTCGCATACCAGCTTGTCCGATGCAGCCCGGACGCATGAAATCATATATGCAGCTGACCAATCGGCTGCCACCGGCAAACCGGTCCGAGTTCGGTAGGCTATGGCTCGGAAGTCGGTCATCGCTATTGGTGCGCACCCTGATGACATTGAGTTTTGCATGGCTGGCACCTTGCTTCAGCTGAGGGCGGCAGGTTGGGAGATTCACTACTTTAATGTTTCTTCAGGCAATCTCGGAAGCGTGACAATGACTTCTGCAAGAACTGTTCGAACCCGCGCCAAGGAAGCTCGTGCGGCGGCACGAATCCTTAAAGCGAAATATCACGCGAGTATTTGTCGGGATTTGGAGATTGTGTACGACGTTCACGCTTTGCGCAAAGTGGCTGGAGTAATCCGGAAGAGCAGGGCGTCGATTGTGCTTACTCATTCACCGGTGGATTACATGGAAGATCATACCAATACGTGTCGTTTGGCGGTTACAGCGGCCTTTGCACACGGCATGCCCAGCTTTAAAACTTCTCCGGCAACCCAGCCCTACGGACACGATGTGACCATCTACCACGCCATGCCACATAGTTTACAGGGGCCTTTGCGAGAGAAAATTGTGCCTGGCTCCTTTGTCGATACCACCGACGTGCATGAGGATAAAATTGAAGCACTGGGAGCACATGCCAGCCAGCAGGATTGGCTGAACACGAGTCAAGGCATGAATTCCTATTTGAAAACTGCCGATGATATGTCGCGTCACGTAGGAAAGTTGTCGAAGAAGTTTCGGCATGCTGAAGCTTGGAGACGCCATTTGTATTATGGATTTAGTAGAACTGAGGAGGATCCTCTTTCCACTGCACTCGGAAACCTCCACAAAATTAACGCCGCTTATGAGCGAATGATTAAGAAGGGAGCCTGATCATGCCACGTAAACTCAGCAGTATTGCCCCAGATTGGTGGGACTACACCACTCTGGAGGACGATATTATCCGTGATGCAGCCAAACTCACGCCACGTCAAATGGAGCGGATGTCCCGGCCTGGATTCAAGGTTGAGATGTATGATACTTTAGAGGACTTTTATCTGGCCGAGGCATTGGAATACATCGATGCCTGGCGAGCTTCCACGCCGGATAACCCTGTGGGAATCTGTGGTCCAATTGGCCCCACCGAGCAGTTGCCTTTGGTTGCCCGATTAGTCAACTCACTTGAATTGAAACTACGGTCGGCACATTTCTGGGGCATGGATGAGTGGCATGATGGGAAACGCGAAGTGTCCATGAAGCATCCGCTTTCCTTTGAGAAGGCCGATCGTGAATTATGTTTTGACAGAATTGATTCGCGGTTGCGAATGCCTGAGGAGAATCTGCATTTTCCGAAGGCCGATACTCGCCCCTTTGTTGAGAGCTGGGAAGGGATACGCTGTGCAGTAATGCAGGGAGGACAGGGGGATATAAAGCACTGGGCCTTTAATGATCCTTTGCCTCGTAAAGGTAAATGGAAGAGTTCACCGCCTTCACCCAATGAATACCGAAAGCTGGGAACTCGGGTTGTGGATTTGCATCCGGTGACGCTGGCTCAAAACGCTCGCACCAGTGGTGGAGGTAATATCACAATGGTGCCTCAGAAGGCGATCACAGTTGGTCCGGAAGAAACCTGGCAGGCGGATAAGGTCTCCATCTGGCATGCCGGTGCGCATGACAATCCGCTGGGACAGAGATTGACCACGTTGATGATTTCCAAGTGTATAGCCGATAGCTCTGTCCCGATGAGTCTTTTGTGCGATCATCCTAATGTTCAGTTCAACTTCTACCGAGGGGGTATCGGAAGCTGCGACGTGGAGATGCACTAGGATGCAAGCGTAATTGCATCACCAACCAAGATGGTTCCTGAACGGGTTACTTCTGCCATCACCCCTTGGTTGCCATCGGCCATCAGGTCTCGTAAGCCGTTCACGATTGCATCCATCTTTCGGCAAGGAGTTCTTGGTGCATATAGGTAAAGTTCCGCCTCTCCGATTCGTGCGTTACAGCCAATCCATTCAATCAGGTTAATACCCTCGGTTTCAATGTTTGAACGGGCATCGCCCGGAGAAAAACTTGGGCATGCAAGTGACTTGGCGTGCTTCAATAATTGTTCGCGCCCTATAAGGCTGACCTGGCGACGACTCCCATTATCATACATGCGCCCTTCGCCATTACCTTTAATCCCTTTTTCGGCTACCAAAGTGAGCTCGTTGGCAGGTAGAAATGGGTCGCCCGAAATGAGGGGATGAAGATGCATTGAGGCGACAACACCATTTGACATGTGGTAATGATGCGCCAAAATTTGCTTAATTTCAATGCCTTGCCCTTCGGGAGCGCACCCCTATAATCCGCACCCGTGCTAGACATCAAATATATTCGTCAGGAACCAGAAGCAGCCAAGAATCGGCTTCAAGCCCGCGGCGAAGAGGCAACTTGTATAGATGATTTATTGGAGCAAGATGAGAAGCTTCGGTCAATTGTTACGGAGGTTGAACAGCTGCAAGCTGAACGCAATGCGACCTCCAAGGAAATAGGGGCTCTGATGGGTCAAGGTAAAAAGGAGGAGGCGGAGAGTAAAAAGATAGAGACACGTGAGCTGGGCGATAAAATCGATAATTTAAATAATTATAGGGCTGAGACTGAAGAGGTGTTTAAAGCGTTAATGCTTACACTGCCAAATCTGGCGCATGATACGGTGCCTGTAGGAGCTGATGAGGCAGCAAATGAAGAGGTTAAAGTTGAAGGGGAAAAGCCAACGTTTGATTTCGGGCCGAAAGACCATATTGATCTCTGTGAATCGCTAGGGCTAATAGATTTTGAAAGGGGGGCAAAACTGGCTGGAAGCGGTTTTTTGCTTTATACCGGCTGGGGAGCGCGATTGGAACGGGCTCTGATTCAATACTTACTGGATTTGCACGTACACGAACACGGTTACACTGAGGTAAGCCCACCATTCATGGTTCAGGCTGAATGCATGGAGGGAGTCGGTCAGTTCCCGAAATTTCTCGATCAGGCTTACGCAGTTCAGGAAGGGCTTGATGGAGAAACACTCGGACAACGTTATTTGATACCCACCGCTGAAGCTCCGGTGGCAAATTTGCATCGTGGCGAAATCTTGGATGAATCGGATTTACCGAAAAATTATTGTGCCTACAGCCCCTGTTTTCGTGGTGAGGCAGGGGCGTCCGGAGTTGCTACTCGTGGTATGATCCGGGTACATCAGTTTGACAAGGTGGAACTCATCAAGGTGGTAAAACCAGAGGACAGTTATGATGAATTGGAGAAAATGCTGTTAAATGCCGAGGTGACCTTGAAACGCCTTGGCCTTCATTATCGGGTGCTCGCTCTGAGTACCGGAGATATGGGCTTTGCGGCGGCTAAGACCTACGATATTGAAGTATGGGCACCAGGGCAGGGAAGCTATCTCGAGGTAAGCAGTGTATCAAACACTGAGGATTTTCAGGCGCGTCGCATGAAGTTGCGTTTTAGAGCTGAACAGGGTGGAAATATATTACCACATGTACTTAACGGAAGTGGGGTAGCTTTGGCTCGCCTTTTTGTAGCTCTAATTGAGACGCATCAGCAGGTTGATGGGTCTGTCAAAATTCCAGAACCGCTACAGCCCTATCTTCGAGCCGATTCCATTCCGGCTGCGTAGTCATGCGGATCCTGCAGGCCACCTCAGAATTCTTCCCTTATTCAAAGACCGGCGGGCTGGCCGATATGGTTGCTGGACTCAGCGGTGCGTTGGTGGATCTGGGCGAGGAAGTTACAGTGGCTACACCCTTATACAGAGAAGTTCGGGAACATATCTCCGGTATAAAAATGCCATATGGACCTGAGATCATAATCCCTCTTGGAGAAAACAAATTTCCAGGTAGATGGTGGAAGGTGGAGGCTGAGTCAGGTGTAACTATGTTATTTCTTGAAAATGAGGACTTCTATGATCGTGATGGTTTATACATGCAAGGGAATGACGGTTATTGGGATAATCCAGAGCGTTTTATGTTTCTAAGTAAAGCTGTTGCCAGGTTATCTCCGGAATATGATGTTGTGCACGTGCATGATTGGCAAACGGCCTTTGTGCCGATGCTGCTAAAAAGCGGCATGAAAAGAAGTCAGCCGCAGACAATTTTGACGATTCATAATCTTGCTTACCAGGGGCAATGCGGCGGCGACCGGTTTTCCATCACGAATCTTCCGGCGAAGTTGTTTCACCGGGAAGGCCCTGAATTTTGGGGAAACATGAATTTCCTGAAGGCAGGTATCAGTTTTGCTGACGGCATCACAACAGTTAGCCCTAAGTATGCACGTGAAATATTAACTCAGGAATTTGGTGAAGGACTAGATGGTGTGCTGCGAAAACGTGAGGACTCATTGAGTGGGATCTTGAACGGAGTCGATTACAAAGAATGGAACACCGAAAGCAACCCTGATTTGCCGGCATCATATTCTGCAAATGATCTGAGCGGAAAAGAGAAATGCAAGAAAGCACTCCAGAAAGAATTGGGGTTACCAGTACGAGATGCGCCTGTTTTCGGATCCATAACTAGGTTGGCCGAGCAAAAAGGAATTGATGTCTTGATTCAAGCACTCGATGAAATATTGTGCGAAGCCGATATGCAGGTTGTGATTCTGGGTTCCGGTGAAGATCATCTCATCCATAGTTTGAATAAACTTCAGGATAAATATAATAACTGTGTAACTTTTATTGAAGGGTACAACAGTCGGTTAGCCCACCTTATAGAAGCAGGGTCAGACTTTTTCCTTATGCCGTCCCGTTTTGAGCCGTGTGGGTTGAATCAGTTATACAGTCTTAGATATGGAACTCTTCCTATTGTTCATGGGATAGGGGGCCTTGATGATACAATAATGAATCTCGAAAACGACAATGGTAACGGTTTTAAGTTTTACGGATTGTCTAAAAACAACCTTAACTTAGCCATAAAACGTGCTTTTAATTTCTATTCAAACAAGGACTCCATGAAGCTGGCTAAACAGAATGCTATGAGCTATCAGAATTCATGGGATAAACCTGCTCAATCGTATAGAGAATTGTATCATTCATTAAATTAACTCGATATATCAGCCCTCATTACAACTGCATATAACATATATTGTGCGAAACTTGTTTGGCTGTGAGGGGGCAGGGGTTATGGATTTGTTTTAACGGTGACTCCAGCCAAATCTGGGTGAAAGTGGGGGCCAGTATACAAACGATGAGTGACCAATGACATTCTTCTGCGGCAATTCACCCCAAGCTCGCGAGTCTAGACTGTTAATAGAGTTGTCTCCGAACATTAGATAATGATTAGGGGTTATCGAAACTATTTGATGATAGTTGAATCCGGGCATTTGGAGGTGGCCGTGGTAAATTGAATCTGTTGGTGTTTTGCGCGGGATTCTTAAAACATTAGTTCCGTTAATTATCTGATCCTTGGGGTGACTATAGACGAATTCGAATCCTGGTAGGTTAGAATCAATACGGGAATCATTGGCGACTAGTTGATGGTCTTGTCCTAAATAGACATCTTCTCCTCCTAATCCCACAAGTCTCTTAATATAAAATGTCTCTGTAGCGGGGGCGTTTAAGCTCTGTGATGGAATTGTATCACGACTAATTGTGAATACAGCAATATCTCCGCGCCGGGGATTTCTAAAGTTATAGGTCATTCGATTTACGAAAAGGTGGTCCCCGGTTTTTAGCTGAAAATTGAAAATATATTCCCCTTTTTTGAATTCGTATTTGCTAAT
This sequence comes from uncultured Pedosphaera sp., assembly GCA_964533265.1. Lineage (GTDB taxonomy): Bacteria > Verrucomicrobiota > Verrucomicrobiia > Limisphaerales > UBA1100 > UBA1100. The sequence goes on from CAZHJW010000050.1 coordinate 9,360, forward strand.
AAAAGGCCTGTCTTTTCGTGGGTCATATGTTCCGGGCATTTTGAGCATGGATTCGGTGCCGCGGATTGGTGGGAACCAGATTGTTTTATTAATCAAGTTCCCTGACTCATCAATAAATTCGATGGTTTGTTTACTAATTAGAGGGAATACTCTTTTTGGAGTGCCTATGTTTCTCAAGGTCCAGTTGCCTGATGATTTGAGGCTGTAGTGACTTATCCCTTTGAAAAAATTAACGACTTTCTGTCTGGTGTTAGGTTTCTTGGTGGGTTCCAAATGGAATGATTGATCTGAGACTGTTAGCTCAGGTGTTAATTCAACTTTCATGGGCGAATCAACTTTTGTAATTATTGTGGAATCACCGTTCTCGAAAGTAATTGTTCGGCCTGTGTCGTTCTTTGAGAAAAGATCAGAATCAACTTCTAAGGTTCCATTCTTTACTGTTGCCTTAAGTTGCCCTGACTCAATCGTATTTAGGTCTATGGCGGTTATTCCGTAGAGAGTTGGTTGCATGGATCCGGTTGGGATCTTGAAAGGTTGGAAAAAGAACGCCCTGAATGTCAGGACTAGTGTTGCGACTACAAGAAACATTTCGACCCAATCTCGATAGGTTGCATCGGGGTAAGGAATGAGTTTTTGGTCTGCCGCATTGAGAAGTTCTTCGCGGGCATCTTTTAATACAGTGGGATCTCTTGAGAAGATAATCCTGCCACTAAATTCTTTGCGGAGATTCTCCAGGCAGGTCTCTATATCTTTTATTGCCTCGGATTTTAATATATCTCTTTGCGCCTCCAGAAGTTTGCGCACCTGTTTGTGTTCATCACGAGCTCTGAGAACGTCAGTGTTGAAGATGCAGGCAAGCCATCTTTGAAAGTCCTGCCATAGATGGCTTCTTATCTCCATTATGCTTTTAGGACTTTAATGAAGGCATCTTGGGGTATGTTGACTGAGCCAATGGATTTCATTCGTTTTTTGCCTGCCTTTTGTTTTTCGAGAAGTTTTCGCTTCCGGGAAATATCGCCGCCATAGCACTTGGCCGTCACGTCTTTTCGTACAGCACCCACAGTTTCTCTGGCCACAATACGACCGCCAATGGCAGCTTGAATGGCAACTTTGAATTGTTGCCGGGGAATGACTTCCTTGAGTTTGGCTGTCAGCGCCCTGCCCCTTTGTTCAGCTTTATCAAAATGGACTATGCAGGAAAAGGCGTCTACGGGTTCGCTGTTCACAAGCATGTCTAATTTAACCATTTTGGACTGCTGAAAGCCAGCTGGCTCATAATCCATGCTTCCAAATCCTCGCGTCAGGCTTTTGATGCGGTCATGAAAATCTACAAGAATTTCATTCATCGGAACAAGCCCCTCAAGCATAACCCGAGTACCGTCCAATGATTCGGTGCGTTCGAGAACACCGCGCTTCTCGGATATCAGGTTCATCATGTCTCCAATGTTTTCATTGGGGATCATGATGCGTGTGCGAACGATTGGCTCCTCTATCCAATCAATCACCGATGGATCAGGCATATGAACAGGGTTGTCAATTTCCAGTTCAGCACCATCAGTTTGCACCACGCGGTATATGACGTTGGGATAGGTTGCGATGATATCCATATCATACTCACGGCGGAGGCGCTCTTGAATAATTTCCAGATGCAATAATCCGAGAAATCCACATCGGAACCCGAAACCCAAAGCAATTGAGCTTTCCTGTTGATAGACGAATGCAGGGTCGTTTAATTGTAGTTTGGCGAGGTTGTTTTTGAGGTGTTCATAGTCTGCTGAGTTAATCGGGTAAATTCCACTGTACACCATGGGGCGTACCTCCTGAAAACCAGTTAAGGGTTCGGCCGGATTTTGTGTTTCGGTGATGGTATCCCCCATTTTTACATCTCGGGGGGAACGAATATTTCCGGTGATATATCCGGTTTCTCCGGGGCAAAGTTTTTCCCGCGAATAAGGTTTCGGATTGAAACTACCGACTTCTTTTATCTCAATGGTTTTCTGCGAATGATGGAGGCGCGCCTGCATGCCGGGCTTAAGTTCGCCGTCAAAAACTCTCACATGGATAATAACACCCTTGTAGGGATCGTAGACCGAGTCATATCCAAGGGCTTGCAGTTTCCCATTGGCAGTCGGTTTGGGTGGGGGGATTCTGTCCACGATCGCCTCTAGAATGTTTTCAATTCCGATTCCATCTTTTGCGCTACAAGGCAGAGCCTCCTCTCCCGGAATGGTGAGGATATCCTCGATCTGGGTAATAGCGTTTTCTACATTAGCATGAGGGAGGTCTATTTTGTTGATAACAGGCAATATTTCTAAATTCTCTTTTAGCGCGAGATGAACGTTGGCTACAGTTTGAGCTTCAACTCCTTGCGCCGCGTCGACAATTAGAAGGGCCCCTTCACAGGCACTGAGACTGCGAGAAACCTCATAGCAGAAATCGACATGACCTGGGGTGTCGATTAGGTTGAGTTCGTAGGTTTCACCATCACACGCAGTATAATACATGGTTACGGGATGGGATTTGATGGTAATACCCCGTTCCCTTTCCAGATCCATGGAGTCAAGGAGTTGATCTTCCATCTCTCGCTGGCTCACTGTATCTGTACATTGCATCAACCGATCACTCAGGGTGGTTTTCCCGTGATCAATATGCGCAATAATGCTGAAATTTCTAATTTTAGATGGATCCATCTGAATGCTTACAAAGCTGGAGAAAATACCTGTCTCCGTCGCAGATTAAAGCAAATACTGTTATCTGGCCTGTTCTGCGATCGATTGGCCCTGATCCAATAATTTCCTTACGCATTTGTCTGTAGGGCCCTCAGCATAGATGCGTAACACCGGTTCGGTTCCGGAGCCGCGTAGCATTAACCAACTGCCGCACCTAGCATTATATTTCACGCCATCAAAGGTCTGGATTTTGTCTATTGATGAGCCTAGTAAATCCTTTGGCGGATTGTCTTGAGCATATTTCATTAGCTTGGATCGTCTATTAAGTGGATAATGTGTATCGATTCTCGCATAGCGAAACAGTCCATATTGAGATTCCAACTCGTTTAGGAGCACTTTTAGGGGGCGGCCTTCAATGGCGAGCATTTCTAGGATCATCAATCCGGCTAATATTCCGTCACGCTCAGGAACGTGGCCGGGAAAGCCAACACCTCCGCTTTCTTCAAAGCCCAAAAGCACATCGCCTTTAAGCATCTGTTCACATATATATTTAAATCCAACGCCTGTTTCAGTGAGGCGGAGGTTGTGTCGGTCGCACATAACATCAACCATCGAGGTAGTGGTTAACGCTTTGACTACCCTCCCCTCTCCTTGTCGATTGACAATGTAGTGCTGTAATAGAAGGCTGATAATTTGGTGAGTGGTGAGTGCGTTACCATGGCCGTCCATACCGCCGATGCGGTCGGCGTCTCCATCGGTGACCACACAGAAATCTGCCGGTTTACTTCTTAGGGCTGTTTGGCTGATTTGATAATTTTTCTCTATTGGTTCAGGGCATATTCCTCCAAAATTGGGATCATGATCCCCGTTAAATGTACGTATTTTGCAGTTCGTGTTTTCAAGAATCCGATCAAAGCAACCTGCTCCGACTCCAAAAAGAGCCTCATGGGCAAAGCTCAGTTTGGCTTTAGAGATAAGTTCAAAATTAACAAATCTTTTCAGTGCTTTGAGGTATTGAGGGAGTAAATCTTTGGTGATGATAAGTTTCTTTGATCGGGCGGCCTTTAATGGCGTTGCGCGAACAGGGTTTGTTCTTATTAGATTTTCAACTGCCCGGCATGTAGTTGGATCGGCGGGGCCACCATGGTGGAGCTTGAGTTTGAAACCGTTAAAGCGTGAAGGGTTGTGGCTGGCGGTAATCATTATGCCGGCACGACATTTTTCGTGAGAAGTGTGCCAGGACACGGCTGGAGTGGGCACGGGGCAGTTGGAAAGTAAAACGTTGTACCCGTTTCCAGCGAGAACCTCTGCTGTTGTCACAGCAAATTCGTTGGAGAGAAAGCGTCGGTCATAACCCACGACTATTTGTTTTCGCGTTCTATTTGAATTCCTCCGATCAAAAAAATCTGCGGTTGCTTGAGCCACCAGTCGCACATTCCCAAAAGTAAAATCCTCACCAATTACTGCACGCCAGCCGTCTGTTCCAAATTTTATCGGATGCTCTGTGGCCATGTTCAGACCCGTCTGCGATGTTTTTCAACTCCTCCGCGCATTTTGAGAATTGCCTGCTTCATGTTGCGTTTTTTGAAAAGACCTGTTCCGCTAACGAACGTATCAGAACCCATTTTGGCGCATTCAATAGCGGTTTTATCATCAATACCACCATCAACTTCTATTCGGTATCCCAGTCCTTTTCCCTGTCGCCATTCCCATGCCTGTTGAATTTTTGGTAGACATTCCTCCATAAAAGACTGGCCACCAAAGCCAGGGTTGACTGTCATTATAAGAAGCAGATCAATTTTATCCAAAAAGGGACCTGCTGCGTCAATGGAAGTAGGCGGGTTTATGGCTAACCCAACCTTGCAGCCGAGATCCTTAATTTTCCAAATCAGCTCTGAAACTTTGTCATTTAGTTCGGCGTGGATGATTAGTTGATCGGCGCCAGCATCAATAAAGTTTTCTATGAGAATCTCGGGTCGTGAGCACATCAAGTGGACATCGAAAAACATTTTGGATTGAGGTCTTAATGTGGAAACTACCTTTGGGCCGAAACTGATATTGGGTACAAAATGTCCATCCATTATATCCAAGTGAAGCCAGTCGGCTCCAGAACGCTCCGCTCGATTGACTTCTGAAGCGAATTTCCCAAAATCTGCCGCCAGCAGGGAGGGAGCGATAATCATGAATAATCTTTTTATGCGGGAGCAGGAGCGGGGGAATTGGGGCCCAATCCAGAGTCGGTTTCGGGAGGTTCTTTATCACTGACGTTTTCGGAAGTGGGAGTTGAAGCTTGAGCCCCAGTCATCCCATTTTTGTTGTTAGATCCTCCGTTTGGTTTATTAAATGTACCAGTTTTTACAATTTCTTCAACCTGGGATGCATCCAGCGTCTCGTGTTCTCTAAGGGCTTCGGCAATAGCTTTCACTTTATCATGATTGTCTGTGATAAGTTGTTTAGCGCGATCATAGGCTGTATTAATAATCCGTTTTACCTCTTCATCTATCAACTGGGCAGTGTCTTCACTGTAATCCTTTGCCTGAGCCATGTCGCGCCCTAGAAAAACATATTCATTATCTCCTCCATACTGAATCATGCCTAACTCTTTGCTCATGCCGAATTGAGTCACCATTGCCCTGGCCATTTTGGTGGCCTGTTGAATATCTCCTGC
>CAZHJW010000051.1:0-5956 GCA_964533265.1 uncultured Pedosphaera sp.
TGTGTGTTTGACCTTTAAAGTTGAACAGCGAAAAAGAGGCTGGCCTGTTTGGAGCTTTTGGCTGGCTTTGACAATCAGTATCTATCCGGTTTGGCAGGGTTTGGTTTTTGGGGCCAATTATCTGGGTTGGGCGAAAATCCGCGTTGCGTTTGCCCAGGGAGGGATGGGTTTGGCTTTTTTAAGCGGCTTGTTGTGGGTGGTATGGTACATGGAAAGGCGGTCGCGCAAATTACAGTTTGAGCGCTATGCTGATAGCCAAAAGATGTTAGGGCAGGTTGGACCCTTGGAGGCAATGAGTCAGTCGGTGGCGATTCCTGCGGTCAAGACTTGGGACCCATTCGATCAGGATGCGTGGTTTTACGGTAAGAGGAGGCAAAAGCTGAAACAATCGTTCAATGCCGTTTTCAGTTATACGATTGTATTTGTTTGCATGGTCATGCTGATTCTGGGCTTGAGTGGTTGCCGTGAGATTTATGAACTGCCAGCTGGCGGCGGCGAAGAGATGCTCAAGCAAAAGATGGTAAAGATTAAAAAAGTGATTCAAAAAAAGTATGTCATCAACCCATACAGTGCGATTCTGTTTAACCCTCCACCTATAGAGAAAATCAAACTCGAACTGTTGGAGTTGACTAAACATGTTTACAAGCCGGGTCATGGTGAGGGAAAGGGGGCTGGGTTTGCGGGAGGAACCAAGCGAGGCAAGGTGCGGTTTATCCGGTTAAAGTACGCCGGGGGTGATTGGGATCAGGATTTGGATCTTAATTCTGACTTGAATATGCTTTTGTGGTATTCAGCCAATACAGGCCATGAAAGTGCTCCCAAGCCAGAGGTGCGCACGATTGGTCAGCTGAAGAATTTCCCTATTGGTAAGAGTCCTCCACTGGTTTACATGACCGGTCAAAAGTCTTTGGGGAGTATTTCCTCCAAGGATAAGGAGGTGCTGCGTGAATACCTCACCGACAAGCATGGCATGCTCTTTGCCGATAATGGTGGGAGTTCTGGTTGGCACAGCCAGTTTTTTAGTTTGATGCGTCAGGTTCTGCCCGGAGTTGAGCCAATTAAGGTCCCCTTAGATCATCCTGTGCATAACGGGATGCCGTTCCTCCCGATTGTTGCGCCTCATGGCGGGAGGGTTGCTTATGGTTGGGTGGTGGAAAGCCGTTTGGTTGCCTACTACCATCCCGGAGATATTGGAGATGCTTGGGCTGATGGCCACGCCGGTGTTTCGGGTCAGATTTATGAGGCTTGTTACCGGTTGGGTGGAAATGTCATTCTTTACGCACATGCTGAATATAGCAAATGGCTCCAAGTAAGAAAAAAGAGGATAAATAATGAAAAGTAAATTCATGATTCTACTTCTTTTAACGGGTTCTTTTTCTGTATTCGCCCAGTTGGGTTATCTGGAACAAATTCCGGTTGAAACGTTTTCTAAGATGCGGGAAGTAGAACGGTTTCAGTTGAAAGTTGCTGGAAAATTTTACCTTAAGGGCGAATACAAGATTGCTGCTTCGGAGTATGAAAAATTCCTTACCCTATATGAGAGAAGCTTGGCTGCCCCGTACGCCCAGTTGATGTGGAGTCATTGCTTGGTAAAACAACGCAAGGTTTACACTGCCATTAAGGATGGTTTCCAGTCGGTTATTGATTATTGGCCGGATTCACATGAGGCGATGCTTTCGGGCTACCTGATTGGGCGCAGTTACCAGTCAGCCGGCGAGTTGCAGAATGCGAAGAAGGCCTATATCCGGGCCATTACCGCTCATCCCAAACATCACACGAGTGTTTTATCCAAGTGGGAGTTGGCTGAGATCCATCGAATTCGTAAAGACACGATTAGTCGGGTTAAAATATGGGAAGATCTGACATATAAAACGAAACGGACAAAGGAAAATAATTATCAGACAACCCATGCTTCGATATATTTGGGTCAGCATCATTTCTATGCGGGTGATTTTGACGAGGCATTCAAGGCTTTTGCAACGACGTACAAGGGGAGAAGTCTGGTGAACCAGTTGTACCGATATGCTTCAAGCCCGATTAGCTCCTTGACCGGTAATCAGGAAAAATCGGCGATGGGCACCAAAATGGCTGATGAACTCATTGCCTATATCCTAAAACAGGTGCCACAGGATTTCACCAAAGATGCCAATATTGCTGCAACTCGTGATTACTACTACACCATCGCCGCAATTCACGGCAATGCGCGCCGGGACAAGGAAGGGATTGCATCTTACGAGGCCTTGGGCAAGTTGATCGGTATTGATGATGGCCTTCGGGCCAAACAGGCTTCTTGGCATCGAAGCCGGAAGCGTTATGCTGAAGCCCGCAGGATTTATGGGCAGTACAAAGACCGAGAGGCTGGGTTGGCAGCTACTGCAGACCTATGGGTCGAGGAAAAGAAGTGGAATGAGGCAGTTAACATCTATAACCAGCTCATCGGAATGGACAAGGAAAAGGAAGGGCAGTGGCAGCAGGCGATCGTTGCGGTTTGGCGCAAGGCCGGAGAATGGGACAAGGCTATAGATACATACCGGTTACTACTTACAGTGGAAGCTGGTAAATTTGGTGACTGGTATTGGGGGATTGCCGATTGCTATGAGCGTACCGGGCGTTTAAAGGAGGCGATCCAGAGTTACCGACAGTCTGATCGGTATCCCAGCGTGTATTTTGCCATGGCTTCCTGCCACCGCCGCTTAAAGCAATATAAGGAGGCATTGATCTTGTATCATCAAGCCCGCTCAGATAAGGGGTCGGCACCTGAAGCAACCAAACTGATTGCTGAAACCTATGAGCAGTCCGGCGCGCAAGAGAACGCCATTAAATGGTTCCAGCAAACTTGTAAGCTCTACCCCAAGACCAGTCAGGCCAGCAGGGCCCATGCCCATCTTCAAAGTAAGTATAAAATCAGTGTTACTCTCGGTGGGGCGAACGAGAAGGAATAGTGGTAGAGGTCTTCTAGGGAGTTGTTTTTGCTGAAGAATAGTTAAAACACACACGTCTAATTTATGTGGAGCTCCCCTAAGATTGACTTTTGACGGTGGCTCCCGTTCATTACCACGAACATGATGCGAAAAATCATAAGGTTAGCGGCTATTTTCCTTTTATTAGGTTCTTTTGCTGAAGCGGAAAATAAGCCGCGTAAGATTGATTTCATTAAGCAAATTCAACCCATTCTTGAATATAATTGTGTAGGATGTCATCGCGAGGGTTTTGCCAAGGAATCAGGTGGAGCATACCGGATGGATGTCAAGGAGCTGGCCTTTAAGGGGCGGCGTGAAGGGACGGGGGTCAAGCCCGGTGACCACGAGTCTAGTACGGTTTGGGAATTTATGACTCTACCCGTGGATGATGAGCTCGTAATGCCGCCCAAGGAAAAAAGTCAACGACCGACCAACGAGGAGATCGAATTGGTCGCCCTTTGGATCGATCAGGGAGCCTCTTGGCCTGATGGGTTGCAGCTTAAGCCTAAGAAGAAAATTATGAAAGGAGAGGATGAGGAGAAGATTATTTCGGCTGTTTATGACAAAATAATGGCCAGCCATAAGAAGAGGACTGAAACGTCAATGAAGCCTTACAAGAACCGGATTACGGGAACTTTGGTCGATTACGAAATGGTGCCAATTAAGGGCGGGACTTTTTTAATGGGCAGTCCAGAGAGTGAGAAGGGAAGGGATGAAGACGAAGGTCCACAGCGAAAGGTAAAGGTTTCATCCTTCTGGATGGGCAAGCATGAGGTGACTTGGGATGAGTATCACAAGTTCATGTATTACCAGAAAACCGACTCACTGAAAAAAGATACAACCGCTTTTTATCTGGATTCAGTGGCAACTCCGACCAAACCTTATGTGAATATGGATTTTGGAATGGGGACTGGAAAGCATCCGGCCATATGTATGACTCATCACGCAGCCAATAAATTTTGCCAGTGGTTGAGTGCTAAGACCGGGCACTTTTACCGGTTACCGACTGAGGCCGAATGGGAATATGCTGCGCGTGCAGGGACCACTACCGCATACTCCTGGGGCAACGAGGGTGATCAGGCAACACTCAATATAAAAACCTGGAACAAAAAAAATGTTTTTGACCCCATTACTTTTGAAGCACGCTATCGCCCCGTGGGGGGCAAGAGCCCTAACCCGTGGGGGCTGTACGATATTCATGGTAATGTTGCTGAGTGGGTGATTGATGGCTACGCCCCTTACAAACCATCTAAAGGGGTGATAGTGAATCCGTGGGTAAAAGGAACCAAGCCTTATCCTCATGTAGCTCGCGGGGGATCTTTCCACGATCAAATACCACTCTCCAAGCTTCGCAGTGGTGCTCGTATTTTTTCCGGACCGCAGTGGAAACAGCAGGATCCGCAACTTCCCAAGAGTATCTGGTATCTTACCGATGCTACATTCTTGGGCATGCGCATCGTCCGCCCTTTGGCGATTCCCTCAAAAGAGGAAATGAAGGCCTATTGGAACAATGGGGTGGAATATGATACTCCGATAGATTGAACTCTGGACAAGGCTTCAGAAAACGTTAGAGTTTTCTCACCGATTCTAAACCAAAACCAACCCTTTTTATTTTATGAGTAAGAAATCTGATAGCGCCCCAAGCCGGCGCAAATTCCTTAAGACGTCCGGTTCGGCTGTAGCCGCAAGTGTGGCCCTTAGTCAACTTCCGATTGAGCGAGTGGCACATGCTGCTGTTAGCGACACGGTAAGTGTTGCCCTTATAGGCTGTGGTGGTCGTGGCAGCGGTGCCGTGAGCCAGATCAGGAATACGAAGGGAAACACCAAGCTCGTCGCCGTGGCCGACGTGAACGCTGAGAAGGCCAAGACCCGAGTTGCCGGTTTTAAGAAACAGTTTAACGACTGGGTCGATGTTCCCGAAGACAGGATATTTGGTGGGCTCGACGGCTATAAGTCGGCGATCGACTCCGGTGCCGACCTGGTGGTCATCGCAACGCCACCGGGTTTTAAGCCTCAGCAGTTCGAATATGCGGTTAAAGCCGGTAAGCACATCTTCTGTGAGAAACCAGTCGCTTCTGATGCTCCAGGCGTTCGGCGTGTTTTGGCAGCCACCCAGGAGGCAAAGAAGAAGAATCTCATGGTGGGCATTGGACTGCAACGTCGTCACGAAGAGCGGTATATTGACAACGTCAAGAGGCTTCACGATGGCGCGATTGGGGATATCAACCTGATGCGTGTCTATTGGAACGGGCGCGGAATTTGGTACCGCAACCGCACACCCGAGCAAACCGAAATGACCTTTCAGTGTAACAACTGGTATCACTTCATCTGGGCCAGCGGTGATCAGATATGCGAACAGCACATTCATAACCTCGACGTTGGTAACTGGGTTATGCAGGGCTATCCCATCATGGCAAATGGCATGGGTGGCGGCGAGATGCGCATGGGTGGCGACCGCACCAAGTCACAGATATTTGACCATACCTTCGTTGAGTACACCTATGCCAATGGCCATAAGATGTATAGCCAGGGACGGCACCTTGGAGGCAATGCGACCTTCGGTCACGTTGCTGAATACGCCCACGGCAGTAAGGGTACCTGTAAGTTGGCTTCGTCGATCATTCCATTTGATGGCGATCCAATTCCCATCCGTGGCAAGGGCGGCGGACACCAGCAGGAGCAAACTGATCTAATTGAAGCTCTTTCCAAGGGAGAGATTTACAATGAAGGTGAGTACGGTGCCAAAGCAACCTTTACGGCTATCCTTGGCCGCGAGGCTTGCTACTCGGGACGCCAGCTTAAGTGGGATGATCTTCTCAGCAAGGGTCGTGACTACTGCCCCGGCATCGATCAATGGACTGTGAACTCGGAGCCTCCGGCGATGAAGGGCCCAGACGGAACCTATCCTGCCCCTAAGCCCGGCATCTGGAATCCATTCGCCTAATATCTTTTGTTTTAACGCAGTGAACGCCGTCCCCATGGGGACGGCTTTTTTT
>CAZHJW010000051.1:6056-12970 GCA_964533265.1 uncultured Pedosphaera sp.
TGACAAGGAGTGGCTTCATAATTTTATTTAACGGATTGCTCTATTAGTATAACACCCGCACCCTCTTGGGGTGCGGGTCAAATTTTCATTATCGATCATATTGGTTCTGTTGGCGGGGTGTCAGATTTTCAATCCCGAATCACGTTGGGAACGTTTTGAATATCTGGAACCAGAAATGGGGGTGGATTTTCATCTAAAATTCTTTGCGCCTAACCAGGTGAAAGCTGAGCGTATTGCCAAGACTGCATTTGCGCGGGTGGAGTATCTCAACAGTGTATTTTCTGATTATGATCCGGATAGTGAGCTCAACCGGTTGTGCCGTACTCCAGTTGGAAGGCCCGTTAGAGTGAGTGCGGAACTCTTCGATGTTTTATCAAGGTCACAGGAACTTGCGATTCAAACCCGTGGAGCGTTTGATATAACTTCTGGTCCGAGCGTCCGATTCTGGCGGAAAGTCCGAAAGCAGGGCAAGATGCTCTCCTTGGAAGAATTGCGGGGAGCTCAAGCTCGCGTAGGTTTTCATAAGCTTAAATTAAACCCTGGCCAAAGATCAGTTACTCTATTAACTGCCGACATAAAATTGGATCTGGGAGGGATTGCCAAAGGTTATGCGGTTGATGAAGTCATGCGAATTCTAAAGGCTGGCCGTATTCGCCGCGCTTTTGTTGCGGCCAGTGGTGATATGCTTACAAGCGAGCCTCCCTTGGGCAAGCCGGGTTGGAAAGTTGAGGTGCCTAATGTAGATAAGTTCGGCAATATATACCACCGTACAGTTTATTTGAGTAATCTGGCTCTTTCAACCTCGGGTGATACCGAGCAATATGTCGAGATCGACGGAAGTCGTTTTTCGCACATCGTTGATCCACGTACGGGAATTGGCCTTATCAATCGTGTCCAAGTGACGGTTATATCTGCTTCTTCAACTGTATCAGACAGTCATGCAACGGCTTTATGTGTATTGGGCAAGGAACGGGGCTTGCAATTCGCCGAGCGTAGAAAGTTGCAGGTATTGGTTATGGAGATGGCTGGAGCCACTCCGCGAGTGACTGCTTCGCGGCATTGGAAAGGTTGGTGATTACCTTAGTTTGGCTTTGATTTCTTCGATCGAGGCAGTGCCAGTAGTGCCCAGTTTGTGGATTGTTACTGAGGCCGCAGCATTAGACAGTTTCAGGGCTTCTGGGATTGTAGCTCCGCAGGCTAGAGAGGCAGTTAGGTTGGCCGTGACCGCATCTCCGGCACCGACAATGTCAATTTCTTTTCGAGGCGGCAGGGCAGGGCAGTGATCAACATCTCCATTTGGATATGCACCGATAATACCTTTTTGTGCTAGTGTCACAAAAACCGGTTGTCCGGTTTCTCGTGCCAACTGGCCACTGGCTTCTTTAGTCAAGTTTTCGGGTTGTCCGGTTAAACGCGTGAGTTCAGCGGCGTTCATTTTGTAGATGATATCCGGCCAGTCCTTGAGTCCTTTTCGGCTGTCGCCGACGATCAGCGTTTGATCCCGAATTTCATTTATTGCAGCAAGGAGCGATGCGGTTACCACTCCGGTTTCGAGTTCATTCACTTGATCTAACACGATAATAGCATCCACATTCCGTGCCAAATCCTTAATAGCTTTGGCCAGTTGTTTCTGAAGTTCTTGCGGGGTGGGGTGCCAGTTCTTACTGTCCATCCGGTTGAGATCACGCGGAGGTTGGGCCGCATCCATGATAAGAGGTTTACAGTAGGTAAAGGTACGTTGTTTCTCGTTTTCAAAAAAATAATCCATCCTTACGTTGGGCAACTCTCTTAGCGCGCGTTTCAGTTCAAAACCTTCTCCATCACTCCCACAGAAGCCCACTGGCCATAGTTTACCGATCCCGAGTGCGGCAAGGTTGTATAGGACCGTTCCGGAGGCGCCAGGTTGGGCACGTATTTTGGTTACGTTATGAACCGGTAGATTGGTTTCTATGGAAATTTCCTCTTTGGAGGGATCGATTTCAAGATATCGGTCGCAACTGTAATCGCCTACTACCGCAATTCGCAGCTCAGAGTAGCGGGCGGTAATTTCCTCAAAGCGTTTTGAGTTCATTCAGAAGATGGTGTGTGAAGGTGATGTTATCACACTGAGCATAGTGCATGGAACCTCCCATGCGGTCGAAGCTTTTGCAGAAGCGCAGGTAATAGGCGGGGTTATCCTTGGGTGGCTCGCCCTGCTTCCAGTCCCAGTCTCCACCATCCTGGATATCGATGACATGGAAGGAGTGATCTTTCACAATCGGGCGATTCTTCTGCAGTCGGAGGTTGTTCACGCAGGATATGCTTTTCTCAAAGACCTGCGGCCCCATAATAGCGCTACCCACTGAAAGCACGACTCCATTATCGAGCCCTTCGACTGCGCCGCCGAAAGTAGCAAAATCCATCTGCGCAGCTCGCCCCAAGGCTGCTCCATTAAACATGGGGTGATTGGATATGATATCATAACCGATTCCTGGATGCACCGTTAGGGGGACGTTGTGTTTAATGGCATTAGCCAGTACGCAGGAAGATTTCCATGGGTGCTGGATTTCATGAAGGCCATCTTTGAGTTCATGCTGAGTCATGGCCTGAAACAGTTCGGCACGTGCAGGTGCTAGAGGGTGAGCGGGCTCTTCACGCAACTGATTTTCCAGTTCAGCTATTGAGGGTAGGGTAAGGTTTTCTTCGTTTGCCATGCGTCCAACACTCTGTCCAAAGCCTTCGTTATTGATCGCTCCAGTCAGAAGAGCCAGATGAAGGTACCGGCCGGTTTCCTCCCAACTGCCAAAGGAGCCGGTGGCAACATTGGAGCGCACACATTCAGTGGACTTGCCATGAAATGCCCATTCCCAGTCATGGATAACGCCTGCACCGTTGGTGGCCAGATGGGTGATCCAGCCGCCATTCATGAGTTCATCTAGAAGTAGATGCGCGCCATTCTTGATGAGATGCGCCCCATAAATATACATCACACTGGAACCGGCTTCGCGTGCAGCCCGGATATCGGCTGCACAGCGGGTAACATGTTCCTGATTGGGCGGGGAAATACTTGGGGCTGAGGAAGCCGGGTCAATGAGGGTTTCCTCAATAGTGGCCATACTCTTACGCTCAGCCAGCGGATAGGTTTTGAGTTTGGAAAGATCGATGGGTTTCATTTGCCCGTTAGTAGATTGAGTAAAGTAGTCGGTTCACGGTAGTCTGCGATCACGCAATCGGCACCTCCATCCAGTAGGACCGGGAGTTTATTTTTTTCAATGACTCCAGAGCCATTCACTTCTTCATCACTGCATATGGCAATCGCGAGTCCGTTCAAAGCTTTGGTGGCCTTAATCTCAGCTGCGCCATCACCAATGGCAATCAGGTTTTCGCCTGAAAAGCCTTCTTCATGCATCAATTTTTCAATGACTAATTGTTTGGAGAAATTCTCCGCGTCTGTGTGCCCATAAACATGGCCTTCACAGTAGCGTGAGATGTCCAGTAAATCGGCTTCTTCATTGACCTGATCGTGAGGGTTGCCGCTAAGGATAATCACCTTAAGGCCGGCTTCAATCAGGCATTCGATGAATGCACGCCCCCCGTAAACAATATAGTCATCTGGAGGACATTTTCTGGTTCGGATTTTATCGTGCCGATCATGTGCTCTTTCATTCAGGGCTGCCAGAAAAGTTTGAAACATTTCGTCAGGATCAGCTTCAGCCGCGCGCGATTGAATTTCCCTAGCCATCTCCGCCATAAAGAGCGGGGTGGGTTGGCCATTAAACCGGTACATTTCCCTGAACAAATACTCGCGTATATCCTCTTCAGTTTCTCTCTCTTCCAAGGGAAAGCGTGGCCCCATGACCCGCTGCATCACCTCTGGCCAGCCATGGCGTATCCAGGAAAGCGTACCATCAAAATCGAAAATCACGTGGGTGGCTTCTTGACGAGGCACAAAAGAGGAAAGAAACTGGATATTGAGTTGGTCTACGGTGCTCGGCACGCAAAGAGTCAAGGTGGTTTGCGGCAAAAAAACAAGCCTGCGCACCGAAAGAGTCTTGATTCAGGGCGAAAGCTGTTTCCCAATAGGCCCATGCAATTTGACGCCATGAAAAGACGCGAGTTTATTGTCACTACGGCTGCGGTTGGAGCCACTACTGCTTTGCCAGCTTGGGCGGCCAAAAAGGAAGAAGAGCCGTTACGGCTGGGCATCGATAATTTTGCGGTGAGGGCAATGGGTTGGAAGGCCAAGGAGCTGATTGATTATGCCAAGGTGCTGCGTTGTGATTCTCTCTTTATCACCGATCTTGGACCTTTTGAGAGTTTTACCGGCCGCTACCTTAAAGGAGTAAAGAATTATGCTGATGACAAGGGTATTAAGCTCTATGTGGGTTCCTGGAGTATTTGTCCCACCTCAGTGACGTTCAAAAAGGATTGGGGCACAGCGGCCGAACATCTAGCACTAGGGGTTCGCCTTTCCAAGGCTTTGGGCTCACCGGCTTTCCGCGTGATTCTTGGCTCGCGCAAGGATCGGATGACTGAAGGTGGAATTGATGCACGGATTGATGACACAGTGAAATTCCTGAAGGCAAACAAAAGTGTCGCGGTTGATGCAGGTGTGAAGATTGCTATGGAAAATCATGCGGGCGATATGCATTCATTGGAACTAGTGCGATTGGTGGAAGAGGCCGGAAAAGATTGGGTGGGAGTAAATCTGGATTCAGGGAACGCGGTGTGGACGCTGGAGGATCCCTTTGAAAATCTCAAAAACCTGGCACCTTATGTTTTGACCACTAGTTTACGTGACACCATGGCATGGCCAAGTGCAAACGGCTACACTGCTGCCTGGACTGCAATGGGCGATGGGTTGGTAGATTGGAAACAGTACTTTGCTTATTACAGGAAGATTTGCCCTGAAGCGCCTGTTTGTATTGAGACGATTTCCGGCTTCAACCACGAATTAAAGGTAAAGCAGGATAACTTTTGGAAAGCCTGGCCGAAAGGCAAGCCCAAGGGCTACGACAAGTTTGAGGCTTTTGCTGGAGTCGGCCAGTCTATCGCCACATTTAAACCCGCTGCAGGTGTAGATCGTAAGAAGGCTCAGCAACAGTTTCAAAAGGGCGATATCGAGCGGAGTATTCGGTATTGCCGCAAGATTGGCTTGGGACGGGACCGATAAGTGAGTGTCACCGTTAAGATTTGCGGCATTACCAGTGAGGTCGATGCACAGGCAGCGGTGGATGCCGGCGCCGATGCCATTGGGTTCATGTTTTATGAAGAAAGCCCCCGCTTTGTCACGATTGAGCAGGCTAAGGCCATCTCTGGAACTCTGCCGCCTCACATCATGCGAGTGGGGGTTTTTGTGAATGCAGATGAGGTGTTTATCAACCACGCACTTAATGAATGTCTTTTAAACATCCTGCAGTTTCACGGTGAGGAAACACCTGAAGATTGTGGAAGGTTCCCGATAATGACAATTAAGGCATTCCGCGTTCAGGGACCGGAAACACTGGAAGTGATGCAAAATTACTCAACTGCCGGATTTTTACTCGATGCCTATTCTAAAGATGCGCTTGGCGGGACCGGTAAGACGTTCAACTGGGATTTGGCAGTGCAGGCGCAAAAGTTATGTCGCCCGATTTTTTTGGGAGGAGGGCTTACACCGGATAACGTGGCTGAGGCCGTTCAGAAAGTAGAACCCTTTGCGGTAGATGTCTCCAGCGGTGTTGAAAGTGAACCGGGTAAAAAAGATGCTTTAAAAATGCAGACCTTTATTGAGTCAGCCAAAGGTGCATTGGGTTAGTCGGTGCTCGGAACATGGAATACCACCATGCTTCGGAAACAAGCGCTGGAACCTTTGCCTTCCTGTACAATTGATGAGCTAATGGGGTGCATTTTATTCTGACGGCTATAACGGTTTACAGCCACGGCAAGGTCCTCTATAGAATAGGCTACAAAACCCGCACACTCGGTGTGCATGATGCCGCCCGAAAGGATCATTCCGGACACGCCTAGAGCAACTTCGTCCTGTGAAGAGATTGCGGCATTCTCTTCTTCGATTGAATTGGCAGGATTTGGGCCAGGAGAGGTTCCTGGCTTCGGATTGGGCAAGGCGGTTGTTGAGGCTTCTCCAAAGGATTCGCTGCGGGCAGAAACCTTTTCCTGGAAGCTCATATCTTTTTTTGATGTCGCTTTCAGTCGAACGTTGATGGTTGAGTCGCCTATTTCTATCTTGTCGTCTGGTTCCAGTTTGTTTGGCTCGATAACCGGGATTCCGTTCAGTAGTGTTCCTCGGCTGCTACCTTGATCGTGAAGCCATGCTTCATTTTTGGAGGTAGCCATATTATATTCCATTTTCAGCACAAGATGTTTTCTGGAAACCATTTTGTCAGGTGTCAGATCAATATCCACCTCCTTGGCAGGGGTGCTGCGTCCGACAACAAGTTCCTGTTTATCAGACTCAATAGTTTTTGTATCCCCGTTATATAAAATTTTGATCACAAATATCATGATGTGGTATTTCTCGCTCATTCTGATGATGGATTGATTTTTCCGCAATATTCTTTATACCAATCTGGGCCGTATTAGCCTGACAATATTAGCATCATTCACGATTGATCGAATGCCCCGAAGGCTGGTACCATCTAACTGTAGTGGCTATTTTAATCGTTAAAGATGGTCAGCAATTGGGACCTTTTACTCCAGAGGAAGTGAATTCCCAGTTGGCAGGGGGGATGCTCGAACCTACAGATCTGGGCTGGTCTGAAGACTATGAAACTTGGACTGCCCTAAGTGATATGACCGAGATTGTCATCCCGGGTGACCCTGCTTCTGCGAGTACTAATTCGATATTGCCTGATGAAGAAGTCGAAGGGTTGCTTCCGGGATTGAAGACAGCAGGGGAAGAAACGAAGGCTCGTGGAGGCAAATGGAAGTGGGTG
>CAZHJW010000051.1:13070-14544 GCA_964533265.1 uncultured Pedosphaera sp.
TTTACTTCAAAGTGCCCTGAAGTCAGGAGGTATTGAAGAGGTTAAGGCTCATGGCATGAGCAGTGCCACATTGAAAACCAATCTTTTCCGGCATACGGCCATGCTGCATCACCCCACCAATTCAACCGGTCGCTTGTGGAAGGAGCTCGATAACAATGGAACACGCCTCAATGGCCTGCGGTTGATGCCCCCAGATACTATACTAGCAATTCATGGCCGGGTGAGATTTGGAGATTTAAGCAAGTGGGTGAGTGAGCTCAATAATGGCTTGACCGATTCGAAACTGCTGCTGGACGCCTGGCAGACACTCAAGAGTGAAGTGCCCATTGAACAGTTGCAACAATCCTGGAACGGGGAAGCGGGCCTTTATGTGACCTTGAGTAGTGAAAAATTCCGTGTCAGTAACGCAGCGAGGACCGAGTTGAGAAAACCCGGGCTTATGCTCGTACTTGGAGTGAAGGATGATCTGCTTAATAAAATGTTAACTAAACAACTTATTAAATGGCAGAATCCTGAGCGCCAAGTGAATATAAACGGGAAAAATATTCAGCTTAAAGTCTATGAAAAGCCGGATTTGCCCGAAGAAGTTGATAAACTCGATTTGATTCCCTCAATTTGCCAGGCAGGGAATTACTTGGTCCTTTCCATTGCATTTGATGATGCTGTTTGCGTATCTGCGCTCAATCGGAATGCAAGCGTAACACCTACTGCGGGTCTGATGACGGGAACAGGAAGCTGGGCAGGGCTATCAGGTCAGACTGCCGGTAGCTTGAGCGTGCCCAAGGAGAACCTGGCCTTATTTCTTTCGCCGGTGTTTCGAGATGAATTGGAGAAATGGCAGAAGCTTGACCTCTGGCAGGATATCGATCCCGAGTGGCAAAAAACCCTGGTGAGGCTTGCGGGCAGTAAACAGGATGGGGGGATGCTTGCATTTGCTCATGTGTTGCCTAACGGCGTGCTTTTCAAGAGCTATGTTAATGGGGATTCTTCCGATGGATCGTTCCAGCGCGTTAAAGAGGCAACCCACACTTTTCTGGCCGACTTGGTTCCGCAGTTGGCTACACTGTCCCATGAACATTGGTCCAAGCTGACAGTCCCCCCCATGCCAAAGCCGAAACCTGTGCCTCAACCGGAAACGCCCGAGAAACCCGGTTCCTGATGGAAATTAAGATCAATCGTAATGGCACCGAGTTCGGGCCCTATACGCTGGAACAGATTAACCAGATGCTGGCCGAAGGCTCACTGTTGCCCACCGATCTGGCGTGGCATGATCCAATGGAAACTTGGGCGGAGCTTTCACAGGTAGCCGCCACCATTAATCAGGCGGATGAAGCCGCCGGGCAAGAAAACCTAACAGAGGTGAAGGAATATCGCGGTGGCGGACGTTATCGCATCATCAAGCAGCTTGGTCGCGGTGGTATGGGCGTGGTGTATCTGGCCTTGGACACGGACCTCAATGAGGAGGTCGCCCTAA
>CAZHJW010000052.1:0-11186 GCA_964533265.1 uncultured Pedosphaera sp.
CTAAAAAAACCGAGTAGATTTTCGCTGACTTTTTTACCATCGTACCTGTCCTTCGTGTACTTGGCGTAGTCTTCGTACTTACCAAAAATCCGGAAACGGACACGGAAATCTGGGCCGACTTTTCGTTGAAAAACGGTCTGGTGGGAGCGAACCAAATTCTCCAATCCATAGTTAATCGTATAGATCATCGCTGGGGTAAGTTGGAAATCATGTACGGCAAATTCTGCATAACCGCGTGAATAACTCGGCGCTTTTTTTGGGTCCCAATGCTGGTTTTTGGGGAAGATATAACCATAGTTATTTCCTCCGAAAATACTCTGCTTAAAATCTTGGCCACGGAACATGGCGCTGGTTAATTCAAATGCCGGTACTCTTATGGATGAAAAGAGTACCGCGGCAGAGAGTAGCCAAAGGGTATTTATCCGGAAATTCATGTGACGAATAGGTCGCTAGAACAATGTGCACCTGTTTGGCCGAACTGTAAAGGTTGGAACGTTCGCAAACGTTTGTCAGCCATCGATTTCCTGTGCACACTTCTGGGAGATGGAGATTTTTTATGACACCCACTCGCACCTGACTTTTCCGGATTTTGCCGACGAGATCCCGGCATTGATTGAACGTGCACAAGCTGCGGGCATAACAAGAATTGTTACTATCGGCACCGATTTAGACAGCAGTCTTCGTGCAGTTCAGTTGGCAGAAATGTATGGAGCTATCTATGCGGTGGTGGGGTGGCATCCTAACGATCTTAAGACCGCTCCGAATGATGTGAGAGAGGATCTTCGTCCTTTGTGTGTGCACCCGAAAGTTGTTGCTGTCGGGGAAACTGGACTAGATTATTATCGGCTGCCAAGCAATGAAGGCGGATCGGAAGCTGACGACGAGGCTTTGAAGACAAAGCAGGAGAAAATCTTTCGCCAGCAGTTGGAATTGGCTGTGGAACAGAAACTAAATGTAGTTATCCACCAAAGGGCAGCCTTAGAATCGACATTGGCAATCTTTGAACAGTATGCAGGCAGGGTTTCTGGGCAGTTTCACTGTTTTGTGGACGATGTAGCAAGCATGCAGCGCGTTATTAATATGGGTTCGCTGGTTAGTTATACAGGTATAGCTACATTTAAAAATGCGAAAGATGTGCGGGAGACGATTAATGAAACACCCTTGGATAAATTGATGTTGGAAACTGACAGTCCCTTTCTGGCTCCTGTGCCATATCGTGGCAAACGCTGCGAACCAGCCTTTACTCGACACATCGCTAAGGTGGTTTCTGAGGTGAAAGGTATTTCTTTGGATGAGTTTAGCGAAAGCACCTGTGCGACAGCGCACGCGTTTTTCCCCAAACTCAAGTCATCTTAGCCAAGTAGCAAGCTGTTCGTGCCTGAGAGCAAAGCCAAGTCCATAAGCAACGCCCATCACTATGAATGGCGCAAGATCTACCTTGCCAACGACTAGCGGAAATCTGCAAATTGGTGATACAAGTCGTTTTCCGGTGGCATCCACATTCTTCCAGAAACTTCTTTCTCCGAAATAAACGAATGAGTTCAGTATGTACAATGTAAGAATGCCTATTACCAAATAGGCTGCGGCACGAAAATCCAGAACAATCAGCAGGGGTACATATTCGTAGTAAAGGTCACTACCTGTCCGCACCCCAATACGGTGCATCCATTCGAATTCAACTATGTGCAGGAGGATAGCCAAAAATAATGTAGCGACCCAAAGTGCTGTGGAAGAAAGGCCGCCAAGCCATCCGAATTGGGAACGCAAAAAAGATCGCCACATTTTGGCGGTATCTGTATCAGGTTTTAGGGTTATCAGGAGTGCCAGACAAATATAAAAGGAGCTTAGCCATCTTGCATAGCTGAGCACTGAATAGGCAAGTGCGCGTGGGAAAAAATCGCTCCGAAAATGTGGAGCTTCATTAAGGAGTTCCATAGAGGGGATCCAGTTAAGCCCAGGTCCAAATTGGTTATAGAAAATTGCGCGCAATATCAGCAGGACCACTAAGGCCATCAGGTAAACCCAAGAATGTTTAAAGATAGTGCCTTGTCGTGGAGTAGGACCGGTTATTACGTTGGCTGGTTTGGGGCGAGGCATTGTGCCTGCTCGCCAGAGAATCCAAAAGAGCAGTCCAATGAGATTTAGGATGCCGTGCAGCCAATCCATCCTTGGGGGAGTATCCTACATCATATTCAGCAGCGTGTCAGCCATTTCTGAAGGTGTTTCCGCAACTCCAATACCGGCCTCCTGGAAGGCGGCTTTCTTCGCTTCTGCAGTGCCCTTGCCTCCGCTTACAATGGCCCCGGCATGGCCCATGCGACGACCGGGAGGTGCGGTGGCTCCCGCTATAAAGCCGGCGATCGGCTTGTTGCAATTGTCTTTAGCCCAAGCTGCTGCTTCCTCCTCAGCGGTGCCACCAATTTCACCGATCATGATAATTCCCTCAGTTTCAGGATCGTCATTAAACATTTTCAATACGTCCAGATGGGTCATGCCGGGCACCGGATCGCCTCCAATGCCCACACAGGTGGATTGCCCCTTTCCAGCGGAGGTGATTTGCCAAACTGCTTCGTAGGTTAAAGTGCCGCTTCGGGATAGTACGCCAATGTTACCGGCTTTATGAATATAGCTCGGGGCAATACCAATTCTACAGCCACCATGGGAATTTTCACCTTTCCCAGGGGTGACAATACCAGGACAGTTTGGGCCAATGAGCTTAGTGCTACTCGCATCAAGCACTTTTTTCACGCTGAGCATATCTCGGACGGGGATACCCTCTGTTATGGCTACAACCAAATCGAGACCTGCATCTATGCCTTCAAAAATAGCGTCGGCAGCGAAGGGTGGGGGTACAAAGATAGCGCTGGCTGTGGCTCCCGTTTCGGAGACCGCTTTGACGACGCTATCGAAGATAGGTACGGAGTCGGCGAAAGTTTGGCCGCCTTTACCAGGGGTAACGCCCGCGACGAGTTGTGAGCCATAGTCTAGGCTTAGTTGGGCATGACGGCCCCCAAAGCCGCCTGTAATGCCTTGAACGAGGAATTTAGTTTCAGGAGTAACGAGTATAGACATGGGATTTACTTTACGGCCTCAACGGATTTTTGGGCTGCTTCGGCCATGCTTTCAGCGGTAATAAGTGAAACATCTGAATCAGCTAATGTTTTGCGGCCGGCTTCGACATTATTGCCCTCAAGCCTGACAACCAGTGGTATTTTGAGGTCGGTTTCTTTGGCGGCAGCAACAACGCCTTCGGCAATGGTATTGCAGTTCATGATGCCTCCAAATATATTGATGAGAATGGCCTCCACTGCGGGATCGCTCAGGATGATTTGGAAAGCTGCCTTCACTTGTTCCTGAGTGGCACCACCTCCCACATCTAGAAAATTAGCCGGTTCGCCACCGTAATGCTTGATGGCGTCCATGGTTGACATCGCAAGGCCGGCTCCGTTTACAAGGCAGGCAATATTGCCGTCCAATTTGATATAGTTGAGATCATGCTTGCCCGCCTCGACTTCCAATGTGTCCTCCTCGGAAAAATCTCGCATTGCCTCTATGTCAGGGTGACGGAACATGGCGTTGGAATCGATGGACATTTTGGCGTCCAGCGCGACTACCGATTCAGTGCCATCCTCATTTTCAATTAAGGCCATTGGGTTTACTTCTACCATCGAGGCATCACACTTGGCCCAAGTTTTATAAAGGCACTGGAGTAGGCGTCCACACTGGTTTATGAGTTTGCCATTCAGGCCGAGCGCGATCGCAATTTTTCGACCTTGATAGGATTGTAGGCCTAGGTCCGGATCGATGATTTCCTTAAAAATTTTCTCTGGCGACTGTTCCGCAACTTCTTCGATGTTCATGCCGCCTTCGGCACTAGCCATGATAATTGGCCGTCCTTGGGCTCGGTCCAGAAGTACAGCTACGTAGTACTCATTCTTGATCTCTTGTGCGGATGTGAGGAGGAGTCGATTGACTTGTTTTCCTTCATCGCCGGTTTGTTTAGTAACCAGTATGTTACCGAACATCGCCTCCACCTTGGTCGTGGCATCTTCAACACTGTCAGCGAGATGGACTCCTCCTTCAAAGCCATCCTTGAAAGTGCCTTTGCCGCGGCCACCGGCATGGATTTGACTTTTGACTACGACACGTTTGTGCCCTGCCTTAAATAGCTGTTCGATTGCAGTCTTTGCTTCGTCAATTGAAGTGGCCGGATGACCAGGAGGCACTTGAACGCCATGGCGCGTCATCAATTCCTTGGCCTGATATTCGTGTAGGTTCATGTATAAAAAATGAGAGCCCTTGTATTGAGGCAAGGACTCCGGACGATCAAGGAATTTTGTGTATTTTTTAGCGTTGGGGCAAGGGGACCCATGGTTTGCCTTCATCGCCAGCGTATTGAGCGCGTGGGCGGATGAGGCGGTTGCCATCGAGGTGCTCGATCATGTGGGCGGTCCACCCAGCTGTACGGGCAATTGCAAAGATGGGCGTAAAAAGGTCGGTAGGGATATCAAGTGAATAGTAAACAGTGGCCGAGTAGAAATCTACATTTGCGTTGAGATTCTTCTTTTCCAGCATCAATTCAGCAATGCGCTCACTCATTTGTATCCACTTGGGCTCGCCCAGTTCCTTGGTGAGCTTTTTAGCCATTCGCTTAAGGTGTGGAGCACGTGGGTCAAGCACACGATAAACACGGTGGCCAATGCCCATGATTCGACGTTTGTTGGCAAGACAGTCATCCACGTAGGCATCAACTTTTTCAAGGTCACCAATCTCCTGAAGCATCTTGATCACACCTTCGTTGGCCCCGCCGTGCAGCGGTCCCTTGAGGGTGCCGATGGCACTGGTGACAGCACTATAGACATCGCTCAGTGTGGCGATAGTGACACGACCGCTGAAAGTGGAGGCGTTGAACCCGTGGTCGGCATGGAGGATGTAACAGATGTCCATCGTCCGTTCCATGTCTTCACTGGGCTTGTTGCCGGTAATGAGCCAGATAAAATTAGCGGCTTCTCCTAGATTGGAATCTGATTCTAGTATGTCTTTGTCCTGACGGAGTCTGTGAAAAGCGGCTACGATAACGGGAACCTGCGCTATCAGTTTAATAGATTTCCTGCGGACTGCCTCAAGGTTGTCATTCGTTTCTGCCTCCGGATCAAAGCAACCCAGTGCGCTTACACCGGTGCGAAGCGCGTGCATTGGGGAGGTGTCTTTGGGTAGAGCTTTAAGTACATCGATCAAACCTTCAGGAAGGTTGCGGCTGGCAACAAATTCGGCCTTGAGGTTGCCGAGTTCCTCAGTGCTGGGCAGGTGACCTCGATGGAGCAGGTGCACCACCTCTTCAAATGTTGCGTTTTCGGCCAGGTCGTTGATGTTATATCCGCAGTAGATAAGCTCGCCGAGCTCTCCGCGGACATCGCTCAAGTTCGTTTCTGCGGCCACCACCGCTGCCATTCCTTTATCAATAGAATTTGCAGATTCGCTCATTGTCATAGCAATAGTATGCCCGGAGGCAATTGGTTCAAGGAGAAGGGAATCTAAGGAACTAAAAAGGTACCGTCAAGCGTTTGCGCACCGGCAGGCTCCTCACGGAACCTTGATGAGCTGCGCTAAGGTATACCTAATGCGCGGTAGGTTAAAAACATCTCATTATCCACCTCTTTTCTAGAGTGCAGATCGAACTTAGCCGCGTCAGCGAGGCACTTGAATCCAATGCCATCAGCAATAGTTGGGGCGTCTTTTCCTCCCAGAATCACTGGGCATATGGTTAGGTTTACCTCGTCCACAACCCCAGCTCGAAAGAGTGAGTCATTCAACTTCCCCCCTCCCTCACAGAGTATGCGTTTGATTTGATATTTCTTGTAAAGAAAGTTAAAGGCTTTTTTGAAATTCACACTATTTGTCCCACAAACAAAAACGGTATCTGCTGTAGCCTCTAATTCAGTCAATCGCTTGCGTGAAATCCGTTCACAAGCAAGTACCACTGTGGGAGCACCGGGTGTTTGGAATAATTTGTGCTTTGGGTTCACATGGCCTTCTCCGCTTACAATTACACGCATCGGCGGATTTTGTTTCCCCCCCCCTAGGCCTAATGTAATGTGTGGTTGTGCATTGAGGGTGCCTGCTCCGGTAAGGATCGCATCGGCCTTTGTCCTCAACTCCAACAGTCTGTCATGATCGATGCGACTGCCTAAGGAGGTTACCTTGCGGTTAGTGCTGGCGATTTTACCATCGGCACTCATCGCCATATTGATGAACACAAAAGGCCGGTTCATGTGATCAGCATTGCATCGCCATAGCTGAAGAAGCGATAATTTTCGCGGACCGCCTCGGCGTAGGTTTCCAGTATCCACTCACGCCCGTGTGTTTTACCGGGAGCACCAAAGGCACTAACCAACATGAGTAGGGTGGATTGAGGAAGGTGAAAATTAGTAATCAGCGCATCCACGATATTAAACGCCCGCGGAGGGTAAATAAAAATGTTTGTACTTCCGCTTGTCTCCAAGAGGGTAGAGGAGGATTGAGCTACGCTTTCAAGTACGCGCACGGTGGTTGTGCCCACAGCGATCACACGGCGCTCTTCGTTTTTTGCGCGGTTGATGGCATCGGAGGTTGCGGCTGGTAGTGTGAAATGTTCTGTATGCATTTGATGGTTCTTCAGTTCATCGACTTTTACCGGGGCAAAGGTGCCTAGGCCGACATGCAGGGTGAGGATGTGGGTTTCTACCCCTTTCTCTCGTAGTTGGCCGAGTAACGCATCAGTAAAATGGAGTCCGGCGGTCGGGGCGGCTATAGACCCGATAGGGTCGGCGTACACAGTTTGGTAACGCTCAATATCCTTCGCTTCTTGAGCGAAGGGTTCTCGGTGGATGTAGGGTGGTAAAGGCATTTCCCCCAAGGTCTCTAGGTCACTCATCAGGTTGTTCGTGCCAGCGAACTGAACACGAGCATGCCCCTGATGATTTTTCTCTATTATGTTTGCTGTGATGTTGGAGGCTTGGCCGTGGCGATCAAACAAAGTAATGCTGCTACCTTGTGGAAGTCGTTTGCCCGGCCGCAAAAAAGACCACCAAGTTTGATCTTCCGCCGGTTCGGTAAGGAGTAATTCCACGGCAGCTTCGCCGCCAATTTTTTGACCTCGCAATCGGGCGGGGATGACGCGTGAATTATTCATCACCAACACATCACCTGCCTCCAAAAACTGGGGTAGATCGCTAAAATAGTGATGTGTCCGCTTGCCCGTGGAGCGATCTGCCACCAGAAGGCGTGAACCATCGCGGGTTGAGGCAGGGTGTTGGGCAATGAGTTGAGGAGGCAAATCGAAGGAAAAGTCTTCAATTTTCAGGGAATTAACCTGTTTTTCACAGCTCACGGGTGAGATTCAGCCATTTTTAGAGTGAAAATACCAGTCCATGGTTTTTTGATTAAAGACTCAGAATAATGCGCAAATAAGTTGACGAGTGTGAAAGAGTAGGACTAAAGTGTTGCGTTGTGTCGCAATGTGGGTTAAATGTGCAGCAAGTACACGATGGGAGAGATAAGCGATATTGCGCCCGTTTATTACAATTCACTCTACAATCATGGAGTGGACGGGAAGCGTCGCGTGCAGGTGCCGGCCAAGTGGCGACCCGCTTCGCCCGATGTGGAATTTACGCTGGTTGTGTGGCCGAAATCAGCTCATGGCCCGTGTTTACGGGCATTGCCGCCAGAACAAATGGCCAAGCTGATGGAGGATATCAACGGGATGAGCAACGACGACCCAAACAAGGTTGTGCTCAAGCGTTTTATTGGCAGCGAGAGTATGCAGGTGGCCTTGGATAAAGCTGGACGGATTTGCCTGCCCGAGGCGATGGCGAGCTTGGCAGGGATTACGAAAGAAGCGGTGATGGTTGGATTATTGGATCGCTTTGAGATTTGGAGCCCTGATCGCTATGCGGAGGTGCGCAGTGATGATCAGGGGATGGCCGGCACGGCCTTTAGCTTGATGGAGTAGCCTTTCAAAGGAGGCGAATAGAGAATTTTGGGCTGCCATTTCGGCAGACGCCAAGGAGGTGGGATACGTGTTGGCCGGGGTGAAATTCCCTGGCCAACGCGGACCCTTTTAGAAGAGAGATTTTATACATGGATGAAGTGGTGGAGTTCCATCATGAACCGGTGTTGGTTAATGAGGTGCTAGAAGCACTTTGTCCTAAGAGTGAAGGACGCTATCTGGATGGTACCCTGGGTGGAGGCGGTCATGCGGAGTCGATCTTAAGAGTAAGTTCTCCCGATGGGCAGTTGTGGGGAATGGATCATGACCAGAGTGCGATTGCGGCGGCGTCCAGTCGTTTGGCAGCATTTGGGGATCGTGTGAAAATAAAACACGGTTCCTATAGTAGTGCAGCGGGTTGGGTTGCTGCGCAAACCTTGGATGGGGTGTTGCTGGACCTGGGCGTTAGCTCGCCGCAACTAGACATAGGTCAACGTGGATTTAGTCTGCAAACTGAGGGGCCTTTAGACATGCGGATGGACCGGACTCAGAGTTTGACGGCGGCGCACGTGGTTAATGAATGGCTTGAGGAGGATTTAGCTGATGCGATATGGAGATATGGTGGCGAGCGTGATTCGCGCCGGATTGCCCGATTGATCGTTGAGACTCGAGCATCGACTATACTGCAGACCACTACACAATTGTCTGAAGTGGTTAAGCTTGCTAAGCGGCGAGGAAAATTCAAGAAGCATCCGGCAGTGAAGGTGTTTCAGGCTATTCGGATTGTGGTGAACGATGAATTGGGTGAATTGAATCGTGGACTGAGAATGGCTTATCAATTGCTAAAGCCAGGAGGAAGATTAGCGGTTATTACATTTCATTCTTTGGAGGATCGGATAGTAAAGGATTTCGGAAATGAACAGGCACGCGATTATGATGTGCCAGGGGAATGCGATATCCCAATACAGAGGATTGATCGTGACCCCCGGATGAGTTGGTTTAAAAAAAAATCGATCAAACCGTCGGTTCATGAAGTAAAAGCCAATCCTCGAGCGCGAAGTGCACAGTTGCGGGTGCTTGAAAAGGTGTAAAGGAGGATCAATGAATCGAAAAAAAAGAGGTAGCACAGTGCGTTTTGGGCCAGCCCTCAAGGCGGTTCTAATTTGTTTGGTTACTTGTAGCCTCGGCTTGGGATATGTCTGGCAGAAACAGCAAATTAACAGCTTGGGTCAACAAATTAAGGAAAATGAGATCACCTTAGAGGAGTTGAAGCGTGAAAATAAGCGGCGAGGCGACAATCTTGCTTACCTGATGTCACCTCAAGAACTGGATGCGCGTTTACGTGAGTTGAATCTAGATTTAGTGGTTCCCAAGCCTGGGCAGATTGTGGTGTTGCAAGAATTGCGCCCGATTGAAACTGTGTACCCGACTAAAAAACCTGTTAGTCCTGTTCGGACGGCTCGTCGATAGTAATATTTTTTTCACTGGAGGGATACTTGGAGGAAGAGCATTCAGTTTTAAGGAGGGGAACAGAGCGCTGGCTGTGTTGCTTTGGAGCGATTATGTTGATCTCATTCAGCTTTCTTGGGTATCGGTTGTTTGATTTACAGGTCCGTCGGCATGGGGAGTTGAGTAACACAGCACGTGGCAATACGGTTAGAACCATTGTTCGCGAACCTCGCAGAGGAGATATATTAGACGTTGGTGGGAACTTGATGGCCACCAGTCTATTTGTAAAAACCATCTGTGCTGACCCTGCACTGATAGGGGCATTTGGCCCACATTTGGCCCGGGCATTGGCTCCACGCTTAGAACTAGATGAGTCTTTACTGCTTGCCAAGCTTCAACCCAAATTGTTCAAGGATTCAAAGGGTCACATGCGAACCAACCGTTATGTCGTGCTAAAGCGCAAAGTAACGCGTAAAAAATGGGAGGAGATCTCTGCTATCCTTAAGGAAGTTGATCTAGGGGTAGATAGAATAAATTCTTCAAAGAAACAGCGTCAAATGATTCGTGGGGTTCGGCGGGCAATTTTTGCCGATAAGGTGGAAGATCAGCTTAGAGTATATCCGGGGCGACGTATGGCTTCACATGTTTTAGGATTTGTTGGTGGCACCGATCACGATGGGAAGGAAGGGATCGAGGCAGTTTTGGATTCCAAGCTAACGGGAACACGAGGTTGGAGAATAATGGAGACAGATTCAAGCAGACGAGAAGTCGTTTCGTTTCGACAACAGGATGTTGCAGCTCGTAACGGTTTGAACGCTAGGCTCACAATTGATTCTCGGGTTCAGTATATTGTTGAGACGGAATTGGATAAGGCTATGATTAAACACCGTCCCAAGGGTGTTACGGCTGTTGTGGTAAGGCCTTCAACCGGTGAAATTATCGCGATGGCAAACCGACCGGACTTTGATCCTAATCGGCCTGGTGATTTTCCGGCAGGGCATCGTCGCAACCGGGCTGTAACAGATATTGCTGAACCGGGTTCAACTTTCAAGGCGGTGACGGTGGCTGCAGCATTGAATGAGAGACAGGTAAGTTTGAGTACTGTTTTTGACTGTGAACAAGGGTCGTTTTATTACGGGGGCAGGCGTTTACGTGATCACCACCCATACCACCGGTTGAGCGTGAAAGAGATTATCACCAAATCTTCTAACATTGGGTCGGCTAAGGTAGCCTTACGATTAGGCTCATCAAAATTACACCGTTATATTCATCAATTTGGGTTTGGGGAGAGGACTCGAATTAGTCTTCCCGGGGAGGTGAGAGGCACGGTGCACCCGCTAACAAGATGGAACAAATTATCCATCACACGTGTCCCCATGGGACATGAAGTGGCGGCAACGCCTATTCAAATGGCAATGATGGCCAGTGCTATTGCAAATAAAGGAAAACTCATGCGGCCCATGATGTTGCGCCAGTTGGAGGATGAGCAAGGTCGAGTGGTAGTAAAATACCATTCGGAGGAAGTAAGGCAGGTTGTTACACCAGATACGGCACGTAAAGTAACTGAAGCTTTGAAGACTGTTGTTAAACCTGGCGGAACTGCGAGTAGAGCTGCTCTTGAGTATTATAGTGTAGCTGGTAAAACGGGTACCGCGCAGAAGGCGGGGCGAGGCGGGTATATTCCTGGTAAATATTATTCTGCCTTTGTGGGGTTTTTCCCTGCGGATCGGCCGGCCTTGTGTATATATGTGGCTCTAGATGAGCCGACGGG
>CAZHJW010000052.1:11286-14504 GCA_964533265.1 uncultured Pedosphaera sp.
TTACCCGCATTGTTTATGATTCCCGGGAGGTAACACCTCAATCTCTATTTATTGCTTTAACTGGGAGCAGAGTTGATGGCCATCAGTATGTTGTTGATGCATTTAAGCGCGGCGCATCTGCAGTGGTAGTTGAGCGTCCGGTAGCGCAGTCAGGCCGATGCACTGTAATTGAGGTGGATAATACACGTGTGGCATTAGCTGAATTTGCTTCAAGATTTTATGAAAATCCAGCGGATGACTTGAAATTGATTGGCATTACTGGAACCAATGGAAAGACATCGGTATCGTTTCTAGTTCGGCATCTTTTGCAGCATGCTGGGCATCGTTGTGGGCTTATTGGGACTGTGGAATATGACTTGGGGGCTCGCGTTGTTCCGGCGATGCGGACCACACCTGAATCACCAGAAATTCATGAATATTTGGCAGCTATGGTAACAGAAGGATGTGTTTATGGTGTGATGGAAGTGAGTTCCCATGCTTTGCTGCAACACCGTGTGCACGACCTCAAGTTTGATACTGTGGCCTTTACAAATCTCACTCAGGATCATCTCGACTATCATGGTAGCATGGAGAATTATTATGAGGCCAAGAGGAGTCTCTTTGAATTGCATGCTAAAGGAGGAATGATAGTAAATGGAGACGATAAATATGGAAGTCTGTTGGCTCAGGAGTATGCAGTAACAACAGTGGGGAAAACAGAATCGGCCGGGCTCAGGATTGAAGCAGTCGAACTGGATCAGTCCGGGTCACGTTTTCGCTTTGATGGCATTAAATTTCAGACGCCATTGATTGGTCGACACAATGTGGAAAATTCAGCTATGGCTATCGCGATTGTCCAACAAGCTGCAGGGATATCTCTTGAACAGTGTGTTGAGAGTTTGGCGAAAGCGAGGCCTGTGCCGGGCCGTTTGGAGGCAATTGAAGAGAATCAACCTTTTGGAGTTTATGTTGACTATGCGCATACCGATGATGCTTTAAGTAACGTATTGGAGGCTCTTCGGGAAATTACACCTGCCAAATTACAGGTGGTGTTTGGGTGTGGAGGCAATCGTGATGCGGGTAAACGGAGAAAAATGGGCAGGGTCGCCAGTGAATTGGCTGACGCAGTGACGGTTACAACGGATAACCCTCGTAATGAAGTTCCCTCCATCATTGCTCAGCAAATCGCAGAAGGTTGTTCGTCTGTAAAGCAAGAGGGTTGGCGTATTGAATTGGATCGTGCCCGTGCTATCGATGAGGTTCTGCGTAGTGCACAGCCCGGGGATACGGTGCTGGTGGCAGGTAAAGGGCATGAGACTTATCAGGAGGTAAATGAGTCAGTAATTCCATTTGATGATCGAGAGCAAACGCGGATCATGCTAGCCAATTTGGGGTTCGAGCGGCAATGAGTGGATGGCCCTTACAATTCTTGATGGACTCCTGTCTCGGCGAAGCGAAAAGCTTGGATCCTTCTGTTGTCTTTCAGCGTGTTTGTTCAGACACGAGAAAGATAGAGTCAGGAGATCTGTTTATTGCCTTACGAGGCGACAATTTTAATGGCAACAAATTTGCCGCGCAAGCAGTCGAAAATGGTGCGGTGGCTGTGGTGGTAGATGAAATGATGGATGGATTGCCGGTTTTATTAGTTCAGGATGTTCGTAAGGCATACGGTCAGCTGGCCACCGCCCATCGCAAACAGTTTGATCTACCGGTCTTCGCTGTGGCCGGATCCAATGGTAAAACTTCCTGCAAGGAAATGCTCGTGTCTATTTTACGTGAGCAGTTTTACGCCCTCCACAGCGAGGCGAGTTTTAACAATGATGTGGGGGTGCCATCTACCTTGTTGCGCTTAACTTCACGGCACGAATTAGCCGTACTGGAGGTGGGGACAAACCATCCGGGGGAATTGGCCCCTCTGATTAGGATGGTGAGTCCTCAGTACGGTATTCTAACCGGGATTGGCCGCGAGCATTTGGAGTTTTTTGGGGATCTGGAAGGGGTCATAAAAGAAGAGGGGATGCTGGCTGAGTTGTTGCCGGAGAGGGGAAAACTTTTTCTGTATGGAGACGGTGGTTGGGTTAAATCAATCGCTCAACGCAGCTCTTCACCATATGTCACTGTGGGATTCGATCCCGGAAATGATTGGCAGATTAGTGAGGTGCAAATTGAGGAGGGACGGACCCGATTTATGCTAGATGCGCCGATGGCCCAATTTAAAGGGGAGTATTGTACCCCCCTCTTGGGAAGGCATCAGGCGGCTAATGCCTCATTGGCAATTGCTGCCGCCTCAGAGTTGGAGTTAAGTCGAGAGATTATACTAGATGGGCTTTCTAAATGCCCCCAGCCAAGACAGCGATTGCAATGGACTCAACGGCGAGGGGTTAGCTGGCTGAATGATGCATACAATGCAAATGCCGATTCAGTTAATGTGGCGTTGGAGACGTTGGCTCAGATGCCTTGTGCAGGCAGGCGATACGCAGTACTGGGGGACATGGCTGAATTGGGTGAACACACCGAATCGGCTCATCGTGAAGCTGGGGTAAAGGCTTCCGGTGCGGTTTCAGGTTTGGTTGCTGTAGGTCAGTGGGCTGAAATTACCGCAGAGGCGGCACGTAAGAAGGGGTTGGAGAAGGTGGAGGTGGTCGCAGGAGCTAAAGAGGCAGTCGAACTGCTTCGAGATTGGCTTATGCCCGGGGATGTAGTGCTACTTAAAGCTTCGCGGGCGAGCAAATTAGAACAGATCGAAGAGCTTTTTTAAGATAATATAGGCGCGATAAGAGAGATGTTTTATTATTTAAGTCAATTACCTGCTTGGCTGGCCGGAAAAGGTTATGAGCAATGGGCTGATTGGCTCTCGCCGATGAATGTCTTCCAGTATTCCTCTTTTCGGAGTGCTGGAGCGGCGGTAACGGCCCTCTTTTTCTGCTGGTGGCTAGGGCCTCGGATAATCCGATTTCTTCATTATTTGGCTAGGCAGGAATATGAGGATAAGGCGCGTACCCAAGGCGGTATGAGTGATGGTATTAGTAAGCGTAATATTCCAACCATGGGAGGCTTGCTGATAGTTGGCTCCATCGATCTTTCGGCTTTATTGTGGGCGCAATGGAATCCTTTGGTGACACTGACATTGCTCTCTATGCTTGTGTTCTGCCTGTTGGGGTTTTATGACGATTATTCCAAGATCACCAAGCAGGATAGTGGAGGGGTAAGTGAAAAGGTGAAACTGGTGGTCCAGTTTT
>CAZHJW010000053.1:0-12939 GCA_964533265.1 uncultured Pedosphaera sp.
TTTGCTGCTGTCTTTGCTGCTGTCTTTGCTGCTGTCTTTGCTGCTGTCTTTGCTGTTGTCCGCCAAATCCCTGCTGTCTCTGCTGCCCCCCGAACCCTTGTTGAAATCCCTGCTGTCCACCGAACCCTTGTTGAAACCCCTGCTGTCCACCGAACCCTTGTTGAAACCCCTGCTGATTAAACTGAGCAAAAATAGCCGACTCATGCATCCCAATCATTGTCAGGACAACCACACACCCATAGTTTATTCGGCTTCTAATCAACAGAATCTCCTAACTAGCAGTTACATAGCACCAATCAATGTGTGATTTTATGCCCATCCAATGTAGCACACAATGCTCAAAACACTGTTATACTCCAAAAAAGCCAATTATCACCTCTTTTATCATTTCATATGATCCTCAAACCACTTTATTCACAGCACAGAATGTGCCATTAACAGTCAAAAAGCACCCTATTAAATCTTCATATGCTTATTTAAAAATCCCATGTGACTATGAATGAAGCCTAATTATAGCGCCAGAGAGATGATTTTGCTTATTAATTTCGGGTAATCGATGCCCGCTTTGCGTGCAGCCAATGCGAAATCCTCATCCTTTGCTAGCATGGGGTTCGGATTTGCCTCAATGAACACTGGTTCAGTATTTGAATTAAGCCGAAGATCCATTCTGGCATAGCCCTTCAGATTAAGGGCCCGGTAAAGGTCCTTGCAGGTTTGATTTAGTTTTGCCTGAGCCTGTGGCTTTAATGAGGGGAGAAATCTATTCTTAATGCCCCACCTATGGCGATAATCCTCGTCCCACTTAACGCAATAACTGGCAAATCGAGACTCCATGGGAACCTTCTTGCCAAAAGTCATTTCTCGGGGGGGAAGACACTTTAATTTTTCATTCCCAATAACTCCAACATACACCTCCCGTCCTTCGATGAACTCCTCAACCAATGCTTCTTGTTCGAACTTTTCATGCACAAAACAAACACGATCCACAAGCTCTTCCTCATTGTGCACCACACTCTTTAGGCTTATCCCATAACTTGCTTCCTCACGAGCCGGCTTAACAATTAGGGGAAATCCCATCGCTTTATTCAAACCCACCACATTGCCAGGTTCGTGAACCATAAATTGAGGAACCATCACTCCATGAAAGCTGGCTATTTTTTTTGATAAAATTTTATCTTTGGCCAAAGTGATACCCGTGGACCCGCACCCGGTAATCGGAACGCCCTGTAGCTCCAAAAAGGAAGTAACCCGGTTTTCATTGCTCAATGAATTCGCGAATTGTTCAACCATATTGAATATCACGTCCGGTTGATAGCGTTCGATCATCTCACGAATCAGCTGCGTGTCATCATGCACTCCCAACATCGCAAACGGATAATCAAGCTCTCGCAATGCGCTCAACACATGACGCTCAGTTTTCCAATTGGGCGACTTTAAATCCTCCGTGTAATCGACATCCAAGCCGGTGGGCTCACCCACATCGAACAATACCAAAACTCTGGGCCTTATAGACAAAAACAAACTCCCCTAATAAAGGGACGTTCAATAAATATGACATAAAATGCAAACCTAAAGAATTCCCGCGAAATGATGCGGATTAACAAATTGTGCTGGTTCAGAAAAACGAACCATTATCGGGAATGTTTGTAACGCCCAGTAAAACGTTGGTTCATCACCAATGAAGTCGTATAGGAAACGAGGCCAGACAACAATTCTGAGTGATCACACGAACTGACCAAGCTCAACTCTTCAGTACGTTCGATAAATTCCTCCAACAGCTCATTAACCCTATACTTTGGCTCGCGTGTCCATTGACTTACCGCGTTAACCACCTGCTTACGATTCTGCATTATAAAACTGCCGGCCGATGACTCGTTGCGTGAGGGATACGATTTAAACAATTGATGTAAATCATCATCGTAATAATCCGGAAATGATTCGGCAAATGTCTTTTGTTTTCGACGATAATAGGTTCTCAGCTTGATCCTCAATGAACTTTCCACCGAAGGGCGATAGTGCTCCAGCCCCTTAGGCTTTTTACCAACAAGTGCACCCATCAATTCATCCACATACTCAAGTTTTCTTAATGCTGGCCACCCTGCGTATTCATTTTGCCAATTAGATTTTGGTGTCAGCCATACTGCAAAAGTTTCTGCCCAATCCTCATCGGGATGCATCTGAGCATACCAATCATCAAGATGTAACACAAAAGATTTACTGTAACGTCGAGGCCGATACGTTTCCGGATAGGCCTGCGAGGCCAGCCCGAAATGCTTCTGCCATTTTTTACGACGTTGCACCTTATAAGCATAAGAGTAGGCATGCCCTGCTTCATGTCGAAGCAATTTCATGCATTCGTCTCGAGTTCCTCCTTCAATCTCCATGAGCATTTTTCGCTCAAGTTTTCTTAAGCGGTCATCAAACAGATAAAAGGGGATGAAAATAGCTGCGCAACCCTCGGGACAGAACCATTCGTCACCAATGTGACAACGAGGCATTAACGAAAGCCCCTTACCTCTAAGCTCAGCGTAGAGCTGGTCCACGCATCCAGCAACCCTCCCCTCCATCTTCAACCCCAATTCAGACACGCGTAACTCCAACAAAGCCTCATCATCCAGACTCTGCCATTCTGATTGGGAAATCATTACCATCGGTGGAAGAAACGTTTTAAGACGGTCAAAATTCAGGGCCAAGATAAAAATTAGACAAAAGCAACAAATGAAAGGAAATGCAGTCTGGCGGGGCAAGGTTACTGACAAATTAATTCTCGCAATTAACAGGTTTCACTGTAGTGTCAACGGTCAAGTTTTGGTTAAGATGTCATGGACTGCATTAATATCAGACTAAACGGAGAGCTGATACAATTCGACTGCCCAAATTGTGGTGTTGATGCCGAAATCAACGAAGATACACTTCAGGAAATATGGTCTAATTTCGAAGGCATGGTCACCTGCCCTCTCCCTCAGGGTTGCAACTCTTTTATCAAAATCCCCTCGAAGGAACAGGTTCTTGGCCTAAGGCAACAGCCTGCGGCTACGGGTGGTGGAGTCAACGACATCATCGACCGCCCGAAAGATAGCGAAGAAGCCGAAACTACAGATAACCCTGAAGAAGAGGAGAAGGTTGCCCCTTCCGGCCCTTTCCGTTATGTGTCCAAGTCAGATGAGGCCTCTGCATGGGCAGAGGAGTTTGAAAACAAAAAATCTGCAAAAACCCAGAAACCAACTACATCTCCATTGGCAATCCGAACTTTCCGAAATAAAGAATGCATCGTTCAGGGACAAAACCGGTTTGACGACGTCGTCTCCTCGTTTCTAGGTAAAATAGGCAAAGATAATGTCATTTGTGTTTCACCCATTAATTACACTGACCCACAAGATAAAAGTCCTGATTACGGGGTCGTTGTCTACTATCAGAACTCAAGCAAGATATCTTCGGAGCCAAAACAGGCCGAAGCCGCTCCAGCTGCCGAACCGGTTGTCTGGAGAGATTAATTGACTTGATTGTCGTTTTTTTTTTAGGGTTCGCCCTGCAAAACTAGAAATTTTTTCAGCAATTTAAGATATGACATTCCTAATGGAATTTATACTTTCTGAAAACATAACCAGACTTCTGCTTGTTTTCTTCCTGGTCACCTATCTTGCATGGAGTATTCTTCGTGATTACCGTCTAGTAGATCATTGGGAATACAAAATTTGGGACATGCGCAGAGGAACAGATCTCAAAGGCATCGAGTACGAAATCACAAGAATGGAGGAACTAGGATCTGACGGATGGGAATGTTACGAGGTCTTACAAATTCCCAACGACAAAGGGATTGTCCAACGCGAATATCACTTTAAGCGCAAACGAAGCGTCCTGATGATTGGCTTCAAAAAACCCAAGACCGGGACTACCACCGAAATAAAAGCAGAGCTGAAGTAGAACCGAGCCGTGTATCCGCACATCTGCCCGTTAGCCCCAAGGGTTGTTTTATACTTTGGCAGTACCTTCTGGAATTCTCCTGCTAATTCAGTTTTATTACGGCTTAGTCGGCGCTGGTTCAACACCAGGCAGCTGAGGCAGCTTACCTTGATCCTTCCCGTCCCAATCCAAACTCTTAAATTCTGCACGCACAGCAGCTTCATCCAATATTAAAGCCCTATAGCTCCAGCGCGAACCGATCTGCACAGAAGCCGTAAAGTCAGACACCGCTCCCACTGCCTGGCCCTTCTCATCATACAGGTCAAACACCAAGGTCACATCTGCCACCATATTCGTGCCCCCATTCTCCAACTCACCCACCACAGATCGTGTCCCGGAATCCTCATCGGACTGAACAGAAAAACCGTAGAGTCTAAGCCCTCCCTGCTCAATCACCAAAGAGGAAGATGAGTTTGCATCAACTTGGCTCATCTTTGCTTCCTGCTCTGCCTGAACTGCAGCCTGATATTCCAAACCTGCCCGAAACACTTCAGAAGCAAGCTCGGTCGCCCTTTTGTTTAAAATTGCCAACTGACGAGTCAACTCACGAGTAGGAGGCGAATCTTTAGGCATCGAAAGCAATTTATCGCGCACCCCGATCAACTTGCCGGTCACATCAATCTGTGTAGCATTGAGGTCTTGAAGTTTTTTATAAGCCTTTACGGCCTCACTCTTGCCCTCTCCAGAGTGAACCACACGACTGGTGGATGACTGACACCCCACCCATCCAATGAGTGCCAAACCAAACCAAACCTTAATCCAAACACGACCCACATCCGAACCATAACAAACACTTCATAAAAAACAAGCTTACTGCCAGCGACCACCCTTGTCATATTTTGTGAATTGGGGTATTAATCCTTTCATGTTCTCCCGGATCGAACGCACCATATCGGTGAGCTGGCATCATCAGGTTCTTTTTACCAAGAATGTCTTCGATACGGAGAACCACATATTGAGGGATACGCTCGTTAAAGAGGAAGCAGGAGGCCCGAGCAAAACACTGATTGTCCTCGATGAAGCCTTAGCCACGGCCATGCCAACTCTTGTTTCTGAGATTGAGGCTTATTTCAA
The DNA here is from genome assembly GCA_964533265.1 of uncultured Pedosphaera sp. Taxonomy (GTDB): domain Bacteria; phylum Verrucomicrobiota; class Verrucomicrobiia; order Limisphaerales; family UBA1100; genus UBA1100. The sequence goes on from CAZHJW010000053.1 coordinate 5,038, forward strand.
AATACATAGTGACTCACTAAATCTCGTATGCCCACCAATCGTTATGGAGGGTGGTGAACGCACTAAGAATTCGTATTTCCACGTCAGTGAAGTTCAATCGCATGTAGATCGATATCATATTGATCGTCACTCCTATCTTATCTGCATCGGGGGAGGGGCCCTTCTAGATATGGTAGGACTGGCTGCGTCCACCGCACACCGTGGCATCCGGCACATTCGCATTCCCACGACCACGCTCAGCCAAGACGACTCTGGTGTAGGGGTGAAAAACGGGATTAACGCTTTTGGAAAAAAGAATTTTATTGGAACTTTTGCACCACCTTTTGCGGTAATTAACGATTTCCAACTGCTCTCCACTCTTTCAGCACGCGACAAACGCAATGGCTATGTGGAGGCAGTAAAAGTCGCATGCATACGTGATGAAAACTTCTTCGTTCAGATTGAAGAAGATGCTGATGGACTGGCCCACTTTGAGGCCGCAGCGATGCAAAGACTTATCTATCGGTGCGCCGAATTGCATATGAACCATATTGCTGCGAGCGGAGATCCTTTTGAAACGGGGTCGGCACGCCCTTTAGATTTCGGCCACTGGGCAGCACATAAATTGGAGCAAATATCTGAATATCGGCTTCGCCATGGTGAGGCCGTAGCAATTGGAATTGCCTTGGATTGCATCTATGCCCGAGAGATGGGGTATTTACCTGCAACGGATTGCGACCGGATTATCCGTCTACTCGTCAGACTCGGGTTCAACTTATGGAGCAACGACCTGCTACACACTGACACCGAAGGGAAGTTGGTGGTGATAGAAGGGCTTGAAGAATTCCGCGAGCACCTCGGAGGTTGCTTGACGATCACATTGTTAAAGTCAATTGGCCAGGGTTTTGAAGTGAATGAAATGAATCTGCCAAAGGTATTAAACGCAATTCACGAACTGCAAGACCTGACTAGGAACAAAAGTGACTCAAAGGTCGTTCCTGCATAGAGGATAACGCAGCATGAACCGCGTCGCTTTGATCAACGTGGTAGGCTTATGCGACAGGCATATCGGGCCGGATATGCCCTTCACTCAAGACTTCCGTTCTTCTGGAAAGCAAAGATGCATTGAGCCTGCATTCCCAGCGGTAACCTGCACCGCACAATCTAATTATCTCACAGGCAAAACCGCGACGGACCACGGCATTGTTGGAAATGGTTGGTACAACCGTGATCTGGCTGAAATTCAATTTTGGAAACAGCCAAACCAACTTGTACAAGCTCCAAAGGTTTGGGAAACATTACGTAAACGTCATAACGACTTCACATGTGCAAAAGTATTCTGGTGGTATAACATGTATTCGGGCACGAACTGGAGCATAACGCCTCGACCAATGTACCCAGCTGACGGGCGCAAAGTGTTTGATATCTATACGCACCCTTCCAACATCCGGAATAATATAAAAAAAGATTTAGGAGAATTTCCTTTCCCTGGGTTTTGGGGCCCGGCAGCAGGCGTTGAAACACCGCAAGGTCCAGCTGAAAGCGTAAGTCGGTGGATAGCTAATTCGGCAATCTGGCTCGAGAACAAGCACTCTCCTACACTATCAACAGTCTATCTCCCACATCTTGATTACAACCTACAACGCTTAGGGCCAAATGATCCTTTAATCGCAACAGACCTCAGATTGGTCGATGACATCATTCGTGATCTAATCACCTTCTATGACAACCGAGGCGTGCAACCAATACTGCTTTCTGAATACGGCATCACCGAAGTAAATAAAACAATCCATCTCAATCGCATCCTCCGTGAGGCAGGTTGGCTCACCGTGAAAGAAGAACTTGGCCTAGAACTCCTTGACCCCGGCGCGAGTCAGGCCTTTGCCGTGGCAGACCATCAAATTGCCCATATATATGTTAACAATAAATCCATTCTGCCTGAAGTAAAGCAAGCTATTGAAGCTGTCGATGGAGTTCATGAGGTCCTTAATACTGAAGCGATGACAGAACTGGGTGTTAACCATCATCGTTCTGGCGACCTAATTGCCGTTTCAAATGAAAACGCGTGGTTCACATACTATTACTGGTTAGAAGAAGAGTATGCTCCTGACTTCGCGCGCACAGTGGATATCCACCGCAAGCCCGGCTACGATCCAGTGGAGCTTTTCCTAGACCCGCAAATTCTTTTCCCAAAACTTCGGATTGCCGCTCGTCTTCTGCAAAAAAAACTTGGATTCCGGATGTTGATGGACGTAGTCCCGCTCAACGCAGCACTCGTCAAAGGCTCGCATGGTTGCCGTCCACAAAACCGTGCTGATTGGCCGGTGCTGATTACAAGGAAAGATAATGGCCTTCATTCTGAGAATTTATTAAGCACGGATATCTATGACGTAATTACAGATTCTGTGGACTAATACGCATTCTCTGTGGCTATAGCAACGATCTCTGAACCTGTTTAAACTTGAAAAACAGCTGAAATGTGGTTTATTGTCACATTGAAGGTGGTGAATTCAAACTAATGAGTATGCGTTTCACGAAACGAACATCTGCAATGGGGGTTTCGCTTCTATGCCTCCTGACCTCGAACTTTAGTCAAGCTGTAGCAGGTGTGCCAGCCCCGGCTGTTCCAGGTGTCACAACTAATGCAGTGCCCGGAACGGGCGCAAACCCACCCTCGACAATGATTCCCGGGGGAATCCCGGGGGGTGCAGGCACTATCCCCGTCAACCCCGGGGGTGCTTTAACCAATGCAGTTCCCGGAGGAGTGCCAGGCACGGGAATTCCTGGCGCACCGCCAATCAATCCTGCTACTGGAGTACCAATTGGAGGAGGCGTCCCCATTCCCGGGACCGTACCTGTATCAACCAACATCCCTCAACCCCAAATAAAAGAAATAGTCACTCCGGAAATGATGCAAGAGGCTATTCGAGTGTTTGCGAGAGAAGCCAAAGCCATTCGTCAGGAAGCAGAGAGTGGAAATACCCGGCAACAACATAATTTGGCCGTGTTATATACACTTGGACTTGGAGTCCCCTTAGATCATCAAACGGCATTCAAATGGTTTAACAAGGCAGCCAATGACGGATTACCTGAATCTCAATTCAACGTAGCAATTGCCCTACAAGGAGGGTTGGGAACCCGGAAAGATTTAGTAACGTCTTACAAATATTATATTCTCGCCTCGGCGCAAGGCCTACCTAATTCAGCAGGAGCAAGAGACCATCTAGCGCAATACCTTAACAGGGAACAAATTGAGGCAGGTCAACGTATGGCCCGAGGATTTTTGACTGCACTCGAAAGACGTCGCTACTACGAACGTCGCCGCGAACGTGAAATCAAACGAATGCAAGCAATTCGTAATGGGTTGGATCCTGACGCGGTTGAGCCCGGCAACTCAGAGAATTAGGCGGACTCCCTTTGGATACGGTATAGTAACGGCAAGGCCATCGCTCGCGCAATAACCACCATAACCGCCAACTGTTCCGAAGAAAAACTGGCACCCTCAGTTGTACTTTCAATACATAACATACCAACCTCTTCGTCCAAAACCATCATCGGCACATAAATACCTGCAAACATAGAAAGACGCCTGACGCTCTCTTCCTTTCCAACCTGCTGCCAAGAAAAAGCCAAACCCTCTTCCCAGGCGCGATGAGTCAAAGTATCACTCAGAATTGGTTTTAAAGCGGGCCTATGCGCCAGCAACTTGACTCTACCGATAGATTTATCGACGGCAAACACAGATGCCCTATCTGCACCTTTAACCCAACTAGACACAGATTGAACAATCCACTCTGACATCGTTTTTGAATCGGGTTGACCATTCAATCTCAAAATAATGTCAGGTAGTGCATCCAAAAAATCTTTAGAATCGGGTCCTTTAACAAAAGGATCTGAAAGACTCATCTCGCATACTGAACGAATACGCCCCATAGGGCTTTTCCGGCTCTGGAATATGGATTCTAAATCCGATTTTTTGCGATGTCCCTGAGGATGGTACCTGTAACTTTCCTCTTTATATACGGGATAAGAATCCAATGCTTCAAATGCGTTTTCGCTGTTTTGATCCTTCGAAGAATTATCTGATACTTCTCCGGCCTTGACTCGTCGAGCACCACCTTCATTTTTGAATTGAAACTGCATTAACACATCACCAATCTGCACAATATCCTCGGGCTTAATCACACGTGCTCCATTCAATGTTTCCCCATTTACAAGAGTTCCATGAGTGCTTTTCAAATCTTCCACCCAGCAAATTTCCCGTGTTCGCCATACGCGGGCATGAACTCTGGAAACTTTTAAATCTCCGCTCAAGTCAACATGAATATCCTGATCCTCATTTTTACGACCAATGAAAATTTCTTCCAAATCGAAAACCGACTGACTCACATTTCCCATCAGGGTCATATCCACATATATTCCGCTATTCGACATCGTTTCATCATCAGACTTGTGAGATTTTGAAGGTCCAGATTCAGTTGGATGCACCTTTGCTGTTCCCTGGATCGCAGCCCCGGGAGAAGCGCGGTTTATCGGCGCACCACCACGCCGGTTTTCAGTACGAGGACAATGAAAAAAAAGGCAGGTTTCACCAATTTCCACTTCAGAAGTGGGCCCCAACTCTATTGACCCTTCAATTCTTGCCCCGGCCACACACGTGCCTGCTCTACTCCCAAGATCTTCAATGTAGACAACGCCTTGCACTGTCCATACGCGCGCATGAACACGTGAAACAGATTCATCAGGGGTTAAGTCAAGATGTACTTCACGTTTCTCATTGCGTCTACCTATAAACACCTCATCCCTATCTAGAACGATATTCTGGACTTGCCCATCACGTTTAATCTCAATTTCCAGCATCTGTCTACAGCTTGACGAGTGTCACGCCCCCTCGTCAACAATCATCCAATATCGACTTGAGCTCCCTGCTCTTTTGGATACATTAGCCCCGTCAGAAAGACATGAATCCAGAGACAACACGCCTCATCCTTCAGCGTCAAAGCGGTGAAGTCATCGCACAATACCCCCTTGACTCCGGAGAGTACAGTGTTGGCAGATCCTCTGAGAACTCCATCCAAGCAGAAAGCGACTATGTTTCTCGCCGACACGCGAAATTAACCGTTACCCCGGAACAATTGGTAGTGGAAGATGTCGGAAGTTCACACGGAACATATATCAACGGCACCGCCATTCAAGGACCCACCATATTTGAAGTCAATCAAGCCGTCTTATTGGGCGATCTATTTCTTACAATTCAGAATCAATCGGAACAAGTCGGCACCCCTCGATTGCATATTCCCGGCGACATGATAGGGGGCGGTCGTTATACACTGAAACAGGAACTTGGAAGAGGCGGAGGGGGGGTGGTCTGGCTGGCTCACGATGAACATCTTAAGCAATCGGTTGCAGTAAAACGGCTACCTCCAGAACTGGCCAACGACCCAGTAGCACTCAATGATTTAATTGGTGAAGTCCAGAAAGCGAGACTCCTGTCACACCCGCACATTATTCGCATACATGACTATGTTAAACTAACTGATGAATTGCCCTTCATCACCATGGAAGTTGTCGACGGATCAGACCTAGGGTCCCTTCGCAACCAACAAAAAGAAGGTCGTTTCAGTTGGGAGCGATTGGAAGGACTGATTGTCCAGATGTGCGAGGCATTACAATATGCCCATGAACAACAGATAATTCACAGGGACTTAAAACCTGCCAACATCATGATCACCCGTGATGGGAGCCTAAAACTCGCTGACTTTGGCATTGCCGCCAGTGTCTCTGATAAAAATTCCCAAGCTTTAGTGGAAGGAGACTCCAGTGGAACAATGGTCTATATGAGCCCGCAACAAATGCGAGGCATCCTCCCCCATCCCACTGACGATATTTATGCACTGGGTGCCACCCTCTATGACTTGTTAACCATACGCCCCCCTTTCTATACAGGAGATATATACCAGCAAGTTCAGGAAGCTTCCCCAGAAAAACTTTCCCAGCGGCTGCTAGATTTTGAACTAACCAATGATGTGCCTTCTCATGTTGAAGCTGCCATCATGCAATGCCTCGAAAAAGAGTCAGAAAAAAGACCCTCCTCCGCCAAAGAGCTGGCCAGATTATTCCACCCTGGTGCAGAACCGCCTCCTTCACCCCCACCACCACCCGAGGTGATTCCTGAGATGGAATCAATTCTGGCAGAGCCTTTGGAGCAAACTCAGAAATTCCTGGAAACAAATTTGCCGCCCACCTTCACTACATGGTGGCACAGACAGAACGTCAAAAAACGTGACCTTACATTAGTCGGGTGCATAATATTCGGATTAATATGTGCTGAATTGGTCTTCTCCAAATTCAAACATGGGGAGTTTTTTCATACCTTGAGGCATTCACCCCACTTCATAGTGCACTTTCGCCCGGCAGATCTCCCGCACTAATATTGGCAACACAAAAAAACAGTCCATTGCTCTGAACAAAAAATACTGCCCCTTTACAAATAACCCTCTACCTCGAGGTTCTCTTTCCACGTATGAACAAACGATTAGATTGGGTCAACTTGGAGCCGCTTGAGCCCCTGATACTTCCCAGCCTTGCAGAACGTGTCGGCGTGGAGCCTGTACGTCTATTAAAGAAAATACGCCTTGCGGCCATACCTGAAGACTGAGAACCCGAAGCGACTGGCAAGCCTGTAGTGGGGTTAATATTGTAAACAGTAGGCCTGGAAGTAATTCTATAACCTCTATTTCTGCTTGGGCTAACCATTCGAAGTACAGGTCCAAATCTTTTACCTGTACCACCACTACCACCTAAGCCAGGGTAAGAAAACGAAAAGGGCGGGAGACCCGAGGGCCGCCCAATCCCGAGCGGCAAACCTGTCACGGGATCTATTCCCATGCCTCCTCCTCCAGCCCCCCCGGTCGGCAACCCGGTGACAGGATTAACCGCGGGGTTACCACCATTGGGTAAATTGCCGCCGCCGCCAGCTCTAAGATCAACCCCATAAGTAGAAATTATTACCAAAATAGTGGTGATATATTTATTTGCATCCATTCTGTTCTGATCAAGTAAACAGCCCTAAAAAAGATTCCACGATGGGAAATCTTGAACCCAATAAATTAGCCTTATCTACCCGGAGTGCGACGCATCCGGACAGACATCCGACCCGCACGACCAGCCGAAGAACTTATACCGCCCCTGACGACTGTTGGTCTTACAGAACGCGACTTTACATTAGGGACTGTCCGGGTGGCTACCGGATTCCTATTTAGGCTCAACCCTTTCGAGCTATTAATTGAGGGGGTGGTCTTTGGCCTGGAATTAACGCTGAAGCCTCTGAATCCCGTCATGCTTACCATTCGCATTACCGGGCCAAATCTCTTTCCGCTCGCAGCATTGGCAACCGAAACAGGTGTTGCAACCGGGCCTACCGTAGGTCGTGTCAGGGAAGGCCTTGCCCCACCAGGCCCCAGGGGCAAACCGGTGACAGGATTAACCGCGAAGCCACCACCCATTCCACCCATTCCACCCATTCCACCCATTCCACCCATTCCACCACCGGTAACTACACCATTTCCCGGTTTAGAAGTGTTTGTGGTGCCGCCACCAGGCAACCCACCGCCAGAACCACCTTGAGTGCCGCCGCCTGGTTTAGAATTATTTGTTGGGGTACCGTTCGTAACCGGCAAACCTGTCAGGGGATTGATTTGAACACCACCACTCACGCCTGACATACCGCCCATACCGCCGTTCGTGGAACCGTTTGTAACTGGCAAACCTGTCTGGGGATTAACCTGGACACTTCCCATGCCGGGCAATCCATAACCTCCGCCCATGCCGCCCATACCTCCCATACCGCCAGTCGTGGAACCGTTCGCAACCGGCAAACCTGTCTGGGGATTAATTTGAACACCACCACCCACGCCTGCCATG
>CAZHJW010000053.1:13039-14344 GCA_964533265.1 uncultured Pedosphaera sp.
AACCGGCAAACCTGTCTGGGGATTAATTTGAACACCACCACCCACGCCTGCCATGCCACCCCCGGACTGGCCGGAGTTCGTTGTCATTCCAGGCAATTTATTCACCGCGCTATTTCCTGTCACAACCGCGGTTGTGCCCATGCCCTGGAGCGTCCCCATAATCCCCATAGAAGTACTCAACCCACCCATTGTAAACTGGGCAGCGAGACTCAGGGCACTAATAAAAAGGGTAGCCAAACAAGCTCTCATTGCGCTTTATAGATTACGCCTTTATAACTATTACAGTCAAGGCGCAGTATTCACAGGTTTTTCACAGAAAAACCTCAATTTCATGGGGCAATCACCCGTCGTCATTGGTTATGAATCCTTCTGGTCATAGTAAAAAGACTTCTCCTAAAGCGCTCAAAAACCTAAATTACCGCCCATGGCCCTTTCCCTTGAGCAAATCGATGCGCAGATTGAAGAACTTGAAGCCATTTTGCCTCAGCTGGAAGAAGCATCTACAGAAAAACACCAACACGAGGACACAGGCTGGTGGCTCACCATGGCCGGTAGCCCCGGGGGCACTGCATTGGCGGTCGCAGCCGGCAATCAGGCCCATGACCTGGATACGATGATATCAAAGGTGGAACGAAAACTGGTGTTGCTCCAGGCCACAAAAATCAGCTTGCAGAACAATTCAGCCACCGCCAATCAATCCTAGGCAAGACTCTGCCGGCAAACGCGCATCATGTTGCCGCCAATAATTTTGCGGATCTCCTCATCCTTATAACCGCGCTGTACCAACCCCACGGTAAATAAGGGCCAGTTGGTCCACGCGATACTTAAACGCGCCTGTGGCTGGGGCCTCAAACTTCCCGCGGGCCAAAAATAACGCCAAGCAGTCCGGGAACGGGGCAGCTTGGGAATCTTGGCTGCTTCCTTTCCCTGGTTGCGCGACATGTAGGTTGTGTCGGTGCCAATTCCCACATGGTTGATATTGGTAGTCTTCACCACATGATCTATGTGGTTAAGGAACGCATCGATGTTGCCGGGGTTCCCAAGAAAACTGGGGATACAGGCAATGCCGGTGAGGCCTCCGGTATCGGCAATGGCTTTAAGCACCTTATCGGGCTTCCCACGAATATGTTTATGCAAATCGGCTGCGCAACTATGGCTGGCCAATACCGGCTTGGCTGAAATTTTTGCGGCTTCAAAACTGGTCTGCCAGCCTGAATGGGCACAATCAGCAATAACCCCAATCCGGTTCATTTCCTTGATGACGGTTTTACCAAAATCACTGAGGCCGGCATTACCCGGTTCAGC
>CAZHJW010000054.1:0-14211 GCA_964533265.1 uncultured Pedosphaera sp.
GGCGGTCCTACCCTTCCTTTTGGCGCTCCTTGTATTCGTGCTGCCGGTCCTTGTCTTCGTGTTGCCGGTCCTTGTCGTCGCGATGCCGGTCCTTGTCGTCGCGATGCCGGTCCTTGTCGTCGTGGTGGTCTACGTAAAACTCTTTGGAGTTCTTATCTGCCAGTTTGTTATACCCATCCTTTTCGGATTGGGCAGAGGCTTCTTCGCAACTTACGCCAATAAGGACAGCGGTTAATAATGCAAAACATAAGATTAGTTTGGTTTTCATAAATCTTTTTATAAAGGCTGAGGTTTCGCCCTTAATAAATTAAAAAACAGACCCAATTTCAACTGTTAAATCACTCTATCCCAAGTGTTTTGCGGCCTTCTTCAGAAATCATGCTTTGATGCCAAGGCGGGTCCCAAACAATTTCTACATCGGCTTCTTCAACGCCACCCAAGGCTAAAATCTTGTTTTGTGCATCAGCAGCAATACTAGGCCCCATTCCACAGCCTTGGGCAGTTAAGGTCATCTTTACAGCCACCTTGGCACCATCATCAGTCGGTTCAACTGCTGTATCATACACTAATCCCAAATCCACAATGTTCACAGGAATCTCAGGATCATAAACATTTTTCAAGGCCTCGAGAACGCGTTCGGTGGACACGTCCCCTCCCTGCCCTTCAGGTGACTGCACGATCTCTTTTCCCAACGCATCCGCATCACCCGGATTAATCCGAAATAATCCGGACCCGGCACGAATGGTGTAGGTGCCGCCCAAGGCATGGGTAATATCCACAGGAGTGCCAGAACCGAGGGTGACCGTATCCCCTCCGGGTATCTGAACCGCTTCACAATCACGTGTTAATTCAACTGTTTCCATTAGATTAAAATATCCTTCACCACATTACCGTGAACGTCGGTCAGCCTGAAATCCCGGCCAGCATGACGGAAAGTGAGCTTCTCATGGTCAAACCCAAAGAGGTGCAACAAAGTCGCGTGAAGATCATGTACATGCATCACGTTGTCAACGGCCTTAAACCCGAATTCATCTGTCGCCCCATAAGCCATTCCTCCCCGCACTCCACCTCCAGCCAGCCACATACTAAAGCCATGATGATTATGGTCGCGTCCATTAATTTTCCCGGCATTGGACCCTGGCTTTGGCAATTCAACCGTCGGCGTTCGCCCAAATTCACCTCCCCACATGACAATCGTATCTTCCAGCAGCCCTCTTTGTTTAAGATCAGTCAATAGAGCCCCAATTGCCTGATCGCATTGTTTGGCCAATGAACGATGCCCGCTCTCAATATCGTCATGATTATCCCACGGCTGACTTTCTCCATGCCATACCTGCACATAGCGCACCCCCCTTTCTATCAGTCGGCGAGCGATGAGTATCTGTCGAGCCTGTGTGGTATTGCCATATTGCTTGCGCACGTATTCAGGTTCACGAGTGATGTCAAAGGCATCAGTCGCCTCCATCTGCATTCGGTAGGCAAGCTCAAAGGAATGAATCCTTGCCTCGAGCTGAGATTCGTTTTGACGGGCCTTTGCGTGACGCTCATTAATTTTACGCAAAAGATCCAGTTGTCTCCTTTGCTGAGCAAGCGACATGTTCGGATTGCGAATGTGCTGAATCAAGTCCTCTACCTTCTTCTTTCTCGTATCAATGTAGGTTCCTTGAAAAGAACCCGGCAAAAACCCACATTGCCAGTTCTGTGATTCCTGTATTGGGTACCCGGGGCACATAGCAATAAAACCCGGGAGGTTCTGATTCTCTGTTCCTAGGCCGTATGTCAACCATGAGCCCATACTCGGTCTCACCTGTATAGACTCACCGCAGTTCATCAGCATCAATGAGGGTTCATGATTAGGAACATCCGCACGCATAGAGCGTAAAACGCATATGTCATCCATGTGTTTAGCTGTATGCGGAAAAATCTCACTGACCGGCAGGCCACTCTGACCATGCTGCGAAAACTTGAAAGGACATGCAAAAGCCGCTCCGGTTTTTCTTTCTGTAGGCAAATTCGGGATAGGTAACATTTTACCCGCGTACTTCTGCAAAGAAGGTTTAGGGTCAAAAGTGTCCACATGCGATGGCCCGCCATTCATGAATAGATGAATCAGCCTCTTGGCTTTCGGTCTGTAATGTGGAGCTTTTGGTAAAAGCGGGTTATGTGAGGCACCGAACAGCATCGAACCCAACCCCAAAGCACCCAACCCCATACCCGAACGGGTTAAAAAATCACGCCTCGTATACCCTAGATATTTAAAACTATCTGTGTTTTGCGATACGCCCAAATTATCTTCAGAAGCTTTGCTCACATCAAACCTCAATGACCGACAAAATAACTTAGATTTTCAAGTTCTATAGCAAGATTAACGTTGTTCACCGCCACCTCATCAGGCACCTGCAATACAGTAGGTGCAAAATTCATCACACCAGTTACCCCAGCTTCAACCAGATCATTGACAACCGTTTGCGCCTCCTCAGGCGGCACACACAAAATCGCCATGCGGACAGTGTTTTGGGAAACAAAATCTTTTAACTTTTCCATTGGATATACAGGTTGAGTCACCCGCTTATCATTCTGCCGTTCGGAAACGAGATCAAATGCCGCCACAATTCCAAATCCCTCTTTGGCAAACCCCCGGTAAGACAAAAGCGCTCTACCCAGATTGCCCACACCCACCAGGACCACTGGCTGTAAATGGTTTGTTCCTAGCAGATCAGAAATCATCTGAATCAACTGCTCCACATCATACCCAAGGCCGCGAGTACCAAACTGACCAAAATAAGTGAGATCCTTTCGAAGTTGTGGGGATTTCACTCCAGCAGCACCCGCCAAAGCTTCACTGGACACTGTCTTTATTCCATTTTCCAGAAGGCGTTGCAAGCAACGTGAATATATAGACAACCGATAAACCGTTTTGCGCGGAATATCAGTTTTTTGGCCCTTAGAATTTTTTTTGACGGGCATACCTAAACCTTCAATCCAAGTATTCGGTTCCAAAATTATATCGGTCAAGGAATTAAGGGTTGCAGAGTATCCAGTGTCTTCAGAAACTCACAGCCATGCCCTATCTTCTAGCACTCATCTTATGGTCGCTCTCAGCTCAAGCAGCTCACTGGAACCAATTCAGAGGCCCGGAGGGCACAGGTCATTCAAAAGCTCAACTACCAACCATCTGGAGTGAAACTGAAAACATAAAATGGAAGATCGCCATACCTGGCCGCGGATGGTCTTCTCCGGTATTGTGGGAGGATCAAATCTGGCTTACTACGGCCACCCCGGACGGTAAAGCTCTTACAGCTATCTGCATTAATGCAATTAATGGCAAAATACTATACCAAGAGAAGCTCTTTGATGTGAAATCCCCCCAGTTTGCGCACAAGTTCAACAGTTATGCTTCACCCACCCCAGTGATCGAAAATGATCGCGTCTATCTCACATGGGGGTCTCCTGGCACAATTTGCATCAACACTAAAACATTCAAGACCATTTGGGAACGGCGAGACTTAGAGTGTGACCATTTCCGCGGAGCCGGATCATCACCTATCATCTGGAAAGACCTATTGATAAATAATCACGATGGTGCAGATGTACAATATGTCTTCGCTCTCAATAAAATGACCGGTAAAACCGTTTGGAAAAGCCCTCGATCTGTGAACTTCATGGATCTTGACCCAAATGGAAAACCCAAGCGTGATGGGGATATGAGGAAAGGTTATAGCACACCGCATATCATCGAGCTTAATAATAAACCTACACTTCTTAGTTCGGGCGCAATGGCCCATTACGCATATGAGCCTGCTAACGGACGCGAGCTATGGCGCGTGGTCGAACGTAAGCAGCACAGTGCAAGCACGCGCCCCGTGTTTGGCCATGGACTCTGCTATTTCCCGACCGGCTTTGGCAAAGGCCAACTGCTCGCAATAGATCCTGTGGGAAAGAATGACATTACTGAAAATAACATTAAATGGAGGCTCACCCGGAGTGGAGTGCCCGAGAAACCTTCGCTCCTACTCATTAAAGACCATTTATACTTGATTGACGATCAAGGAGGACTGGTCACTTGTGTTGAAGCCACAACAGGCAAAGAAATCTGGAGCGACCGACTTGGGGGAAACTATTCAGCCTCACCCGTTACTGCCCAAGGGAATGTTTATGCATTTAACGAAAACGGGAAATGCACTGTATTTACCGCATCTCCCAAGGGCTTCAAAAAGGTCGCTGAAAACAATCTTGAATCTGGCTTCATGGCTAGCCCGGCAGTCTACAAAAATGCGTTTATCCTGCGCACCAAAACCCATCTATATCGCGTTGAAAATTAGTCGAGGTAACGGAATTCATTACTGAGAAACAATATCTGCGCCAGCTGGCTAAACGCTTTGCTCTGCCCACCTTCAGGGGAAGCATTAACAAATCGTAATGCGTCCACAATTTCAATTGCCTCGGGATCCCGCTGGAGCATTCTGTGATATAGAACCTTAATCTGTGCTTGCTCAAAATCAGTGTTCTCGGCAACCAACTGTGATGTTTTTTTAGATTGATCTAAAATAAAAGGGCTATTCATAAGATATAATGACTGTTGTGGGACTATATTTTCGTATCGCTCCGGACAATGCGTATCAGGATTGGCAAAATCAAAAACCCGAAAAAACGGAGGAAGGTTTTGGCGATCAATGAAGCCATAAATTGTGCGGCGATTTGATGTCGGGTGCACCTCGATCCTCACGGGCCGACCCCCCAAAGTTAAATCCAACTGCCCGCTTACCTGAAGCACAGCATCTCTCAAGGCCTCAAAAGAAAGTCTCTGGCGATTCATTTTCCACAGAAGCCGATTTGATGGATCAATTTCAAGATAACCAACTCGCCCATTACTCGATTGCTGATAGGTTGAAGAAGACATAATCCAACGATGAAGCTTCTTGATGGACCAACCTTCGTTAACAAAACGAAACGCCAAATAATCCAATAACTGGGGATGTGACGGCGGAAGCGCTCGTAAACCAAAGTCACTGGGCGTCCTGACCAGTCCTTGCCCAAAATGTTGCGCCCACACACGATTTACAAGGACACGTGCTGTCAACGGGTTGTCAGAGTCTGCTATCGCCTTCGCTAATTCCAATCTACCGCTTCCTTTAATGAATGGTTTCCGGTTTTTTGACAAATGCTCAAGAAACTGTCGCGCCACCTTGGGGCCTCGATTGCCTCTTCCGCCGCGGATATAAATATAGGGTTCAACAGGTTTCACCTTGTCCTTCAAGACATGCGCACGTGGCGGAGCCCCTGGATGTGTTGCGGCAAGCTTGGATAATTTAGATCTCATCCCTTTAATCTGGTTACGAACGCCGAAGAGTAGGCTATTCCTGTTCTCCTCCTTCAATTTTTCAGGTACAGTTGCTGGCGTATCCTTGCTATAAAGCACCTGACGAATAGCCTCTAAATGTTTGTCATTTAAAGCAGGATTCAGAGGGTTCGATTTTTGCTGCTCCACCCATTGCTGGTCCACTTTTTGAAAAAGCTTCCCATACACCTCTGCCTGAGAATTCATGTTTTCTTTTCGAGCAATCAACGGATTACCTTCTCCGTCCTGTCGATGCCATGCAAGGAACACAGGATGTTTTTCGACCTTCCACTTAGCCAAAGCCCTCTTCCAGTTCTCAAAAGCAACAACGTTTAATTTCTTTTGAGTTAGCCATTTATCCAGACCATCACGGTTGAGTTTCTGTGTTTTTGCTTGGTGCACAGCCAGCATGTATTCACCAGCACGGCTCCTTAGTTTGGCCAACCCCTTTTGATAAGTGTCTCGAATTAGATCTTGAATAGCCTTCTCACGCTTTGCCTTTTCTTTCAGATATTCACCGTGCCGTGGAGGCACGGAATCTTCACCTAATAAAGGCATATCCTTAGGCTCATCACTGCTAGCAAAAACTCCGTGGAGCGAATAATAGTCGGCCGTGGGTATGGGATCATATTTATGATCATGACAACGGGCGCAGGTAACCGTAAACCCCATTAACCCGCGTGTAACAACATCGATGCGATCATCAATAATATCATCCTCCCGGTTCAGAAATCTCCTGCCCAGAGTAAGGAATCCCATTGCAGCAAGCGCTCTTTTGTCTTTACCCAATTCCAAGGAGTCGGCCGCAATTTGCTCGATAATGAACTGATCGTAAGGGAGATCCTCGTTAAAGGCGCGGACTACATAGTCGCGATAGGTGTAGGAATAAGAATAAAGCCTGTCGACACCCACCCCAACATACCCTTTATTGTCAGCATATCGGGCTACATCGAGCCAATGCCTCCCCCAGCGTTCGCCGTAATGCGGCGAGGCCAGAAGTCGATCTAACAACTTAGCCCATGCGTCAGGTGAGTCATCGGCTTCAAAACTTCGCACCTCTCCAAAAGTGGGCATCAGCCCGATCAGGTCCATCGTGGCTCGGCGAATAAGCGTGCGCCTATCAGCACGACCAGAGGGCTTCCAACCTTGGTCCTGAAGTCGTTTCAAAACAAATTTATCCACTTGATTACCAATCCAGCTTGATTTCACAGGCGGGATGGAAGGCATTAGGACTGGCTTGAACGCCCAGTGGTTACGTACCTGTTCTGCGGTGGAAAGCTGCGGCTTTGACGCAGCAAACAACTCCACCGTAACAACAAGAGTCAAAATAATCGTGAAACGCACGAAACAATTCAGCCTCACTGGAATCTACCTGTCAACCTGAAGCTAGTCTTGAAGCAAACGATTGACGCATCTGGCAGCACGGATAGAAGCCCCTTTTCCACCGAGAGACTCTGTAATCACGTCCAATTCCTCCCGCAACTCAAGCCGCCTATTGGAATCATCGAAAAAACGGTTTGCCTCGCGGATTAGATTTACCGGCGAAGCATTGGATTGAATAAACTCGGGAAACACTTCTCGTTCAGCCAATACATTAGGCATAGCAATATGTTTCACATTAATGAAACACTTACCCAGCAAATACGTGATCCACGAGGTTCTGTAGAGAACAACTGTAGGCACTCGAAACCAGGCGCATTCCAGAGTAACCGTGCCTGAGGATGCAATGGCAACATCAGCCGTCTTTAAGGCTTCGTCCAAATTGCCAATTTGAATATCCCAATCAGCAACTTGAGGCACAAGTAACCGTGCTTGAGCCGCCAAGGATTCATCCGGGAATACAATCACTGGGTCAGCATCTATCCCCTTCACGGCGTGAACCATTATCGGCAAATGTCGACTGATCTCTTTTGTGCGACTTCCAGGCAGAAGCAGTAATCGTCTTGGCTGATGAACGGATTTAGGATCCCGAAACTCCAAATCGGCGTAACGGTCACACAAGGGATGACCGACAAATTCTACAGGAAACCCTGGGGCTCGTTTTGCGTACCATTCCTTCTCGAAGGGGAAAATGCTCAGTAATAGATCTACGTCTTCCGAGATTTGCCGTACACGCGAGGAATGCCATGCCCACAGTTGAGGACTAACGTAATAGATGATCTTTGGTTGCCATGCACCCCCCGCTGTTGCCTTGCGAACAGCCTTCACAAACCTCAAATTAAAACCGGGGTTATCGATGCAAATAATAGCCTCGGGCTTTTCCTTCAAAGCCAACTCCATTAGCTGATCAAAAAACCCTTTAAACTTACGGTAATTACGAATCGCCTCCCATATCCCAATTACCGCATGTTCAGTCAGGTCAATAGCCAGATCCACCCCGGCCTTTTTCATCTTGGGTCCACCTGCGCCAAAAGCCTCCACCTCCTGCCCTTCTGAACGCATCGCTTCCAAAAGCTCAACAGCCAGCGTATCACCACTGCTCTCGCCCACCATGAACATGATTTTACTCATGAAGTTTCCAGTTGCTGGATCTGCCGAGTAATTTCCAGTGCCACCTCCAGCGCCTCACGACCGGCCTGCCCACTCACCTTGGGGGTTTGCTTTTCGGCGACGCACTGGATAAAATGTTGCAGCTCCAGTTTCAAGGGTTCGTCCTTTTCAATGGGCACCGGCTCGCGCACGATTTTCTTGCCGGCAAACTCACTGACAATGGCTGTATCCTTGGCATGCAGCAGCTTCTTCCACAGGCTGGATTTCTCGGATTCTTCGGCTGCGATACGGTAGATGTAACCTTCCTGCTTCTGGTAATCCAAGGAAACATAGCTGGTAGATTCGCCGCCACTGAAAACACGAATCTTGCGCATCCTTTCAGGGCTTACCCGACTTGCGGTTAGGTTTGCCACGCAACCGTTTTCAAATTTAATACGAGCATTAGCGATATCCTCAGTCTCACTCAGGACCGCCACCCCTACTCCATCCACCTCCTTGATGGGTGAATTCACAAAGGCCATCACAATATCCAGATCATGAATCATGAGATCGAGCACCACACCGATATCCATGCTGCGCTTGGGATAGGGAGAAAGGCGGTGGGTTTCAATGAAGCGCGGCTGGGTGGCTACTGATTGCAGGTAATCAAAGACAGGATTAAACCGTTCCACATGGCCCACCTGCAGGACGCAATTGTTGTCTTGAGCCAATTGCACCAGTTCTGATGCCTGAGAGGCATCTTCAGTCATGGGTTTTTCCACCAGCACATGAAGACCGGCTTCGAGAGCCTGACTGGCCAGTTCAAAGTGAGTGGTGGTAGGTGTGACAATGCTGAGGGCCTCGGCTGAACTCAGCACCGCCTCAGGCGAGGAAAGGACCGGGATATCGTGTTGTTTAGAGATCTCCTTAGCTCGCTCGGGATTGGCGTCATAGAGGCCTGTAAATTCGATCTTACCGGCTTTTTGAAGCTCAGAATAGATACGGGCATGATGTTGCCCTAGAGCGCCCACACCCAATACTGCGACTTTAATTGTGCCAGACACTTGTAGTGAAAGCGGGAGGGTCACCCTTCAGATGACGCCTTTCAAGGACGATCTTGATATTAACCGGCCGCCACAGGTGCTAAAATTACACAAAAACAGCGAAAACTACAATAAACGGACTATTTAGCGCGGCCTTTGAAGTCTATCTGTATGGTATAAAGCCATTTTTCAAATGACCCGGCGTACAGGATGCCACCAGGACCAAGGGCGGTAGAGCCCTCAAGGAGTTTCACGGGGAGAAATGAGGACTGTTACTTCTCTTTCTCTTAAGTTCACCATCAAACATATCTTCACAGTCCTATTGCGTCTAAAATATCATCCAGCATATCATTATTTCTCTTCTTCGTGTTCTTACGCGGCTTGTATGACTTCTTTTGCGGAGGAACCCATACGGACTTGGGGGAGTATGTAGGGGATTCTTTATCTGAAAGGTAAACGTGGTCTTCATCTGAAATAGGAAACCTTTGCCCGCATTTGGGAGAACGACGAGTACAGCCCCAATATTTAGTACCTACTTTTGAGCCTGTTTTGTATGTTCTAATTATCATTTCACTTTTGCATTTGGGACAAATTTTACCCTCCTCTAAAAGATATTCTGCAACTTTGCCCCGAGCCTCCGGATTGTCTTCAATCATCATGACTATATCCATACCTTCATAGAGTAACATGCCTTTTTCCCGACCATATTCTTCAGCTGGTAGTGTATATCCACTTAGAGCAACAAAAACCCCTAATTCTGTATTCATGTCATTCATTGCTCCACGAAGTTCGCGGATGTCTTTAATCCCCACTTTACCTTTTCTCCAATGCTTGCATTGAACGACCCCAAAATCATCCTCAGCTCGATATACAATTAAATCTACACCACCATCGGGATTAGCTCCTCCTGTATATTCGACTTTATATCCTCCTTGCTCATACAGAAAAACAATCAGCTTCTCGAATTGAATCCAATCAATATTCTTGAGCATGCTTGCTAAGGCATCTCGTTGGCTCTCTGTTAGCGGCATACTTTAAAGTTTAAATACCACTCCCTCTCCTCTTCCTCTGCCCGATTCGGAATTTTCATAGTGCGCGAATGTTAGTGCGGCATAGCTCCCGCACAAGTTATATATGGCCATCAGCGGGGCAGGGTTGTTAGGGTTTGAGGATGAAGCGTATTGATTCTCTCAAGTGGGATTACATTAATAAGCACATCATTTCCAACTCAATCAATGCGGCCTTCGGCAGAGCAAAGGTGTATCGTTCCGGTGTTGAGGGAAAGAACCCGAATCGTGATAGGTTAAGGGAAGCTTTGGCGGAGCTGCTTGAGGCTTCGGGGGTGAAATACAGGCGTAAGGTTTCCAGTGCCGAACACACCAAAACCATCAAAAAGATTTCAGACACTTTATCCCGTCAATTTAAGGGCAAAAGATTTTTATGTAAGGACAGGTTTAGGATTGGGATCGCGCAAAAAGCTATCAACGTCTACCTAAAGTATTTGTGGACACTCGGTAAGATCGTCACACCACCTCACTGCCCATTTGATTACGGGATCATTCAGATGCTTCCGCTCGGCAAGGTAGAGAAAAAAACACTGACATGGACTAAGCTCGATACAATTCGGGGCTATCAGAAGATAGTTGAAGCTGCGGAAATAAAATGCAAGTCGGCTGGATACACATCTATTGCTGAATGGGAGTTAAATGCATGGGAAGATATACGTTAATTAACGGCTATAACCGCAACCTCCTCCCAGCTCCCACATCCCCGATCCACTGCGGGAGGGTTATCTGTGCATCCCCACAGACTTTCCGTAAGGGGTGATTAGAAATTTATTATAGAAGTAAATCGCAACACACTTGTAGGTGTTTAGTTCTACATAGAATGTCATAATAAACCCTTGAGATTGAGAATGCTCTAACCTTGAACCTCACGCCACGGCTCGTACCCTGCTCCGCGTGAAGATTACCGTTCTCGGACCCGGTGCCTGGGGCACTGCCCTAGCCAAGCTAGCCCATGAGGTCGGGCATGACATTACGCTATGGGGCCGGGCTGAGCGACTTGCCAAAATCGCTTACAACAAAAACAACGACGATTATCTGCCCGATATAAAGTTGCCCACCAACTGGACGCTGGAAGCGGATATTCAAAGGGCCATTTCCAAGGCTGAAGGAGTAATCCTGGCCGTGCCCTCAAGCTTCTTCCGTGAGGTAGCCTCCCAAATCACCGGCTTTAAAGGTATCACCGTATCGGTTACCAAGGGAATCGAACACGAGACCGGGCTCACTATGGCGGGTATTTTGGAGGAGATAACTTCTGAGGCTTCCATCGTTGCCCTCTCAGGCCCTTCACTGGCAATTGAAGTGGCCCGTGGTATTCCCACCGGCCTGGTTTGCGCCAGCACCGATGGTGACGCAGCCAAGACCGTGCAGGATTGGTTTCACCGTCCCCCATTGAGAATGTATACGGCCAGCGATGTACACGGCGTGGAACTGGGCGGTGCTCTCAAGAACGTGATGGCCATCGCCGCAGGCGTATGTGACGGACTGAAGATGGGCGACAACGCCAAGGCCGCACTGATCACCCGTGGACTCAATGAGATGAAACGCCTCGGTACGGCTGCAGGAGCTGAAGCAGCAACCTTTTATGGCCTCAGCGGGATGGGCGATTTAACTGTGACCTGCTTCTCACAACAAAGCCGCAACCGAACGCTTGGCGAGCGAATCGCCAAAGGGGAATCTTTAGAGGAAGTTCTAGCTTCAGCCACCGCCGAGGGCTATCCCACCGCCAAGTCCGCCAAGGCCCTGGCTGGAAAACTGGAGGTCAACACACCCATTATTGATGAAGTGTATGCCATGCTTTATGAGGGCAAAGATGTCAAACAAGCCGTAACTGATCTGACCACCCGTATCCCAAGATCAGAGAATTAGAGATACTGATCAATCAGCTCCATTAACTCACCGTACTCCTCAACTGCCGGGAAGTTGCCAAACTCCTCTTTCACGTTATCCGGCGCCCGAAAGAGAATGCCATGATCAGCAGCACCAAGCATGGTGGTATCATTATAGGAATCACCCGCTGCGATCACTTGAAAATTCAGCGCCTTAAAGGCCTCCACACTCTTGCGCTTCTGATCGGGCTGCCGCAGGCAGTAATTGGTTATCACATCATTTTCCACCTCCAAATGATGGCAAAAGAGTGTCGGCCAATCGAGTTGCCGCATTAAAGGCTCAGCGAACTGTTGAAAAGTGTCAGATAAAATCACCACCTGGGTCTTTGCCCGCAACTCATCCAGGAAATCCTTAGCCCCAGTCAGTGATGAGAGTGAAGCGATCACCTCCTGGATATCAGCCAGTTTCAGGTTGTTTTCACGGAGAATATCCAAACGATACTGCATGAGAACATCATAATCAGGTTCCTCACGCGTGGTTCTGCGCAAACCTTCAATTCCGGTTTTCTCCGCAAAGGCAATCCAGATTTCCGGAACGAGAACCCCTTCAAGATCGAGCGTGACTACTGACTGCATTACCCGGTCTACCTAGTGATCCGAAAGCTATCTGTCCAGAAAAACATCCCCATCGCCTGTAGAGATAATCATTATTCAGATACAAAAAAGCCGGCAGTCTCCTGCCGGCTTTGAAGTATCTCTAATTTAATTTTAGGCGAGTGCTTTCTTGGTGGTCTTAATGATCACTGCAGCAATCTTATAAGGATCTCCATTGGATGCTGGACGTCGATCCTCTAAGCGCCCCTTCCAGCCGTCCTGGATAGTGGCTACGGGAACACGAATTGAAGCACCGCGGTCAGAAACCCCGTAACTGAATTTATCAATCGCCTGTGTTTCATGAGCTCCCGTCAGGCGCTGATCATTGTCAGCCCCATAAACTTCGATGTGTTCTCCAATGTTTTTTCCAAACTCTTCACATATCTTGGTATGCGTCTCTTCACCACCAGGATCTCTCATCGCCCCGCAGGAGAAGTTGGCGTGCATGCCCGAGCCATTCCAGTCGCCCTTGATTGGCTTAGGATGCCAGTCCACGGCCACACCATACTTCTCGCAGGTGCGTTCCAGTATATATCGAGCCATCCAAATTTGATCCCCACACTCAGCTGCACCTTTGGAGAAGATCTGAAACTCCCACTGCCCAGCCATTACCTCGGCATTTATTCCCTCGACATTCAACCCTGCCTCCAGACAGAGGTGCAGGTGTTCATCGACGATTTCGCGGCCAAAAGTGTTGCGAGCACCGACCGATGTGTAATACGGCCCCTGTGGGCCCGGAAAACCATTCTTCGGAAAGCCCAAAGGCAGATTGGTGTCCGTATCCATCAGTGTGTATTCTTGTTCCAAGCCAAACCAGAAGTCATTATCCTCATCGACAATTGTGGCTCGTCCGTTTGATTCATGCGGCGTAGCGTCTGCATTAAGAACCTCGCACATCACCAACCAACCGTTACCCCCAAAGCGATCGGGGTCGGGATATACAGCGACCGGCTGCAAAAGACAGTCCGAGTCGTTTCCCTCAGCTTGCTCGGTAGAGGATCCGTCAAAGGACCACTGCTTGGCATCCTTCAGCTCCCCACTGAAATCATCCTCAATCATCGTCTTACTGCGCAGGCTCTGGGTCGGCTTATAGCCATCGAGCCAGATATATTCCAACTTGTGTTTACTCATTTGCTATTTGTCTGTGTTTTGATATTAATTCTCGGCTATCGCCTAAACATTGTTCTCTCCAACCAATCAACCGGCTGCGCCGGAGTACGGCGCAGCCGGTGACGGATCAAAGATCCTGTGGATTAGAGCTGGTAACCATCCTCACCATGGTCGGCAAGGTCAAGCCCTTCTGTCTCGTCATCTTCACTGGAACGGATTCCGCCGCAGCATACATCCGCTATTTTGATTGCGATGAAGGCTACAACACCGCTCCAGATAATTGTGACAACCACACTTACTGCTTGGGGGCCAAGCTGATTCTTGATCATCTCAGCACCCTGATCCGATATGGCGAAGACACCTGTCAGCAGAGCGCCAACAATACCCCCTACACCGTGTACACCAAAGACATCAAAGCTATCATCATATCCGAGCGCTTTCTTCAATGTAGTGGACGCCCAGTAACAAACAACGCCTGCTGCGATACCAATAGCTATCGAACCCATAGGCCCGACTGTTCCTGAAGCAGGAGTAATCGCTACAAGACCAGCCACTGCACCCGTGGCTATGCCGACTGCCGTTGGCTTACCTTTCTTAATCCATTCAACCATCATCCAAGCAAACGCCGCTGCAGCGGTTGCAACTTGTGTGACTAATTGTGCCATACCTGCCTGGTTTCCAGCTGTAAGAGCACTACCGGCATT
>CAZHJW010000055.1:0-14058 GCA_964533265.1 uncultured Pedosphaera sp.
CAAAATAGGCCAAAGTGCTAACGAAAGTGCTAACGCGTTCACCCGTATCAGGGGTATTTTAGCGTGTCATTGATGTCCATTTCTTGAGTGGAAACAGTCCCCCGCTTCAAGTTTGCTATCAGTACGTGTGCATTGCATTAACGATATCAAGATGTTTGCCAAAGATAGCGTCCTGCTCAGTGAGTCCGGGATGGAAATCGAGCTGGTCGAGGATGTGGTGGTCGGCGTGTAATAGTTTGAACATGAGTGCGTAGCAGCTCGCCAAATAACGTGGTGATCGCGATTGCAAGAATAAGACCGTCTGGGTGGCGCAGTGACCCTCGCGCGTGGGTCTCCCGGTGAACAACACGATGAGCCGGAACGGCTCGGTGATTTCTGTTAAGGCAAAACTTCCGGCGACTGCTCGGAACCGCGCCCTTAAAGGCAGAGATCGCACACCAATGAGCTGACTCCAGAACGGAGAACGCACGCTTGCTGCGATTTTCGCTTCCACCCAATGAGGGTCACCTTGTTTCACTTGTGGTGGCTCGATTAGGTCTATTCCGTGTAAAGGGCCAAGGTGCGCAGAGTCCAGTCCATTACCCAGTACCACATGCGGGTGACTGCGAATTATTTTGGGAGGCATTAATTTGATCCGGCCGTTATCTTTCAAATCACCCAGCACATTCGGCAAATCAAAATGTGCCTCTGGGCCATTGAAAACAAAGACTAACCCCCATCTTTCTGCAGCGGGGTAATATCTCACGTGCCTGCAGATGGCGGAGCCGTTGCTTGACGCCGGCGGGCAGGCCCCGTCCTTTCCCACTTGCCAATGATGAAAGGCGCATTCGATGTTAGTGCCTGATACCCGCCCTTGAGCAAGGTCAGCCCCCATGTGCGGACAACGTGCTTCCATCGCGTGAATTTGCCCGTCTTCGCTGCGATAAATTACCAGGCGTTTTGGGCCAAGCTCGATCGATCGGATAGTGCCGCAATTCAGTTCTTTTGCCCGGCAGGCTACATACCACGTGCATACCAAAAGGTTTGGGTTATTAAAAACCGGTTCAGGCTGCGAGGGCTTGGTTTCCGATATGTTATTCAGGGCTAGATTGTTCATGATATGGGATATTCCGTGGGCTGAAAACCAAGGAGAGGGACAGCAAAATCCCCAAGGGAAGGAGCCAGATCAATAATCGGTGCCGCGAAGAGGGAGGCTTTACATTTGCCTCGGCCCGGGGAGGATTTGATGCGATCAACTGACCTTTGCCTTCCACCAACACCGTACGCAGTAGAGCCTTTAGTGGGCCGAAGTGCTCCACGCGGCCATCGGGCCAGCGCACTTTTATTTCGGCAGACTCAGCTTGCCCGAGGCCGAAAATCTGCTCCTTTGAAAACTGGCCGGTGTAAGCATGACCAGCCCCTACGAGCCTGTGCTGAGAGTGCTTGCCAGTAACAGCGGTAATTATAGCCCCGATCCCATCTCTATTAGATTTCGTGCCCTTCAGGCTTACAGCCAACCATTGCCCCTTTTCTTTCCAATGGTTCACATAGTAATAAGCGGGTGCGTTGTAATTGTTTACAACTAGGTCAATGTCCCCATCATGATCGAAATCCGAAGCCGCAAAGCCACGTGCATCGGCGATACCATCAAGCCCCAAGGCGGCTCCCATCTCTATAAATCGTCCCCGTCCGGTGTTTCGAAAAAAGTGGTTGCGCTCTCGCCCATTCCAAGAGTTTTCGGCCACAAAATCATCCGTATAAATCCAGTTTTCGACTTGGTGTTTTTGGGCATCCAGCCCAATTTGGGCGAAATCGAGTCACAGGTCGTGCAGGCGTTTGCCGCTTATCCAGCCGTTTACTGCGTAGATATCCAGCCAGCCATCATTGTCCAGGTCCAGAAACCCGCTCCCCCAATACCAGCCGTTGAGGCGGGTGCCGGATTCTTCGCTCTGGTCTGCAAATCTTCCGTTACCGAGATTGCGCAAAAGGTAGTTGCCTGCCAATTCACGTTGTCCAACCTGTGCCCAGTCATCTCCCAAATGTTCCTGTAAATCGAGGAAGGTCTCTTGCAAGGCCGCTCGCCGTTTACTCTGCACAATATGCATTATGTAGCCTCGAACATTTAGGTCCTGAGAAAACCAACGTTGATTGGAGCGGATGCTGGAAACATACAGGTCAAGGTTCCCATCATTATCATAGTCGCCCATGGCGGCGCTCATACCTCCGGAAATTGCCAGCGTGCCTGTTTGTTTCGCGACGTCCATGAATTTACCGTTGCCCTGATTGCGCAACAGCACATTGCGCCCAAAGTCGTTTGCTAAATATAAATCCTGATCTCCATCCTTATCGTAATCACCAGCCGCAATTCCAAGGGTCAACCCGTAATCATCGGCTCCGGATTCTTTGCTGACATCGCGGAACTGCATGCCTCCTTGACCCAAATACAAGCGGTTGGGTTTTCCGTTCCGGGTATAATGGATCATGCGTGGAACCTCTTGGCGCGAGTCCAGGAATCGGCCCACATATAGATCTAGTAGCCCATCGCCATTGGCGTCAAAAGCGCACAGGCAACTGGTCATGTCATCATTCGCTAGTCCGGAACCATCGGTAACCTCCACGAGGGTATCTCCCTCGTTTTGGAAAAGACGGTTACGTCCGAAAAATACGCCTATGTACAAATCGGAGTCCCCATCATTATCGAAATCCGCAAGGAGCGTAGCGGTGGCGTAGCGCAGAGTCCCCAAGCCCCATTCCTGAGTGGCTTTGCGGAAGGAGCCGTCTTGCTGGTTGATGTACAGTTCCACGGTGCCGCCTCCACAGAAAACAAGGTCGTCCCATCCGTCCCCATTGATATCACCAGCCGACACGCCTCCAATAGCATGTCGGCTGGTCTGGAATTTGAGGTCATTCGGAGGCAACAGCCTTTTATCGGATTCTCCGTAGTAATGGATGCCTGCCTTTGAGGCATTTTCCTTAAAAACGGTGCCGGATCCTGCGACTAGGCGAGCGTCAAGCAACTCAACCCAAACAATACGCTGGCGCCCTTGAGCCGCTGCAAACCGCGCGCGAAACGTGCCTCGTTCATTAACCTTCTCCCCGGAAAGGGTTCGACCATGTATCTCGAACCGGAAATCGGCTTCGACCATTCGGGAGCGATTCATGGTATGAATTTCATAGAGTTTAAACACCCACGAATCTACATGGGAATATTTCGCCCGCCATTTCTTGAGCCAACCGATCGTTGCTCCAGATGTTTTGAGCATCAAACTACTTGGTTGCCACTTTCCTATGTGGAGGCCATAAGGATCAGCTTTGGTTTGAGGTCTTTCCCCAGGCTGCCAACCAGCAAAATGCGGGTGCAGCGCGGTTGACCAATCACCATTGTTTTCCCTCAGGTTGTTTGCAAGCTCATGGAGGGTATTGTTGATCTCAACTCCAGCCTCATTGTATTCACGAGAGGTGACTCCTTGGGGGAGCTCAAAAGCAGAAACTGCGACGATACAATAAAGAACAGAGGCAGATGCCCAGTGTCGCAATCGATTGTTTGTCTTTGTTTTCATTTTGCTCTAGCAAGGAGGGGGCTCTTGTCGGGACACAGATTCGTTTCTGAGTTATCTGTATTGAACTGTTGAGCCGTTTGCGGTAGTCCGATGGTATAAGTGAGCGCTGGGAGTAAGGCCAAATCCGCTAATACTGCCGTGCTGGCTGCTAGGGCGAGCAAGCCGCCCAGCACTTGATTAGGCACAAATGTGCTGGCCAGCAGCACACTGAACCCACCGCCAAGAACCACAGAGGTCCACACTATGCCAGTGCCCGAGCTTTCCAATGCGGCACTCATGGGATCTGGAAAGGTTTGGCGTGCGCGGAGTTCACTGAGAACATGGATCGTATCGTCTACAGCTAAGCCGAACACTACGGTGAGTACTAGAGCGGAGGTGTAACGCAATTCAATGCCAACAAGCCCCATGACTCCAGCCACTACGATGAGCGGGAAGAGGTTTGGCAATAAGCCGATCAATGCGAGCCGAATACTGCGTAAAGCCAAAGCAAGCACCAACACAACTAATATCAGGCCAACCCAGAAACTCCTCTGGAAATGACTCACCAGTTGGCGGTTTAGCTGTTGCCCCAAGTATCCCTGCCCGGTGAGTATTGGCTGGTCTGGGGCGCCGAGGAGCGCGCTATACTTTTGATTTATCGCATCGAATAACGACATGGCCTCAGAGGTATTGAGGTTGGCCATCCCGACTCGTATTCGCATCAGATGATTCCGATTGTCCACCCAATGTCGCATCTGTTCGGGAGCAAGCAGTAGGCTCGTAGGCAGCAGCATGAGGGCGTCTTCTGGAGGTACATTTTCCAACAAAGGACATAATTGATGGAGTATGTCCGTTGGGGAGGAAACTGAAAGTACGCCTGGCAACGTCCGTAGCGTTGCAGCGAAGGTCTCTATACTTCGCATGCGCTCTGGAGTGTAAGCAGAGATGGAGGGGCCTCCTGGGGATGGTATCAGTACATCGAGGGGAATGACTCCGCCTAGGCGTTCTTCTACTAGACGATTGGTTTGCCGTATCGGGTGATCGTTGGAGAGATCAGCCAGTAGGGGGGAATTTATGCGCACGCGGGTTGCGCTAGCAGCAAACACCAAGGCGACTACGGCGAAGCACACGAGAACTGCAACCTTATGCCGCTTTATCCAAGCTCCCCAGGATGGCCAAAAGATGGTGGATTCCATGGGTTGGACCATGTTTGGTCGTCGAACCCAAGTGGCCTTTAATGATATAAGGAGAATAGAGACTACCCAAGTTGACAAGGCCCCCAATGCTACGGCTAGTCCGAAATCGGCAATCAACGGGATGCCAGTTAGTGAAAGGCCAGCGAATACGAGTGCGGTAGTCAAACTGGCGATGCCACAAGGGCTGGATTTTTCCAGCAGAACCGCCTCGGCAGCAGCTTGAGGACTAAGCCCCCCTCTAAGTTTTTTCTGGAGGCAGGTGAGAAAATGAACCGCCTGGGATACAGCCATGAGCCCGACGAGTAGAAAAAGCGCCGGTGCGAATATATTTGGCGATAGGTCCACCAATGCCATGAGTCCGCATGTCCATATCACCGATAAGAGAGCGCCGGTTAATGGCGCCATCACACCGATCCAGCTGCGGAAAATTAAAGCCAGTAGAACAACAACCACGGTCAACGCCCAAGGCAGGAGTCGGTGGTTTTCTTTTTTAATATGCTCAGAGAAGTAAATACGATGTACTGGATACCCCGCGAGTCGTACATTGAATAGACCGCTCGACTCCACGGTGAGCTTCTCTTGTTCCAAACGGCGGACAAGGCGAGCGCGATCAGTAGCGCTCAGCCGGTTCTCACGGAGAGTTACGGCAGCGATTGCCAATCTGCGATCCTCAGACAATACGGAGTTGACGTAGGGGCGCTTGCGCAGCTTATCGAAAGCGGCGGACAGGCGTTCTGGAGCCTTGGGGTCAAAGGCCTGTTTCAATCGCACGTGGCCGTCGGTTGTGCGAAGGGGGATCAATACGTTGCTGGGAGTTATCACTCGCTCTACCTCGGGCCATTCTTTCACCCGCTGCGTTAAGGCCTTGATGATATGCATCTCCTTCAGCCCCATGGGCTGGGAGGATTCCAGCAACATCATTGCTGTGCGGTCATCACGGCCAAAGCTTTTCCGGTACGATTGATATGTGGCCCACTCTTCAGTTTCTCTTGGAATGAAATCTTCCACTTCATAGTGCGCGCCTAGATCACGGGCTGCTAACGCCAGAAGTACGGTTGCCGTGACCAGAGCCGCCAGCGCACCCTTGGGGTGGGTCGCCAGCCAATGAAGCGGCCGCCTAAGCATATCAGTCGTCCTTGCTCCTTTCTGTTGGCTCAGCGTTTTCCTCGGAAGCGGAGGGATCCCTGCGAGGCCAGAAAACCGCCAATAGAATGATGATGACTGCTAGGATTCCGATAGATCGATATGAAGTGCTATCAGGAACCTTAAATACTTCGTGAAGGGTATTCATCTGCAAGAGGTGATTTAACAGGCGTAGTATGTATAACGCCATGATGCCGATAAGCATCGGACGGTGTCGCGTAGGGTCTAGTGCCGTCAATAAAGCCAGCGCACCAAAGGCGATCGTATAGATGCCCAGGGGCTTAAACATGTAGCTGACTTGATCACTGATCTCGACAGTGGCCCCTAAAACTGAGCGGGCTAGATTTTCGGCGTTGAAGCCGGTTAATAGCACTGCTCCGAAGGCCAAATGATAGACAGCGATCACCCATAAGACGGCTTTCAGTACTCCATGTGTATTATTATTGTTCATAGTGGTATGCTTTGGTTAATGTTTCTATTTCAGGTATAACCCCATCCCCGAAGCCAGGGGCCCCAAGCTTCGGTCACCCGGTCGCGTTCAGCTCGTTTTAGTTTTGGGTAATTGTTTTTTTTGTAGAGGCGAATATTTTCCAAGTATTTCTTCAGGAAATTGAGGGGAGGGGCTCCCAAACGCAAAGATTCATATAGGCTTTGGAGTTCTCCTAGCGGATTGCGCTCTAGTTCCTCGAAACGCATCGCGTGATAATTGCCCGGAGGGATGAGTCCTTTGTCAGCTTCGAGCGCCTTATGCATTTCCTGGTAGAGGTGCAAAATGCGTTCCTCCATGCATGAAAAATCTGGCCTTTGCAGAAACGCGATGCGGGACTTCCATACGCGGTATAAATGCAGACTGGATTGATATACCTCTAAGGGATGCCGATGGATGTGTACGAAACGGGCGTCCGGGAATAATTCCAACAGCCAGCGGATGCGAGCGGTATTTGAGGGAGATTTTAATAGTAGCGGTCGCCGATAAATCCACGTCCATTTACGGACGCAATACTCCATTGCAGCCTTCCACGCACTTCGTTCGGCATTTGTTGCGTCACGCAGACTGAGAAAACGAAGGAAATGCTCGGACCGTTGAGGAAAAGCCCACGACAAGTAGGGGGTTGGAGCACCGAGGGCGGCCAGGGCCATCTCTGACTCCCCGGGGGTTTTTAGGCTTTGGGCCATGTTGTCCTGAAGGCGACGAGCAGGCACCCAACGTGCTATTTGACGACCGTGTTCCTCCTCGGATTTTAAACAGCTGCTAGGAAAGCAACATTGGTAATTATTAGGAACTCCGAAGGCGGGGTCTTGTGATAGCAGATATTGCAGATGTGTTGTGCCGCTACGCCAGTGCCCGAGAATGAAAATTGGAGGCTCCGGCGCGACCGCAGCAAGGTTTACCTGATCATCTAATTTGGCTAGTTTCTCGTTGCGTGAACTCAGCAGTGTTTGCAGCATCGACCTATGCCAGTAGCGCGGGGGCACTGGGTTTTCCTTCCGCAACCGCTGCCAGTCCTGCCATCGTGCGCCCGCAATGAAGGATAGCTTCATTCGCCTTCCTTTTTACGAGGGGGGGGCTTGGGACCAGCCCAGAATTTTACATAGGACCGCAAGTATCCGGGGCGCTTCCTTCGGGGATCGTTAAATTGCGGCAGGTACAGCCACGGCACTTCTGGATTCTGGTGGTGTGCCAAGTGCCAGTTGAAGTGCAGCAACAATTTCTCGAACACCGGATTGGCACGTAGGTTGTGTGCGCCTTCTTGTACATCCAGCGGGGCTCCTGCATGGCCTAAATAATTTTGAGAGGACCAGCAAACCCCAAACATTCCATATAACAGTATCCAAGTTGACCAGTGCAATCCCAAGGCAACGATAAGAGTGCCGTGTAAGGCAAACACCCCCAGAGACTCAACACGGATGCGCCGGAATTGGCGTTGGGGGATTCCGCGGAGCATAGCCCCGACAGATGGATCCCTGCGTGCCAACCATCCGTGTAGCAGTCTCGGGGCGAATATGAAAACGAGTGAAGTTAAGGGGACAGCCAGCCAGAATCCGCCGAGGTAGGTGAAGTAGAAAAATGTCGTTCGACGGGCTCGCTCCTCCTCGCTGTAATAAATATCAAAAGATTCTTCTACTGAACGGTTGCGTTGATGGTGTCCCTGATGTGTATGTTTAAGAAAAGTGAAGGGACCTCCGTAAGCTGCGGCTAGCAATGTGCCGAGTAAATTATTGACGGCTTGATTTGTGTGCAAGATCTGGTGCCATGCTTCGTGCAGGAGCGTATAAATAGTCAGCCCTGAAAAGGCGAAAAGGAAACCGATGGCGATTTTAGCTCCCCAGTGGGTCTGTTGATCCGCCCACCATAACAACGTAGGCCAGCCTATTAGCAGGATGATTGCGAGCGTGACATTTAAAGAGCCGGGGGGCTGGTAGTCGCAGTTGGAGTCAGATGCGCGCGGCTTCAAAATAAAATACCTTATCATTGAGGTTAGACCTGGGGTCGGCAGTGAAGGAGACTAGAAAATGGTGGCCGGCAAAAGACATCGTTCGGTAGTGCTTTAACGCTTCTCGCAGAGGGTCGCGTTGGTCTAGCCCTAGGGCAGCGTGTTCATATTTCTGGCCTTCGAATCGGCGTTGTATGGCTTGAATCAGGGCCGTTAGAATATCCGGATCGTTGTCGCGGCACACTGCGCAGTGCAGGTACAGCGTGCGATGCAAAGTGCCGGGAGCGGGTAATTCTATGCCTCCCCGTAGTTTCTGTGCTGCATTCAGCCATGGTCTCAACAATCGCAATCCCCCCTGATAATCCAGGATCTGGGTCTTCTTGTAATTGCTTTGGTCCCAAGCCCCCAGAATGCCTACTAATACATTGTCTTCGAAAGCGAGAAAGAAATTTTCCAGTGTCGCGTCACGATAATAACTACTACTTCCCAGTTCAGTGAAATCATACGCAGGAAAGAACTGTTTACGAGGTGCCTCGCGATTGAAGAAGGCCTGCATGGCAGGAATATCGCGGATAGTGGCACTCCGAACCTGCAAGGGGCCGGTATCAAAGTGAGGGGGGAGAAGGCTGATGAGAGAATAGTCGTATTGCCCACACGGAAAATATTGCGGCAGCCCTTGTCGGTGGCTGGTGAGGAGGGAAAGGGCCTGTTCGTTTTCACTTATCACGAGTGTTTGGGCAAACTTCCCCTCGGTTAAGATCTCGTTCCGGAGGAAACGAAAGCCGCGCGCCAACAGGGTGCTTCCACGGCGATCCGGGGCGATGCGTAAGTCGCTGAGGTATCGCAGTGGTTGTATTTGTCCATTGATATAGACTCGCCTCCATCCCGCAGCAAATATACCTGCTAATCCAGATCGTTTAGATCGCCGGGA
The DNA here is from genome assembly GCA_964533265.1 of uncultured Pedosphaera sp. GTDB lineage: Bacteria > Verrucomicrobiota > Verrucomicrobiia > Limisphaerales > UBA1100 > UBA1100. The sequence goes on from CAZHJW010000055.1 coordinate 9,224, forward strand.
TACATATATTTCGGGCTGTTCACACTGTACTGCTGCTCCGTGAAAATAATTCGGCCGGCGATCTTGAACTAGTCTAATGGAGCCTTCCATTGGCGTTTTGGCAACAACCTCGCACAAGTCGACATTGTCCGCTTGTCCGGCCTTTTTTATAAAGTGCATTGAGGTCCTAGTTCTTGAATGAGGTCGTCTAATTCGCCTGGCTGAAAAAGTGCAGGTAGTTTTACATCGCCTTCACGCAGGCCGCGACGCCTGGCCCAATTACAGGCGAGGCGCTCGGAGAAACCATCGGGCAGTCTTCGTAATTTTAGCGGGGCTAGTTGGCCCAATTGACGCGCTTGTGCGTAATAAGGATTGGCCGCCAATGAGGCTTCAACTCGCCCAACTATCCGGTCGTCTGGATTTATGGAGTTAAGGTTTTCTAGGCACAATAGATAGCCGCATGGGTTCATGTGTGGCGCAAGAAATCCCCGGGAATCGGCCAGGGCTTGAATCACCTGTGTTTCGTTCAGTTTTTCGCCTACTAGATCCACCGAGCGACCGGTTCGCCCTAGAAACTTCAGACGAGGAGTACAGTTTAGATGTGCAGTTGTTTCGACGATATCTCCTGTGGCGTACCGGTATAGCCCACCACTAGTAGTCAGGATAATCTCGTAGGATGCCCCGACGGTCAGGTCGTGCGCCAAACTTATTTTAGTCGTTTCGGTATCTCGGAACTCATAGAAATGGGACCGTACGGCTAGGACAGGATCACCCCCTGAGTAGGGTACACTCGTGACTCCCTCAGTGGCCATCAAGCCCTTGCCTTGTATTGTCACTTTTGGCCCTATACGTTCCCGCACGGGGGCTTGCCACTGTGCGGATTGCGCATCGGTCCAGCAGCTCAATACTTGTAGCTGGGGCCACAGTTCGGACCAGAGAAAATCATTTCCCACCCGTTGGCGTAGGTGGCGGTCGAGATTTAAAAAGAAAGTGGGACTCCAAACTGAAATGAAAGATAAGTTGCGGCATTCAATCATTCGACGGAGTGTATGTTCGTAGAAAGCATCAGGTGTTTCGTGCTCTCTGGGCTGGCTTATTATTAGCCATTTGCTAAACGCCTGTGCGGATTGGGGGGGAAAATAGGCTGTGTCATCTAGGTGTCCTGCCGGAACGCCTGCTACTGTCGGAGGTTTTTTTAGCAACGGAGGGGAGATGGACCAGTATGCTAGGCCTTCGAAGGCCCTTGGTTCTTCAAGGGATAAACCGATCATCCATGCGGCAACCGCACGAGCAATCTCTTCACGTAAACCGTTTGTAAAGGGAATAAGCTTGGCTTTTCCGGTCGAACCGGAAGTTTGTTCGAAGAAGCGTACGGTTTCAGCTGTCAGCGTATTGTCTTCCGGGGATCGCATTCGATCCAACCACGGTTGCACATTGGATGCATGTTCGCCTATCGGCACACGAGCAACAAAATCCTCATGCGTTTTGGCGTCCGCAAAACTATGCGCGCGCCCAAAGTCCGTTTGAGCATTTGCGCTCAAGATGGTCCGAAGCCGTTTCCGCTGTGCGACGTCCGGTTTTCTGCAGGCGGAGCGAAATCGTGCGTGCTCAGGCACCTGCAATCGCAACCAGTCTGCGGCGGCGGGATTTATGCCAAGCATAGCTCCTCCTTCCATATCGACGACTGTTCCATCCCATCCTCCATCATCTCGCTTACACGGTGGTGGAGATTCCCCGGCGCCAACTCGGCTAAACAAACCAGTTCATCGCCTTCGTCAAACCCCGGATTGTTTCTCAAAAAAAAGTCTACTTGCGGATGATGGGTCCGCCTTCGCGTATCTTTCGCCAGAGCTGCGTTTACCTGCCCGTGGTTTTCGTTAAAATGAATGACTCCGCATGAAGGCTGCCAGCTATCAGGGAACAATCGCGTGGAAAACAACTCAGCCAGCTTGCCTCCCTCGGCCCAATGACGGGACGGATCGGCCGCAGGAAAATATCGCTTAAAGAACAAGGGAAGATACATATACGTGCGATGCCCCTTGGAGAGCAGGTACCAGTATAGCCGCTTTTGTCGTTTGGCGAGAATCTTGCCCGCAGCGTTGAAGAACCCACGAACCAATGCCTGCCCCCCCCAGTGTTCCGGGTGGATGACGGTATCTCCGGAGTACAAAATGTCGTAATCGCCCCCCCCAAATCCACATGGATTAAGCGCGAGCGTGCTGAATCCTTGGATAATCCCGAATGAGTCGCGCAAAAGCAGCACCCAGTCTTTACGCGTTAGATCCTCGATGAAGAGTTCGTATGAAACATGGTCATAGCAGGTTTTCATCAGCACATGCAGCCTTCTCACGTCATCTGAAGACAACGCTCTTCTGGGAATCAATTCAGAGGGCAAAGAATAAGGGGCTGAAGTCATTTCAATCACCTCCTCCAATCAAGGCGCTCGTCAGGGCTGCAAGAAATAATATGAACTGTGGGAGGAATAACCAGGCAGTTCGTCGGTTGATATCTTTAAACTCTGAGTTGCCAGGAACAAAATAAATTTCCTCCTCAGGGCCGTCGGTGGCGTCACGAAACCAACCCACAAATACTATCTCTGTGACCAGCGTGGAGACCGTTAGCACCAGTAGGAACAGAATCCAAACAGGGGCTCCCTGAGTCGAGAGCCAGACTAACCCGGTCAGCGTTAGCATTAACTGCAATGTGTCGTGTGCCAAGCCATAGCGGACCTTCCATCCGCGGGTGATGAGACATAAATACAGTTCAATGCCCCCTCTGAGCAGCATACTTCCGGACAGCAGCCAGCAAATCTGGAGGACTTCAGTGTGTCCTGTTACCAGGAGCGGAGCCATCACCCAGAGTGAGACCACAAATACTAGCCACTGGGCCTTGACTGCAGAGATTGCTCCTCCCACACGGTTAGGAGAACGGTTCTGCCACCACCAAAAGGCCGGACCGAGCAGCTGCATCGCCAAAAGTGCTGCAGCGGCCCCTTGGGTCCATCCTGCTCCCAGTTGATGCCACTCAATCATACTTCTTTCAGAAACGTATTTGTTTGATGCGTGAAGGTCTTCCTTCCAGGGATTGACCTGAGAGGAGGATGCGCATTTCCCGAGCAATGGCATCGGATGCGTGGAATATAAATCTCTGTGCGCCATACCGCTGGATGTCTTCATTCTGTTGGCGTAGGATGTCTACGTCCTGATCCAATACCAGGTGCGCGAAAGGTTGGTAGAACAATCTGATTAGCGATGCCCATCCGTCGAAACGGAAGCCCATATATGTAAATACGCGCGTGTGGTCTTCATCGATTGGGGTGCACTGGCTCATGATGATGAAGTGCCGTGCTTCGTGAGCTCGATAGTCCACGCGTGTTGTGTAAGGCAGCATGAAACGGTCGGTATGCCTCATCTTCGTATTTTTCGGGCAGAGGATTCGCCCGAGTAAAGTGTCCATTCGCTGTTCGTTCAGAAAATCTGCCTGAACCCAATCGTGGCCAGTTGTTATCTCAATCTCGTTCTCCCGTGTGTTGATGGTTCTAAACAAGCCCTGATGCACGTGATTGGTGTGTGGGCAATCGAGAAAGTTTTCAGAACAGTTAAAGGCGTCGCCTTGAAAGACCCGCTCCATATACCAATGTTTCCAACGGGGTTCACCATGAAAAGGAAAATCTAGGGGTTCTCGTTCCGGCTCTTCTCCGTCTACAGGAAGATAAACCCATACCACCCCCTGTTTTTCACAGGCTAGGTAGGATTGTACTCGCGCACGCTTATTCCCCGGATTGCAACCGTTGCAGGCGGCCGGGATAAGCGTGCAGTTGCCCGAGTGGTCATACGTCCACCCATGGTAGGCACAGGATAGTCCGTTGTCTGTAATCGAGCCGCGGGAGAGGGCCAAATTTCGATGCGGACATCGGTCGGCTAATGCTCCAATTCGCCCGTTCTTCATACGGAAAAACACTAAAGGTTCGCCCAGTATCGTTCGCGCAACCGGTTTTTGGCGCAATTGTCTTGAGCGGCAGGCGATATACCAAAACCCCCGGGTTGTCGTTGGGGCTTGATGAGCCACAACATGTTCCGAAGATTTTGAAGTGACTACCGATTTGCCAGGAATAGCGGATAGTCGATTCATCATGTTCTTTACTTTAACGCATGCTGATGGGGATCATGCATTGATAAAAAAGGGGACATTATTAATTCACTCAATGGTCATGGGACCGACGTTAATGGCCTCCTTCCAGAACAAGGCTTGAGCATGTGGTTGCCTTACGCAAGGGACTCCTATGCGTGTTATGTGAATAATTAATGAGGCTGTGGAAAGAAAATTTGGGAGCTTTGAGATGCAGCGACTCCCACAAGCTGAGCGAGCCGATTGGCCATTGAAGATCAGGTGATTCGTGAAGACGCCAAGAAGCCCACGGGCGAACTCACCAAGGCGGACTTGGACAAGGTGACGGGGCTGAATCTCCCTTTCAGCAAACTGACCGACATTCCGAAAGGGCTGGAGAAACTCACACAGTTAAGAAAGTTGGAGCTCGATAGCAATCGACTGACCTCCGTAAAGGGCCTAGAGAAGCTCACGTACTTGGTGCAGCTGTATCTCTATGACAATAAACTGACCTCGGCGAAGGGTCTGGAGAAGCTCACGCAGTTAGAGTCGCTGTGGCTCCGTGACAACCCCGACCTCACCAAGGCTCAGATTGATGAACTGAAAAAGGCATTGCCGAAGTGCGCCATCGTCAGCAACCCCAAGAAGTAATCATTCCTCCCCGTGAAATTCCTTGAGGGCTTTGGCGATTCTCCGTTGCTGCATCCCATTATAATCTTTCTAATTTATTGTAGTAGGTGGGTGCGAGC
>CAZHJW010000056.1:0-13278 GCA_964533265.1 uncultured Pedosphaera sp.
TTTCCGCATCCAGGTCATTGGTTGGCTCATCCATTACAATAAGGTTTGCCGGCTGTTGAAAGAGCTTGGCGAGCAGCAACCGATTTCTTTCTCCTCCAGAGAGAGTAGCCGCAGGTTTGCGCGCCAGATCAGGGGTGAACAGAAAATCCTCAAGGTAACTATACACATTTTTGGTGCGACCATTGATGGTGACAGTTTTGCGATCGTCGGCAATATTCTCAATGATACTGAGTTCATCGTTGATCTGCTCCCGGAGTTGGTCGAAGTAAATCGTTTCCAGCTTGGCCCCATGTCGTACTGAGCCATCTTTAGGCTGGAGCTCTCCAAGGAGGAGCTTGATGAGCGTTGTTTTGCCCGCGCCATTGGGGCCAATGATCCCTATTTTATCGCCTGCTGTGATCAGAGTTGAAAGTTCTTCAACAATAGGCTGCCCTCCATAATCAAAAGATAAATTTTTGGTTTCTACGACCAATTTGCCAGAGCGATCGGCTTCGGACGCCTGCATCTGGACATTACCCGCCCGTTCGCGGCGCTGCTGGCGTTCAGCCCGCATTTTTTTGAGAGCGCGAACGCGACCCTCGTTGCGCGTGCGTCGAGCTTGGATACCTTTGCGAATCCACACTTCCTCTTGTGCGAGCTTTTTATCGAAATTCGCATTTTGCTTGTCCTCCGCCGCCAGGGTAGTTTCTTTGCGATGAAGAAATGTTTGGTAGTTGCAGCTCCAGTCAAAGAGTTGACCGCGATCTACTTCGAGAATTCGCGAGGCTAGTGTCTGCAAGAAGGCTCGATCATGTGTGACAAATAGAAGTGCGCCTGGATATGCCTTTAGATACGCCTCCAACCAGATGATCGATTCAATATCAAGATGGTTGGTTGGCTCGTCCAAAAGCAGGACATCGGGTTGGTCAACAATCGCCTGTGCCAGCAGAGCCCGCCGCTTCATGCCGCTAGAAAGGGAGGAGAACGGGCTTTGACGGTCTAGGTGCATTTGCGTCACCATGCGGTCGAGAGCCTTGTCTTTTCGCCAAAGTTCCTCTTCAGGGAAATAAAGGTTTTTTCCAATAATTTCCTCAACCGTTTGTTGATCCCCATCGGGGACTTCCTGAATCAAGCGTCGTACACATAAATTTCCCGCCCGATGAATCTCTCCGTGATCAGGGGCAACAGCGCCTTCGAGCAATTTAAGGAGGGTGGACTTCCCACATCCATTTCGGCCGACCAATCCGATGTGTTCTCCTGTCTCGAGATTAAGGGACACCCCTTCCAGCAGTGGATCCCCATCCCATGAATAGGAAACATCGTTGAGGTTCAGCAACGACATGAACTGCGTTATTTGGAAGGGGAATCAGAAGGGTTCAAGCGAATAGCCGCACGCATCGCCTCTCGCACTTCGGGCTTCCACAATTGGCCCATGTGGCCCCCAGTTTCGGTGAAGATGGTGCGTTTATCCGGGAAGCGTTGGCGAAGCCAAGCGAGGTCTTCTTGAGTGAGAAGAAAATCATTCCCTGTTAAGACCAGCTTCAAGTTCTTTGAGGCTGTCAAGCCTGCCTCTCTTGTGCGGAGGTTGCTGGCGCGATTTAACGCATCGGCGTTAATTTTCCGCTTGGCTAGAGCTGGCGTGACAAGTTTGCTGTAATAATCCTCCCAGCCCAATGCGCCTATTTTTTTATGTGCTTCGGAACTGGGGGTAATATCCAAGCTCGTCATGATGGTTTGTGTGAGCGTAAGGCGGTAGCTGAGTCCGATTAGGAAAGAGGCTTCCTGGTCGCTGAATGGAAGGGCGCCTTGTTCAGGGGTGCGGTGCTGGCTTACCAATAACTTAACCAGAGCTGATTCCTTGATGACGTCCAGATCCTTTTCTCCTGCAGGAGCGCGGAACAGTTTGTCGAGCATGCGCAAGCCTGTATTAAGATCCAATGGGGGGTTAATGGCCAGCGAGTTGGAATAGGCCTCAGGGGGGCTGGAGGCCGCCAAATTGAGGGTGTACCAGCCTCCCATGGAAAAGCCCATTACCGCAGGCTTTCCCTTGGCCTTTGCTCCGATCTTTACGGTGGTTGCTTCGTGGATTTGGCGAAGATATTTTAGGTCATCGTCCAGATATCCAGGCAGATAATCCTCTGGAGCGGCTTGGATGAATTCCCAGTTCAGGTTGTTGCTGAAACAAACCACGTGATATCCTTCTTGGTACGCTAGTTCAGCCAAGGCGAGGGCTCGAGTCCCCATTCGGTGACCGCCCAGCCCAGGGATAACAAACGCGATGGGAGCAGGCTTGGATTGCATCCACACTGAGGCAGGGAGAGGTTTTCGAAAGCCTACGGGCTGAACTTTTATTGTTCCGGCTTTATCGTGGAACTTGCCATCCTGAGGCCGATTGAACACGGCCTGCAAGGTCTGGGTTTGCGGGGTGTTTTCACTGGCCATGGCAGGCTGCGTATTGGCAATTTCAATTGCGCGTTTCCGTGTGTAATAAAGTTTGTTGAGTGAATAAGGGTCAAACTCTGTGGCAAGCAACTGACGGGTTGACTCGGCTAGGAACGATTTATCATTGAACTTCAGAGCTGCACCTGCTCCATAAAACCAGGAGGATGGGTTCAAGGATACGGCTCCGACTCCACCCACGACATCTCTGGGGGATGAGGCTCCCCAAACCGGCACATAGAGGTAAGACGATTTGCTCCATCCCCACTTGCCAAAAGCTTGCCCAAGATCTTCCTCAGCCAGATAAATATTGTACTTGTCGGTGGCTGGGTCTGAAAAACCCAGTACACCTACGGTGGTATTGATCAGAAACCGCTTGGTTTCCGTGCCTGCATTTGCCCATTCCCCTTGCAGGAGATTGCCTGTCAGGCGGACTGGATACTTAAGGTTGTCACTAAAGTGGCGAATGCCCTTTCGTGCTTTTTGAGGGACTGCAGCATTGTAGCCGGCCCATATGGGTTCAAGGGCGCCGGTGAAAAGGGTTCGATCCACCACAAAGAACGCACGATTAATTGGCTCCAAAGGGTCTGGAGCAGGCTGCAGCAAGAGTTGCCCATCTTTGGGGTGAGATGGTTCAGGCAGATTCTCTAATGCAGGATCCGATCGCCAGCTGGCACAGCCAACCGTGAACAGAAGCAATGTTAGAATGAAAGGACGCCAGAACATTTATGTTTAATCCGCGAATGGAGTCCAGAATCATGCGTGCCACTTTATTGTTAAGCAAGTCTCAGTTTAGGCATTTTGGTTTAGGTAGCGGAACCGGATGGGTTTCAAGCTCTCTGCTCAGGCCTTGCCACGCAATTTCCGATAAATATCAATACTGGATACAAGTGTGTAAGGAATTAGGACAAGTAAGCCAAGCCATCCAAGTGTTTCAAGGTTCCACGGATATCGTTCCATCCGGTGCGTGAATAAATCAACCAAACAGCCCCAAGCCTGCCGTGAGGAGGAGGCGCATGGTTTTTTTTCACTGAGTCTCCTCCTGCTCATCTTTCCGCCGTAGCCAGGCGCCGTAGAGCCAGAATATATGCACGGCCAAAAGGGCGAGCCATAAAAACCATTGTACGCGTTCAGCAATGGCTAAGATGACTAGCAGTACAGAAAAATCACGGTTAGCGGTTTTGGAGAGGAATTTTTTTAGGCGCGGCAGCGGCAACGGGCTTTGCTCCGCTCGCAGAATGGTAAGGAACGAGAGCACCACGCCGAGAGCCCCCGCGACTCCGAGCCACAGAGTCGGTCCAGTTTGGTCCGCCATACGGTATAGTCCTACCCCTATTCCGGCGAGTAGAAATAGGTGCACCAGCTGATCACCCCCTAGATCGAGCCATTTGCCGCCTTTAGTTTCCTTATGGAGTATCCGGGCTATATCTCCATCAACACAATCGATTACTGCAGAGAGCTGAAGGAACACGGCCCCTAAAATCATCAGGTGCGCTTCGCCGTGGGTGAAACACCATGCGGCGAGTACGCCGATGGTTGTGGCCGTCACGGACATGGCGTTCGGGGAAACAGGAGTGTGGATGAGGGCTTTTGACATGATGCGGCCGACAGGGCGGTTGAAGTTACGATCAACCACACTGTCGGTTTCCAATCCCATGGTGTCCCACAAAGCATCTTCGGCTTGGATTGCTGTAAGGCCATCTTTTACCATTTGTGCAACACCGAGGGCCTCGACCTTGGGGCGTTTTGGCAGGGAGGCGTCGAGTCCATCAGCCCATTTAATTGTCACCCCGCAGGGTAGCGGCTCCAGATCGAGCGTATAAAGTCGCCCTTTTTTGCTCAAAACCCGTCCGAGATCATGTTCCTGTACCGATAAGTTCCCTGCCAAGAGAAGGGTAGGCTCTTGCAAGACTGGGATCGATTCGGTTAGTTGGAATGCGATGCCTAGTGCGTTAGCGCGGGCGAGGGCGGGAGGTTCCCCGGAATGAGCGACCGTGATTGTTTTGGCCCCGGCTTTGTGTGTAGCGATCACCAGACGGTCTAGGACTGTCAGCGTCGCCACTGTGCGCTCACATGCCGGATTATCCGCTATCAACAAGGCTGGGTAACTCACTACAAGCACCCAAACCAAACCCGTCACGCACAGTCAAAGCAAGTGAATTCCAGCGGAACAGATTGTAAATGCCCTAGGGGTTGCGGCATGCTCGGAGATCGCCCGGTTTGGCGGCTATCTTAAGCATGAACAAACGACCAGAGATCGTCCAGTTGTCATGGGATCGACCAATTCTGGATACTGCGGTGGAATGGCTGATCACCAACGAGCCGGAGGGAGTGGTGGATTTGAGTGATAGTTGGGTGCTCCTTCCTACCCGACAGGCAGGTCGCCGACTCCGCGAGGCCTTAGCTTGGGCTTGCAACACGCGAGGAGGGGTGTTTCCGCCACGGACGAGCACGCCGTTCCAGTTGATTCGGCCCGCGGCTCCTAATGTTGCGCCAAAGGTTATATGTACATGGCATTGGGTTCAGGTGCTGGCCGGGGCAAAGGTGGAAAACTGCACCGCATTGTTCCCTGCATTACCTCAGAAACGAGATTTTGCATGGTGCCGCAAAATGGCGTGCGCAATGCAAGACTTGCGGGCTACTCTGATGGAGGGGGGATGGACTTGCGAGTCTGTATACAGCTCTCCTCACTGTGAGGAGGAATCTGCAAGGTGGCGGGATCTCTCTTTTCTGGAACATGAGTATACTCAACTTTTGGATCAAAACGGATTTATTGACCCTCATGATGCTCAGATTAAAGCTTCAAGTGAGCCGCATGTGGATAATATCCGTCGCATTGTTTTAATGGGTGTTACTGATGCGCATCGCGTCATTGACCAAGTATTGGAGGGCCTGCTCGAAAAAGGCGTACAAGTCCAAGTGATCGAGTTCGGACCGGTGGCAGGATTTGATAAATGGGGGAGACCGCGTCCTGAATTTTGGTCTGTCCGAAACTTACCGTTGAGAAATTCGGAGATCATTCCTGCACATGATGAGAAGTCCCAAGCGGAAACGGTGGTAGCGAGAGTGAAGCCGTACCGCAAACAGGTTCAAGATCGGGTGGCTGTAGGGGTGGCTGATCCGGCTGTCTTGCCTCAACTCGAACGAGAGTTTTCGGATGCAGGAATCTCCGCTTTCAACCCCGATGGGCAACGATTACGCCATACACCGCCTTTTATCTTTTTAAAAACTCTCCAGAGCCTATTGCAGAATAGATCCTTTACTCAAGCGGCAGCATTCCTGCGATTGCCTGATACGTGGGCCTGGGTTGCGGCAGGTGATGAGCGACTAACACAGACTCGGCTCCTGGCGGGATTGGATGAATTACACCATAAACATTTACCGGCGACACTGGAGGATGCTTCCCGTCTGAACTTTGAAGGAGAGCGTATTGCTAATCGAATTGTGGCTCGGGATGCGTTGCGCCGCCTGTCGGCGGCCCTGAAAAGGCTTATGAAGCTTCCTATTAACCACGGGTTAACGGAATTTTTGTGCGAGGTCTTTAATCATCGCGAATTTCATGAGGACAATGAGGCCGATAAGTCATATTTGGAAATAGCCCGTATTTTTATGGACCGACTCTGTGAATGGGAATTGGTGATGGATGATGCTGCCGCCTTGGAACCTGCAGAGGAGCTAGGTATGTTACTTGATGTAGTGGGAGAAGAGGCGGTTTTCCCTGAACGCAGTGGGGATGCAGTTGATATTCAGGGATGGGTGGAATTGGCTTGGGAGGACGCCCCTCATTTGATTATTGCTGGTTGCAATGAAGGACATTTGCCCAAGTCAATCGTTGGCGATCGATTTTTACCTGAGCAATTGCGTGAACGCCTTGGGCTTACAACGAACGCTGAACGGTTAGCTAGGGACGTGTACATTATGGAGCTGTTGCATGCGTCACGTTCACGAGATGGTCAAGTGGACCTCATTCTGGGGCGACAGCGTACAAACGGGGATCCATTAAGGCCTTCACGCGTTTTGTTGCGTTGTGAGGATGATGACTTGCCTTCCCGGGTGCAGCATCTTTTTCATGATTTGCCCCCAGCTGAACAGACTCCTCCATGGAGCTTGCCTTGGGGCTTGCAGACGCGTGCTGTTCCTCCCATAGAGAAGCTTGGCGTTACAGCCTTTCGTTCCTACTTGAATTGTCCGTTTCGATTTTACCTTAAGCATGCATTGCACATGGAATCAGTAGACACTTCCAAGCGTGAGCTGGACGCGTTGGATTTCGGGCTACTTGTACATCAGGTGGTAGAGGATTTTGGGAGGGATGACTCCGCGCGGCATCTGGCAAATTCCGACGCTATCAACCAATACTTCGTCGACCGCCTTCAGATGATAGTGCACGAACTGTACGGAGACACCCCTCCATTACCATTACAGATGCAGCATCAAATTGCCTCCCGCCGCCTTTACAGTGCGGCGATCATTCAAGCGCAAGAATATGCCGAAGGGTGGCGTATTATCGATGCCGAACGCGTGTTTGAAGGTAGAATCCATGGGATGACCGTGCGTGGACGGATTGATCGTATCGAGAAAAATGAAACGACCGGTGCCTTGCGGGTATTGGACTACAAGACATCCGCGAAGGCCAAGACCCCCCTTCAAGCGCACACTGCACCATCCCGGGATGATACACCTGATTATGAGAGATTTTGCGCCACGGTGAAAGATAAAGAAAAGGCGCTTCGCTGGCTGGATTTGCAATTACCTCTTTATGCTTGGGCATTGCAAGATGAAGAATGTTCGGAGCTGCAGCTAGGTTATTTTCATTTGCCGAGCATCGGAGCCGACACCGGCATACAGCTGCTCGAACCGTATACATTAAACATGCATAAGGCGGCCATGAGTTGTGCCAATGAGATTGTGGGAAGAGTGCATGCTGGAACATTTTGGCCTCCGGCCAATAGGCCCGCCTTCGATGAGTTTCAGGATATTTTATTTGACCCAGTGAAGGAGTCATCCTCGCAACCTCATTGGGAGGAGAGGATATGAGTCGAGACCTCACGGTGATCCCGAACGAAATGGTCCGGGCCTCGGCGGGCTCAGGGAAGACATATCAGCTGGTGAACCGCTACATCAGTTTGCTTTTATGCGGGCAGGCTTCGGATCGGATTATTGCCTTAACCTTTACACGGAAAGCGGCCGGCGAATTTTTCGAAGGAATCCTCACCAAGCTGGCAAACGCGGCAAGTAGCCAAGAAGCGGCAAGGCATCTTTCTGCAAATATTGGGATGCCAGCGGTGAGTCAGGCTGATTATACCAGAGTGCTGCGCGAATTACTCGAACGTATGCCTCATTTGGCATTGGGAACAATCGACGGGTTTTTCCATCGTGTTTTAGGAATGTTTTCTTTGGAATACGGGTTAAGTGGGGAGTTTGAGATAATGGATGAGTTTTCGGCCGAACGTGCGCGGGTTCGTTCAATGGAACAACTTTTTGCGTCAGCTAGCGCACGCGATCAGAAACGAGAGGCGATGGTGAAATCTTTTGAGTTATTGTCGGCCGGCAAGCAAGACCGGCGCTTTTATAACCTTCTCGAGAATTATCTGAGGGAGTGCCATGGACTGTATCACCGTGCGCTGAAAGAGGAAAAATGGGGGAATCCGGCTACGATTTGGCCAACCGGTCTCGGGTGGGCGGGGGTCAAGGACGGCAAAAGCCAACTGGTGCAAAATTTTTCTGATGCCCTGCGGGACCAGACGGAGTTTGACAATCGTTCGCAGAAAGCTTGGAGGAAAGCGGCAGAACATCTGGAACGGTGGGAAGCAGGCAAGGACTTATTAGCCGGGGGTGGGACGCTTTTGATAACGGCTTTCGCACAGCTAGCTCAGCTTGATTCAGGCGCTTGGACGTTTGTTTACTACAGGAATGAATTCAAGCCAACGGCCACCTTTTCTAAGACCCTAGCGGAATTGTTGAAACATTGTTTAGCACAAGAGCTAGATCTGCATTTGACTCGTACTCGCGGAGTATTCGGAATGCTCAAGGAGTATGATGCGTGTTACGATACGCTGATCCGTCGTCAGGGGCTGTTGACCTTCGCGGATTTGCCGATACTGCTTGCACCAGAGGAAGGCCGACCGGTGCTCGGAGGGCATGGGCCAGACAGACTGTCGCTTGAATATCGGCTAGACGGGGCCTTTGACCATTGGTTGATCGATGAGTTTCAGGATACCAGCACTGCGCAGTGGCGAGTCATGGAGAATTTGATAGATGAAGTGATTCAGGACCCGGAGCACCGACGGACCTTTTTTTGCGTTGGGGATGTAAAACAGTCGATATATGGCTGGCGTGGCGGAGATCCAAAATTGTTTAATCGAGTGAAAGATCGCTACTGCCGAGAGGCTGGCAATGAGTTGAACATCACGCCGATGAATGTTTCCTACCGGTCAGCTCCGCCTGTTTTGGAGCTAGTCAACAAAGTGTTTGGATCGCATGAGGAGCTAGCGGAGTTTGATGCGGAAGCGTTGAACAGATGGTCCGATCTTTGGGAAGATCATGTCGCAGCAGCAGCCCATCGGGATATGGCTGGGCATACAATGCATCTCACTGTAACGGAAAAGACAGAACGTTACCCAGTTCTCGCACAATTGTTGGCTGACATAAATCCGGTAGAACGAGGGCTTAGCTGCGTGGTGCTGGTGCAGACTAACGCAGCGGTTAGGGAGGTTGTTGATTATCTGCGAAAGAATGTGCAGGGCCTGCCGGTGACGGGTGAATCTGCTACACGTCCGGCTACAGATAATGCCGCAGGCCGGGCCCTGCTATCTTTGCTGAAAGCTGCGGCACATCCGATGGATACTTATGCCGCTGAGCACGTGAGGATGACGCCGCTGGCCAAAAAGCTGCCGGACGACCATCCAGGGTGGGCTAATACGATGCGGGCGATACAGGAACAACTATACCATCAAGGCTTCGAGAGAACTGTGCGCGAATGGGCTGGCGAGCTGGCAACAGATGATTTTGCGCGGTGGCGAGTACGGCAATTTATTGAGATGGCACGTCAATTTGATGAAACAGGCTTGCGAGATATTGATGAATTTATCTGGTATGCACAGCAGCGCGAACTAAACGAAGGCACGGGATCTAAAGTTGTGCAGGTCATGACGGTGCATAAGGCAAAAGGACTAACCTTTGACGTGGTGCTGGTACCGGATCTAGAAGGTGAACGCTTGGATGCTCGGCGACGTTCGGCACTCTATGCACAGGAGGATGAGGCAGGAGAGGTGGAATGGGTACTGGAGTTACCCAAACAGGATTTATGCGCCGCCGATAGGGTGTTGCGGCGGGCCGTGGTGGAGGGACGCTCAGAAGCATGTTTCGAAAACTTCTGTCGGTTATACGTGGCTTTGACGCGTTCAAAACACGCTCTGTACATCATAAGTACTTCTCCAAAAGAAAAGGATCCCCCCTTGAACTATGTGCGACTACTGAACCAGACATTGGGAGCTACAGAGGAGACGTGGGCAAAGAATGAGGTGAAAGCGGTAAAGGCCTACGAAAGCGGTAGGGCCGACTGGTTGTGCCAGCTTGAGCTCAAGTCGAAGCCTACGCCAATGCCTAAGCCCAAGGTGCGGGTAAAAGGGGCACGAAGTTTTCCACGATTGGAACGCCGCAAGCCCTCAGAGCACGGAGGACTACTAATTTGTGGAGGAGATTTATTCGCCACCAATTCAACTCTAGCTACGCAATTTGGCTCAGAGGTGCACAAGGCATTCGAATGGATAGAGTGGTGGAATGATGAAGCTCAGACGCAGCTGGAGAAACAGCGCTCAAAGATATCCAAAGCTGTGGAGGCCGTTGAGCGCTGTTTTGGGAATGCGGCGATTACCGCGCATTTTACAGCGGATCCATCTGCGAAAGTTTGGCGGGAACGGGCATTTGAGGTGATGATCGATGGAGAACTATGTTCAGGCGTTTTTGACCGTGTAGTAATGCGCACGGATTGTGCGGAGATTGTGGATTTCAAAACTGATCGGGTTCAGGATGAGGCGGAACTAACGTTGGTCGTGGAACGACATCGGCCACAGTTGGATTGGTATCGAAGGGTGCTAATGCAGATGAATGGCTTGGCTGCCGACCAAATCACCTGCCGTCTTCTCTTTACGCACATACAAAGACTGGTGGATGTATAAAAAAAAGCCCCGCCGAAGCAGAGCTTGTGTAAATGTGTTGGCAGACCTATCTACTTCAGGTTCTTAAGGTATTTTTCAGGGTTGGACTTAAACCGGGTAACTGCACGCGTCTTACAGAAGTAAATCTTCTTGCCGTTGTGTTCGATGGATGGGCTTTTTGGATGCACACGGGTATCGGTATACACCGGGCAAAAGAGTTGTTTCATTGCCTTAATTTCTTTGGAGGACACTTTGGCAAGCTGCGGGGCTTGCTTCCGGGACACCACGGCAAAATAGTCTGGGTTTTGTGTCCACATCTTTTTGCAGGTGCCGCAGCACATAAACACCTTCACACCCTTGTAGACGATGAATTCTTCGGCATCGATTTCGTCCTCGATCATTAGCGGGCAATGGGTTTGTTTCTCCGCGGCCTGAAGGTTAAAGACAGAACCGGCCATAACGGTGGCCAGCACGAGGGCTTTACTAATTAATTTTTTCATGGTTAGAACGTTCTATAATAGAAAATGACTTCGAGAAATAGACACCACAAGATTGTTAATTATTCAATAAAAAACCAGAAAACGCGCTAATAATGGGCAATTATGTTTAGGGTTTATCGCGCCTCGTATGTCCGCAAAGAATCGCAAGGGTTGATTTGGCTAACAACTTAATAACCGTTTGTTGGCCGTGCCGTCGTTTGAAGCGACGGAGACATCTGCTCGCATGAACGGACTTTCGGTGTGGCCCTCAATGCGAACCCGATTGGCTGAAGCCTTGAGTATAACGTGTACGTTTAAAGAACCAGTGCCATTGTCTTTCCAGTGGCTGCGCTCACTAAGCATGTTCAGAAAAAAACACGCCCGCACGCGTGAGCGCGGGAAGTTGAGTTTAATTGGGGAGGGTTAAACATCCTTCCAGGCTCGGTCCTTGGCGGAGTCGAGGACTGCATCGCAAACCTTGGCGGTCTCCAACGCATCGCGGAAGGTTGGGTTGCAGGGAGTTCCGGCATCCAAGCTTCCGAGGAAGTCAGCTACTTGATGTACAAAGGTGTGCTCGTAACCGATGCAAAGACCAGGCACCCACCACTTGTCCATATAAGGCATATCGCCGTCAGTTATATGCACACTGCGCCAACCGCGGGTGGTGGAGTCGTCGCTGTGGTCGAAGAACTCGAGGCGGTTGAGGTCATGCAGATCCCAGCGGATGGAGGCATCGGCTCCGTTAATTTCAAACGTGTACAGCGCTTTGTGGCCGCGGGCATACCGCGTGGATTCAAACTGGCCGAGGGAGCCATTAACAAAGTGGCAGTGGAAGAGGCAGGCATCGTCAATGGTGACTTTCTGCTTTTCGCCGGTGGCGGTGTGTACGCGTTCCTTGATGAAGGTCTCGGTAACTGCGGACACGTCGGCGATACCACCATTGAGCCAGATGGCTGTGTCGATGCAGTGGGCCAATAGATCTCCCGTTACACCGCTGCCGGCAGCAGCTGCATCCAGCCGCCAGAGGCCTTCCCCGCCCTGCGGCAGGTCAGCACTAATGGTCCAGTCCTGAAGGAAGTTGGCGCGGTAGTGGAAGATTTGCCCGAGCTTGCCAGAATCAATAATCTGCTTGGCGAGGGTGACGGCCGGGACACGGCGGTAATTATACCATACGGTATTGGCCACACCGGCCTTCTCTACCGCATCAACCATCGGCAAACTTTCGTTGGCAGTGCGGGCGAGGGGTTTTTCGCACAGTACCATTTTACCGGCTTCGGCGGCGGCGATGGCCACTTCGGCGTGCTGATCGTTGGGAGTACAGATGTCAATGGCATCAATATCGTCGCGCTTGACCAGCTCGCGCCAGTCAGTTTCATGGCTTTCAAACCCCCACTGTTCAGCAAAGGCTTTGGTGCGGTCCTCGGTACGGCCACACACGGCCTTGAGTGCTGGGCGATGTCCCAAGTCCGGGAAAAAGTCGCTGACGCGCTTGTAACCGTTTGAGTGGGTGCGCCCCATGAAGCCATAGCCCACGAGGCCGATGTTGAGGGATTTCTTTTCGCTCATTGTATTAACAGATTTTATTCCCAGCCGTGCGCGTCGCGGACGTCGATCATGGCTTTAAGGATGTTGTTCCACGTGTCCGGTTTTTCGAGGGTGTCGTTGGGGAACATACAACCATCCCAGCAGATGTGCTCAATGCCGCGTTCGCTAGCATCTTTGAGCCAGTAGCCGGCGCATTTGGTAATGTCCAGTTTTCCGTTGGGATCATCTGCCAGGCAGTGCTTGCCGGTCTTGTCATGGTCCCCAGCCCCGTGCACTTCGCCGTCGTTTTGCGCGACGTGGAAATCAATGGTCCACGGCCGGAGCTTATCGGTCATCTGCTCGTAAGCAGTATAGAACTCTTCATCGCTGTAGCCCTCCTGAATCAGAGCATGCTCAGGAGCGTTGTAGCCGAGCGTGTAAAGATATGTATGTGCCAAGTCGGCCTGAAAGCCGAGGGCATCGGGCATGCCCACGCCCTCAAGAACATCGAGCATGTCCTTCCAGCTATGCATGCCGGCCCAACATATTTCACCTTCGGCAGCAAGACGTTCACCGTGGTCTGCGGCAATCTTGGCAGCTTCCTTGAAGGTGGCTACGATGGTAGCGGTATTATCGGCGGGGTTCTCACGCCATTTCTCCACACCAAATTCTGAAGAGTCGATGCGAATCACACCGTATTT
>CAZHJW010000057.1:0-4109 GCA_964533265.1 uncultured Pedosphaera sp.
TCCTGTGTTTGTGGGCCCAGCTTTCCCATGGGCAGACCAATGCCTTTGGTAAAACCATTTGGGATTGGGACAAGAGTCCTTCGACACGAAGCGGAACTTTCACAACTTCACAGCCTAAGAGCCAATGGACTCAGATTAGATTAATATTAACAGGGCAAAACTGGTTGGGGTTGTATCCTGATGATCGGTCCAAAGGGCCCTTAGGGCCGGCAGCCTCCGGTACTGTGCCAAGGACAAATACAAACACGAACTTGGTAAATATTAATAGAACTGGGCAAACGCTCAGTGTCAGCATCGATGGGGTTAAGCGTTTTACTACGGGGTCGGCCTATACCAATCTTATTGGTCAGATAAAATCATGTGTGTTTGTAACTGAGGGATATGCTGCAACAGCAGTCGTCGACAACTTTAAATATAACGGTCCGGTCAATAATTTTACGGCCACCAATTCGCCGGATTGGAAATTTTATTATGAAATTCAGCCAGTAGGAATGCCCCCGGGAAGTCAGCCAGTGGGCACTCCTACGCCCGCTAGATGGAATGCGGTGGCGCAAGCGATCTCAGGAGGTATCCAAGGTGGCGCGATGCGAATAGGGCCTTGTGGGATTGCTTCAGATTCAATGGGAGAGGTTCTAGCGCAATTCACAAGAACTCTTACTGGAGATTTTGATATGACATTCGATTTTGTTAAGACTCAGGCAGGTGGTGAGTTTTTTATATATTTTATGACTGCTCCGGCTTCTGGTTCGTCAAATCCCAGACCAGGCGGAAACCGCTCTGGCTTGATCAGTAGCAGGCCTGCTTTTGTGACAACTTTGCGAAGGAAGTTTAACCCAAAAACCGGGAAGGTTGAGGTCATTAAAAACGGGGTGTATACCCACCGGGGTTACAATAATTTATTAAATGGCGGGCACTTGAACCGGCGGTTGTTTTTAAGGCGTTACCGCTAGCGCGGTTTTAAAATCAGCATAATGATAAATAATGCTGCCAAGCCCGCGGCGATCGGGACAAATTCCGAGATATCAACCTTTGCCAGGGTTTGTGCGATTTGCGTGTAGTTCATTTTAAAGAAAGTCCGCTCTGGGAAGAGTTGGATGGGTGGGTAAGCGCATTTTTCATCAGCTGGATAATCGGTTTTAGGCCCTTAGGCTTATCCACTCGGGCCAATTCTTTCCCATTGGATTGAAGCACAATTGCATAGGTGCAGTTGCGCTTCACCTTGAGTTGATCGACATGAGGTGCTCGCCCATTGCGTGTATCGAAATGGACGACGGCAAATTTCG
The DNA here is from genome assembly GCA_964533265.1 of uncultured Pedosphaera sp. GTDB lineage: Bacteria > Verrucomicrobiota > Verrucomicrobiia > Limisphaerales > UBA1100 > UBA1100. Next base: position 1,284 of record CAZHJW010000057.1, read on the forward strand.
GGGCAAGTCTCGCGAACTCACGGTTCGCTTCCGGATTCTTTTCAAGAGCCCGGCAGTGTGTTCCTCACAGGGAGTCATACACGTAAAGGAATATCGGTTTATCCTGTTTCTTCGATATCTCCAGTGCCTTCGGAAGATCCCGGATTGGCTCTGCGGCCGATATCCAGCCGGCTTGAAACACCAGGGACGCTGCCGCAAATATCAAAAGGATACGATGCACCTTAGAACTCTACTTGCCTTGCAGGTGTGAAGCAAACCTGAACTGTCTGTGAGGGGGGTTAAGGGCGGCTAGTCTTGTCAAATAGCAACCTCCATTTTTCCCCCAAATCATATGGCCAAGGCTCACCGTGGAAAGCTGTTTCGTGTTTACTAAATTTTCCCCAGGTTGCAAAAGATCTCTTGCACACATTACACCAATGCCCATCTTCCGGATTGTGGCTGGAACTTTGGTGGTCGACGACTTTGCAGCCCGCGAATACCAGAGCCATCATTAAAAGGAAGATCTTCACGCGCAGAAACATACTTTCCACTCTTAAACAGGGCAAACCCGAACTCACACCGTGAGGATTAGGGCCAGTCGATTTTGCATTCGGGCAGCTCTTTTTGGAGTTCAGCCACGCCTTCACCAGTTACTTTGGTGGCATATAATTGAACCCGCTCGAGTTGGGTGAGTTTTGCCACTTCCTTGAGGCCTTCGTCGGTTATATCGTTGACCTGAAGGCTTAACCTGGAAAGGTTTTTTACCTTGGCCACGTCCTCAAGGCCTGCGTCGGTTAATTTGGTGCCACTCAAGATAAGCTCTTTCACCTTTCCCAAATCCGTCTTTGTGAGTTCGCCTTCAGGCTTGGCCAGCTGCCTGCGGATTTCTCTTTCAACAATGGGGTCAGTGATGAGTTGCCGTGCCTTTTTTCCGTTACATCCAGCTACCAATGCGACTGCCGCAAATATGAAAAGGAAATGTCGCATTCTGAAAATCCTACGCTTCCTCCCCACGTCTGCTCAAGAACTTCTCCGAGGGAGTTTTTATTTGTTAGACTTTTTCAGTTTATAGGAAAATTCCCAAGGTTCATAGCCAGCCACACCGTAGGGGGCATGATCTGCTTCATCCCAAACCGAACCAAAAATTTCTAGTTCCAACTCTGCAAGTGCGTGCCAATAAGGGCGGATATCTTTATTTAGAACCTTTATTCTCCAAGTCCCAAAATTCTTTTTATCACCTTTATTTAATGGTTCGATTTCCAGGTATCCAAGATCTGAAAAACGGCTTGTCGTGTAGAATTTCCATGATCCTTTTGAGTATTTGGGAGGAATCTTTTCGTCCCAACTCATAGGTAAGGGTATCTCGGCTAGGTTATCTTTTCGCAGCTTTATTAAATATTGTGGTGGGGTGTAGTTATCAAGCTGATCGTTGCCCAAAAACGTTTGTTCCAGGTTATCGGGTGCTACTTCGTATTCTCCGATTAAGAACTCGCCATCGGCTATTCGAAATATTTTATTTGGTTTCCGGGTGCTGTTTTCGTCTGCTTGCGTCTCCTTCGGCGAGTTTTTGTTTTTGCATCCAATAAATACCAATACTGTCATTAGTATTGGTAGTGTTTTCATTTATTCATCTTTCTCTAGTGAGTCGAGGTAGCCAAAGACAGTTGCAATGGCTGAGGCCCTCATTTTGTGCACCTCTGCAATACCACCAGCTTGTTCTACAGCATCGCTCGGTAAACTATCGTTTTCCATATCCGGTCCAAGGCTGGGCTTATCTGGAAACTCCTTGTGATATTTGTTCCTGTCTACAAGGAGTTTGCTTTGGGCATATATAGCAACAAGCTTGAGGGATTCTATTGTATTTTTATCCATAATTAATCTTCTTCTTTGTTTATCTAAAATTCCAGTAGGGCGACTCTTTGAATGGTAGGTTTATCTACTTTATCTGTCACTTCCTGTTGCTAGTTTAGGTTTACTACCTCATCTGCTGAGGGATCACAACTTCTATTGATGCCCAACTCTATTTACCCGTGGGGAGTGCTGCGAACTGGGGCAGGAAAATTACTGTCCCTTGGAGGTTTTTATCCGTTGCGTTTGTCCGGTCGCTACGGCTTTGTAGGCTGCGAAAACTACCCGTAAGGCTCTTAGTGACTCGTCTGTTGTGATTGGCGGTGAAGTTTTGTTGCGGACTGCATCGATTGCGTCCTGAAAAAACAAGTGATACATCTCACGCGTGTCGTTGTATTTAAATTCCTGTATTCCTCGCGGTGCACCCGGTTGGGTTGAGTACCACTGGAGCGGTTTGCCTTCTAGGTGAGCCAGTCTTAACCAGCCGAGTGAACCCCAAATGCGAATCTCGCTCTGCTTGCCCTTGTCCAAATAATATCCAGTGTTATGTGTTCCGGTGGTGCCGCTGGTAAACCGAAAACTCACAACGGCCGAGTCTTCCACGTAAATCGGTTGCCCGCCGACGTTCTGCGTGAATCCGTTAATTTCCTGAATCGGATCATTTAGTAAATGCTGAATGATATCTAGATAATGGATCCCGTGGTAAATCAACTTGCCACCCCCGGCACGTTTGGGATCAGCGAGCCATGACTGGTGATAGGCTTTGGTTTTAAGGCGTGTCTGGTCGGCAATCCAAACCATACTAGTCGAGTAAGGTTTACCGATGACTCCATCGGCAATCAATTGCCGTGCCTTCTTGAGGGCTGAGCCCGAACGCGTGGCCATGGCGAGCATTAAATGGAGGTGGCTTTCCTTGGCTAGCTGGGCGAGTTGCTCAAACTGCTCAAGTTTTGTACAGCTTGGTTTTTCGGTCAGCACGTGGCTATTGGCTTGGAGTGC
>CAZHJW010000057.1:4209-5955 GCA_964533265.1 uncultured Pedosphaera sp.
ATTAACGCAATGTTTGTGAGTCTCATCAGCTCTGAATTTAGTTGTCCTGCCGGAGCGGTGCAAACTCCAACTCCCGGAGGATTAAAGAAGGAAAGCCGGATCAGTGTTTTTCCTGAATGGTTTTAGCTGAAAGTTCCTTGTCATTGAGTTGCTGCCCTAAAGGCAAAGGGCAAGACCGCTTAAGGAAGATTCGCAGCCGTAACTACTAGCTTGTCCATCAATTTATCAAGGCTGACCCATGATTCATCCAGCCAGCCTCTGGCCGATTGCGCTTCGAGCATCACCGGCATCCGGTCGTGGTACTGCGCCAAAAGATCGTTGGGTTCACAGGTTAGGATAGTAAAGGTTTCCAGTACTGCTGGTGGGAGTTCAAATTCTTCGGCGAACATTTCGCTTTGCTTGGCCGGTGGCCGTTGCCAGCGTTCCCAGAGTCCGGCAAAGCAAAACAACGCGCCATCCGGGCGGGTGAAATGAAACGGTTGATTACGTCCATCGCGATGATTCCACTCGTAAAAACCAGTTGCAGGCACCAGGCATCTGCGCTGCCGCCAAGCCTCGCGAAAAGCCGGCTTCTCACTTGCTGTCTCGCTGCGTGCATTGAAGAGGTTGTTGCCGATCTTTTCATCATCAGCCCAACCAGGAATTAAGCCCCAACGCAGCTCACGAAGTTCGGTTTGATCATGCTCACGTACCACGACCGGTGCTTTCTGATTGGGAGAGATGCTTTTGCGGGGAGTAAAGGTGTAGGTCGTTGAAGCTAGTGCTATTACTTCAGCAAGCGTCATCGGATCAATAGTTTCTGAATAACGAACGCACACGGTGGGATGAAGCTACTGCCTTGCAGCTAATTTTCCAGCCAAAGAAACGAACTTCCTTTGAGCATCCCCATTCGAAAGGAGGGGTAGGCGGTTTATTACTTTGGAGGCTTGGGAGTGGTTATTGTGGCGTAAGGGTCCACCTCAGGTTCGGGAACCGCAGGCTGTGGCGGTACAGGTGGTGGTACAGGTGGCGGTATCACCGGAGGTGGAGCTTGGAGGGTTGCCAGGACTTCACTCAGTGGCTTCCAATCTGCCATTCCAGGGGTGTACGCCCAGTCTGTAGGCAAAAGTCCTCCCGAAGCAATATGGGCTGCTGCCTCTTCAGCTGAGTACGGACCGAAATGCTGGCCTTCCCTGTTGACGGTGATTTGCATGGTAAATATCGCTGGGTTTTGGTCCGCCTTGGGTGAATGACTCTCCAAGGTGAAACGTCTTCATGGTACAGCCTTGGCTTCGAATGGCGAGTCAGAATTGGTGTGGTATCTATATGTTAGTTTTGCGACGACTTGCCAAGTCAGTGCATGCCCTTAGTATATGACCGCGCTATGGCTGGCGGGTTGGCTGATTTATCGAGTGGGAATAGAGAGTCCAAAGCTGAGGAGGATTCGGCTATGTTGGAAGCCCCTGCGATTATCCTTACAATAACTCCGGGCCGATCGGGAACTCATTACCCTCACTATTCTCAGCCCTTCGCAATGTGCATGCGGTGCATGAGCCAGAGCCTACGATGTCTTCTCGTGAGTTTGTTCAGGGCGAACTGACTAAAGAAGAAGCGGTGATGCTAATAAATGAAAAGGCAGATTCTATCCTCGCAACATGTAAGAATTCAAATGCATCAACATATGTCGAAACATCGCATACACTTCTCTCTCATGCTTCCGCCCCTTCACCCCTGATTGAGAGACTGCTTGCGAATTTAAATGGCCGA
>CAZHJW010000057.1:6055-13229 GCA_964533265.1 uncultured Pedosphaera sp.
TAAATGTGTAGTTACGTTGGATGATTGTGAGGTAGCTTTGAAGGATTATAGGAAACGTTTAAAAGGGTGGCCTAAAAGGAGAAATGGTGGGCGATGAGGGATTCGAACCCCCGACAACCTCGGTGTAAACGAGACACTCTACCGCTGAGTTAATCGCCCCAAAATTCTGGCCGGGCGCGACTATCCACAAAACCGCTCTCTTTGACAATCACGCTTTCTTCATAACACCCTCCCATTCCTCCATCGCTTGCCAATCGCCTTTCTCTCGCGCATGCTGCCCGTGTGCGTTTTTTTTGCGTCATGCTTTTGGGACTGGCAGCCTGCGAGAAACCGGTGGCTACCCCGCCTCAATCGTCTAATCCGCCTGTGCAGGTTCCCGGCAAACCATGGGAGCCAACCAAGGTTCAGCCCAAGTTGCCAACCCTCAAGATGTTTGTGGGGACAGTGGAACTGCAGGTTGAGCAGGCCCTTGCTGAGCGGCAAATCCAAACAGGAATGATGTTTCGTAAAACAATGACCGATAAGGAGGGTATGCTCTTTGTGCATAGAAATGCAGGCGGGAGGGGGTATTGGATGAAAAATGTGACTGTTCCCTTGTCCATTGGATACCTGGATCCGTCTGGTCGAATTGTGGAGATTCATGACATGCAGCCTTTGGATACCAACAGCGTTTATTCAGTCAGCCAGAATATCCAGTATGCGTTGGAGGTTCCTCAAGGATGGTTCAAGCGCAAAGGGGTCAGTCTCGGAACCAAGGTCATGACTGAAAAAGGGACGTTGACTAAAACTTACTTTCCCAATCGTCGATGAAAATCGCGCTGGCGCAAATCAATACCACGGTGGGCGATTTTGAAGGTAACCTCGATCTTCTAAAGAAAGCCTATCAAGAGGGGGTGGAATCGGGGGTGGAATTAGTGGTGGCACCTGAACTAGCCGTTACCGGTTATCCTCCCCGTGATCTTTTGCTTAAGAGCGGTTTTATAGAGGGCAATCTTGTTGCTTTGGGGCAACTGGCTCAAGTTGTGGGTGAGACCGGGTTGATTGTGGGGCACGTGGGTCGCAACGAAAGTCAGGCCGGTCGGCCTGCCACCAACGCGGTTTCATTAATACAAGAGGGTAAAGTGGTTGCTACGCGGACCAAGAGTCTGCTTCCAACTTACGATGTCTTTGATGAGGATCGATATTTTGAACCAGCTACTGATAATTCGCCCGTAGAATTTAATGGACGCCAGCTGGGTCTGACAATTTGTGAAGATGTTTGGAACGACGATGCGTTCTGGAAGGATCGCCGGTATGAGGCCAACCCGGTCGATGGGTTGGTGGATCAGGGTGCTGAGATTATTATTAATGTATCGGCTTCACCGTGGAGTTTAGGTAAGGAACGCATGCGGCACAAGTTGCTAGCCAGTCTTGCTGCCAATATTAACCGTTCAGTGGTTTATTGTAATACTGTGGGTGGGAATGATGAGTTGGTGTTCGATGGCGGCAGTTTGGTGCTTGGTGGGGCAGGTGAGATGCTCGGTTCTGGTGGCCATTTTACTGAAGAGTTGATGGTGGTTGATCTTGCTTCTCAAGTTGGTTCATTGCCGTTGCAACCAACTGATATGGAGCTTTTGCACGATGCTCTGGTGATTGGAGTGCGCGATTATCTGGGTAAGTGCGGGTTTAAGGGTGCGGTGATTGGGCTCTCTGGTGGGATTGACTCTGCAGTGACTGCAGCGATCGCGGTAAAGGCATTGGGTGCTGAAAATGTGAGGGGGATTTCCATGCCTTCAGAGTATTCTTCAGCGGGCAGTCTGGATGATTCAAAGGCGCTCGCGGATACCTTGGGTATCCAGTATGACGTTATCTCAATCCAAGATGGTTTTGAGATAATGAAGGGCAGTCTGGAGCCGATTTTCAAAGGTCGATCCGAAGATGTAACCGAGGAAAACATGCAGGCGCGCCTTCGAGGATTGATCATGATGGCTGCGTCGAACAAATTTGGTTCTCTCGTGCTCACAACTGGTAACAAGAGTGAATTGGCTGTCGGTTACTGTACCTTATATGGTGACATGTGTGGGGGGTTAGCCGTAATTAGTGATGTACCCAAGACCATGGTATACGAATTGGCCAAGTGGGTAAACCGGGAAGGCGAAGTGATTCCGAGAGCTACGATCCAAAAGCCTCCTTCTGCGGAATTACGATCGGATCAAAAGGATGAAGATTCCTTGCCGCCTTATGAGGTGCTTGATGAAATCCTGGAAAGATATGTTGTGGGGTGTGAGTCTATAGACCAAATTGTGGAGGCCGGTTTTGATGGTGAGACCGTGCGAAGAATAGTGCGCCTTATTGACCTGAACGAATACAAACGTCGCCAAGCTGCTCCAGGTTTAAAGGTAACCAGTAAGGCCTTTGGCGTGGGGCGTCGTATCCCGGTGGCACAGCGGTATAAGGGGTGATTCAATATGGGAACTAAATCTGAATCTCTTTTTGAGAAGTCCTTAAACCACATCCCTGGTGGAGTAAATTCGCCGGTCCGCGCCTTTCGCGGAGTCGGCGGACAACCTTTTTTTGTGGAACGCGCAGCGGGTGCGCGCATTTGGGATGTGGACGGCAATGAATACATTGATTATGTTGGGACGTGGGGTCCGGCAATCCTGGGACATGCTCATCCCGCTATCATTGAGGCGGTGAAAGATGCGGCTGATCGCGGCACAAGTTTTGGTATCCCAAGTGAGCCAGAGGTGCATATGGCTAAACTGGTAAAGGATTGTGTGGCGAGTGTCGAAAAAGTCCGCATGGTTAATTCTGGAACGGAGGCATGCATGAGTGCCATTCGAGTGGCGCGTGGGTTTACTGATCGAACGAAGATTATCAAGTTTGATGGGTGTTACCACGGCCACGCTGACTCTTTGCTGGTGAAAGCAGGTTCAGGGGCTCTTACTTGTGGTAATCCCGACAGTGGCGGAGTGCCTGCTGAATTTACTGCACATACGGTCGTATTGCCTTTTAATGACAGGGAGGCAGTTGAGCAGACTTTTGAGGTCAATAAAGATCAGGTTGCCGGTGTTATTCTGGAGCCGGTCCCGGGGAATGCGGGGGTGTATTTACCCCAGTCGGGTTATTTGGAGTTTTTGCGTGAAATTACGGCGGCCAACGGGAGTTTACTGATCTTTGATGAGGTCATGACAGGCTTTCGTGTGAGCTTGACCGGGGCACAGGGTCGATTTGGCATCACGCCTGATTTGAGTTGTTTCGGCAAAATCATCGGTGGTGGTTTACCTGTGGGTGCCTTTGGAGGTCGTGCGGAGATAATGAATGTTCTTGCGCCTGATGGGCCTGTCTATCAGGCAGGGACCTTAAGCGGTAATCCCTTGGCCATGGCTGCAGGAATTGCTGTGCTGGAGGAACTTCAATCAGGGACAGTGTATGAAAGGTTGGAAGTATTGGGTGCGCGTCTGGAGAAGGGATTGAATGCGGCGGCGGAAAAGGCGAGTATTCCAGTGATTACCCAACGTGTAGGTTCCATGAGTTGTCTCTTTTTTGCTGATCAACCGGTGAATAACCTCGCTGATGCCATGCTGGCCAATCGCGAGCGGTTTAATAAATATTTCCATGGCATGCTGGCGCAAGGAGTATATCTCGCACCAAGCGCATTTGAGGCCGCCTTTTTGTCTGCGGCACATACAGAAGCCGATATCGATGCCACGATTAGCGCAGCTGAGAAAGTGATGAGGGCTTTGTAATGAAACTGTTAGCGATTGACCATGGGCAAAAGCGGACGGGTATTGCCGCAAATGATGCTTTGGGCATGATGGCGCATCCACTGGAGTTCATTCCCACTGAGCCATTTGATGCATTTCTAAACAGACTCAAGGAAATCCTCGTTGAACGTGAAACCGAGCAGATTATCGTGGGGATGCCTCGTAATATGGATGGAAGCAAGGGTTCGCAGGCGCTTAAGGTGGAGGATTTTGTTGCGGTACTGAAGATGTCCGTGACTGTTCCAGTTCGCACATGGGACGAGCGACTCACAACAGTAATGGCCGAGGATAAACTGCGAGAGGCCGGGGTCAATGTGCGAGACGCGAAGAAGAAGGTGGACGCTGCTGCTGCTGCTGTGATGCTTCAGGATTATATGGACAGTTTTTCCTGATGAGGCGTTTCAAGCTTACCATCGCCTATGATGGCTCGCAGTACTACGGATGGCAGGTGCAAAAGGGTCAGGTTACGGTGCAGCAAGGTGTGGAGGAGGCTTTTCAAAAACTCTTCCCTTCTGTTAAGAGGGTGCATAGTTCGAGTCGCACAGATACCGGAGTGCACGCCTTGGGCATGGTAATTCACGTGGACTTGCCAAAAGCTGAATGTCAGATGGATTCCTACAAGCTTCAAATGGCTTTAAATGCTTTTTTGCCAGAGGATATCCGAGTGGTGAAGGCGGTTCGTGCCAAGATTGATTTTCATGCTCGGTTTGATGCAAAAGGAAAACAATATCGTTACGTAATCTGGAATGCATCGGCGATGAATCCACTCCTTCTTGGCCGCGCATGGCATGTGCCCGCACCACTAGATATGGAGCGGATGAAAAAGGCGGCAAAGTTGTTCGTTGGGAAAAAGGATTTCAAGTCGTTTGCGACCACGCGCGAATATGAAATGGAGACGACAGTACGGCGAGTTACTCGCTGTGAGGTGCGTAAGCGCGGTGCGGAGTTTATAGTGACTATTGAAGGAGAAGGCTTCTTGTACAAAATGTGCCGCGGCATCGTTGGCACCTTGGTAAGGGTGGGGCACGGCAAACTAACACAACAGGACATTCGTTCCATCTTTAGCAAAAGAGACCGACGTGTGGGCGGTATGAACGCTCCGGCCCGAGGGTTGACTCTGGTAAAAGTAAAGTATTAGGGGCTTATGAATATCGTTCTCTTCGAGCCGGAAATTCCGCCAAATACAGGAAATGTGGCACGCCTTTGCGCAGCAACAGGTTCGCAGTTGCATTTGATTGGCCCCTTGGGGTTTCGTTTGGACAATCGTGAACTAAAGCGGGCAGGTATGGATTACTGGCAGCACGTGGAGTGGCGGGTTTGGGATGACTGGGGAGAGTTTGAGGTAGAACTCCCTTCCGGGTCACGGTGTTGGTTTATAGAGCAGGCTGGGGGTAAACGGTATGATCAGGTTAACTTTGGTGCTGAGGATTACTTGGTGTTCGGTCGAGAAACAGTTGGCTTACCGCGTGAGTTGCTCGAAAGGAATATGGAAACTTGGGTTCGGATTCCGATGTATAATACCCAGGCGCGCTCTCTGAACCTTGCAAACTGTGTGTCACTTGTGCTTTATGAATCTTTACGGCAGCATGGTTTTATAGGGGAATTGGGTGGTTAAGTGGGGATTTGAGGATTGACGACCCGTGAAAAGATTATAGATTCGTCCCGCCTCTTGGTTGGGGCGCTCATAGAGAGTGACGGAGGGACTGGCCCGTCGATGTCACGGCAACCGGTTGAAGCAGCGCGTTTCAGTGTCCAGGTGCCAAATCCAGCCGGCGTAGACCGGGAAAGATGAGCATAAGGCGCAAAAGAATTTTCGCCCGCTCACCGTTACGAGCGGGCTTTTTGTTATCTGATTGAGACGAGGAAAAAGAAATGCCAGAACAGCAAGGTTATATGAAAGCACTGCGCTGCCGTGAATGCGGGCGGGAGTATCCCCTAGAGGCACGGCATGTGTGTGAGTTCGATTTCGGACCGTTGGAGGTGGTTTATGATTATGAAGCGGCTAAAGGCAAGTTGACACGCGAAGCTGTGCAGAGTCGTCCACAAAGTATGTGGCGTTATGCGGAACTGTTGCCCGTGGCTGGTGAGCCAACTGTAGGCCGCGAGGTGGGTTTCACGCCATTGATCAAGGCCGATCGACTAGCAGAACGTCTGGGAATTCGTGAGCTTTGGGTCAAGAATGATGCGGTCAATTATCCTACTTTATCCTTTAAAGACCGTGTAGTGAGTGTGGCGCTTAGTCGTGCGCGGGAGATGGGTTTTGAGATGGTGGCCTGTGCTTCCACCGGGAACCTTGCCAACAGCGTGGCGGCCAACGCTGCGGCCTCGGGCATGAAGGCGTTTGTGTTTATTCCGCACGATCTTGAGAAGGGAAAGGTGGTGAACTCACTCATTTATAACGCCAATGTCATTGGGATTAAGGGTCATTATGATGAAGTGAACCGTCTTTGCGCGGAGATAGCCGGCAAATACAGCTGGGCTTTTGTGAACGTGAACATGCGCCCCTATTATGCCGAGGGGTCCAAGAGTCAGGGCTTTGAAATCTTGGAACAGCTCGGCTGGAAGATTCCACGCCATACTGTGGTTCCCATGGCTTCAGGCTCCTTGTTGACGAAGATACATAAGAGCTATCAGGAGTCGGTAAAAGTGGGACTCGTTGAAGAGTCCGAATATAGTGTGCATGGGGCGCAAGCCACGGGTTGCTCGCCTATTAGTCAGGCATTCAAAGAAGGACAAGATTTCTTTAAGCCGGTGAAGCCGGACACGATAGCCAAGAGTCTTGCAATCGGCACGCCGGCCGACGGGTTTTATGCACTGAAGGTGTTCAAAGAAACCGGTGCGGCTTCGGATGATGTAAGTGATGACGAGATTCGTGAAGGTATTAGACTGCTAGCCGAGACAGAAGGTATTTTTTCAGAGACTGCTGGTGGTGTGACTGTGGGGGTAGCCAAGAAACTCATTGCCAGCGGCGCCATCCCTGCAGATGATTCGGCGGTGCTTTGCATTACCGGAAACGGGCTAAAGACGCTTGATGCGGTGGAAAATCACGCTGGAAAAACCCATGAGATTGCACCCAGCCTACGTGAATTTGATGCACTACTAGACAGTGATAAGGAATTGACTGCAGCAACAAAATAAAAATTATGCCAATAAAAGTACGTATACCCACACCGCTTCGTAAGCTAACTCATGATGAGGAAGTGGTGGAAACCAGTGCCGACTCCATAGGGTCTGCTATTTCAGATCTAGAAACCCGTTATCCGGGTATCCAGGAACGCCTCCTCGATGAAGGGGGTGAGGTGCGCCGTTTCGTGAATGTTTATGTCAATGAGGAGGATATTCGATTTCTTGATAACAAAGACACTGCTCTCAAGGATGGCGACGAAGTCAGTATCATTCCCGCGATCGCTGGAGGTTGATTTTATGCC
>CAZHJW010000058.1:0-12985 GCA_964533265.1 uncultured Pedosphaera sp.
ACCAATCACGACTCGGATTAAGCTTTCGTGCGTAATTATTAATCCTCAGTTGCGCGGGGCTGTTCCCTTGAAAATCATTAATCTTGGTCGTCCACCAAGCCGCATAAGCAGGTCGGCTTAGGAGTTCATTAACCGTTTTTTGCCGCTTATTCTTATCTTTACTGGCCAAGAAAGATTTTACTTCATCGGCCGTGGGCAGGGTGCCAGTCACATCCAATGTGACTCGTCTCAAAAATTCCTGATCGGAACAAACCTCACTGGGGATTATCCCTACCTTTTGAAGCTTGGTGGCAATGGCTTTATCAATCGGGGTGGTTGCCTTCACTTTCGGATACTTTGAGCCAACCTGCTGGCTCACGGGCAACATGACCGGCAGCGGCTTTACGCCGTTGTCATAAAAAGCCACGACATGGGAATCACCCTTGCCCTTGATCTCCACCTCACCGAGTTCATTGACGACTGCTACGCTTTCATCATTGGTATCAAAGCGGGTGAAGCTTGTTACATCCTCCACCGTGCCATCGGCCCAATGCGCAACCACCTTGAGTTGCATTTTGTCGCCAACCTTCTTGGCAACAAATTCTTTGGGAAATACTTCCAACCGATCAAACGCACCTGTCTCCTCCACATCCAGCTTCGCACCCTCCTGAATCCACTTGAGCATCACGTTATGCTCCCAGCTGCCTTCCTCGTAAATCTCGCCGCCCTTGTGCTTCACCTGCTTCATGGGCTTTTGCAGGAAGAGACTTTTTTCCGGTTGTTCCAGATTGATTCGAATGCGGTTCTTCTCATCGGCGGTAATCGCCTTGTGGTCCTTGGCAAAGTCGTAGCCAAATAGGCTCAGCTGAAAATTACCCCGCCCTTGAAAAGACCCATGGCACTCGCGACCACTACAACCAAGTTTGCTGGCCAGAGGCACCACATGACGTCGGAAACTTGGGCTCTCTGCATCTTCAGTCTTCCCTCCGAAGCGTTGCTCTGCAGGCTTCAGCCCATCAGCCAAAGTCGAACCGCAAATGAATGCAGCCATGACAATTAAGCAGGAAAAAGGTTTCATTTTACTTACAGCGATTAGACGCGCTGAATTTCATCAAATTCACGTCGATCAACACGAAAGGATGCCAATTTAAGAGGTAATAAACAAGGGTATTCAGGTTTTCCCTGAAAACCTTAGATTTTGAAGTAATGGGCAATAAAGCCGGTTTCAGCTCATTATTTTATACAAACCAAGCAAGAAACCGATCAAAGCCATAATAGCAACCACAACCATGATCTTATCAAAAGAATTGTTTTTTGGATTATTACTCGATTCCCCCATTATTCTCCAAGACGCCACTGGTTAAGAATTGTTACAGTTCGATTCAAAATGACCACTTTTCAACTGTCCGGCTTGTACCATTACAACGTATAATTATACCACTGTATTCAAAAAATCATCCTAAACCGTGAAAACACCGAAATTAACCACACATCCCGCAGGCTCCGGGATTGCCGGTACATTCGGCAGGAGGAGTTGAAGAAGCTCCTTCAGCGTTAGCTGGAGCGAAGGTAGAGAGCTGTTTTACCAGCTGATCGGAGCCACAATGAGGGCACGACTCATTACTCCAATCATTGGAACGTACCAGGAGTTCACTGCCCTTCTCGCAATCAGCACAATGGAATTCATAGATCGGCACGAACAAGAACCTACTGTTTTCAGAGTAACTATTCCACCTAGAAACTACCTCAAATGAGGAACTCAAGATAAAACGAACACACCAATGAGAAAACAGGGTTCCCAAAACCTCAGCACCAATCAGCGCTCAACATAAATCCGCGATAAAAGCGATAATTCCCGAGTTTTTGGCTAATTTAGCTAAAGTGGCATTGCTTTTATGCCGACACTTATTACTGTGAACACCATGTCCTCCACATCTGTGCTATCGCTAGGCGTTGCTCTTGCGACAATTGCTTTTGGAAACGGTTGCTCCACACTAGCCCTAGCGGGCAAGACATCTGACAACAACGAACTAGACCGTACCCCGGACAAATTGGAGGTGGATGAAACCCCGGTGACGGCTTCGCCCGCCGAGGCAGATACCTACACAGTTGCTGAAACGGAAGAGGAACCACCATACATGGCTCCACCCATTATCCCAGGTGTAGATCCAACAAAACCCATCTTACCCGAACCTGAAACAGCCCCCGAACCAGCCGATAGCGTGACTGATAGCACTCCAGAAAAACCACAGAAACAGGAGGACTTGGCTACAGCCCCACCCAAACAGCAAGCTGACCTGTACTACGCACCTGGATCGAACATCCCTTTTAGCGGTGAGGCACGGATTTTACACGAGAACGGGAATACCTATTATGAAGGCCAATTCAAGGAAGGCTACCGGATTGGTATAGGGGTGGAATGGCACCCCGATGGCCAAGTAAAGTATGAGGGAGAGTGGAAAAAAAACCCAGCGTGGGTTAGATACGAGAATGGAAAACACGTTCCCTTTACCGGGTCCACACCCAGTTGGCCGCGTAGCGTGTTTTACGAAGGCAGCGTTTCCTACTATTATTCAGGAACCGATAAACTGAAGTTGAGGGGCGAGTACCTTAAAGGACAGCTAATCAGCGGATTGAATCTCGATCGGAACGGTCAGAGTTACTAGCTTAGCAAAAAACGCGCCTCTTCAGGTCGCTTTTCCTTAATATCGACTCCTAGCCCTAGTTCTTAATGGGTGGGTCATCATCTTCTGCGGTGCCGCTGAAGAATTTGTTGTGAGCTCCATTTCCACTGTCCAAATACTTCCCGTCTGCATCACGCCTATAACCCAAATCCTCAGGAGTTTTGGCGTTCACACTTCCATCCAGCCAAGCCACGATGGCCTTGCCATTAATACAGGGGTCTACAGCCGTTCGAGGACTTCCTTTATCACCAGAACCCTTGTCAGACTTAGACGTGAGACGGGGCGGATCGAGAGACCAACCATGGTTGCCTTCGGCATTATACTTCTTTCCCTGGTTAAGATATCCAACCCTTTCGCTCTCCTTATAACCGGCGGCAGTACCCATACAACTGGCTGCCATCACAGTTCCAGCGTGGTTCTGAATGCTGCCACGGTACACCGGGAAATTTACGTAGTTCTTTTTGGTTGAATCAAATCGGCCATTGCCAAGGAACTGATAATTGTAGCCGAATGAATAATTGCGCTCATCCTTCCAGATCGGACGAAGTGGATTAATATAGGATTTGTGATCGTAATCCTGCCGGTCATTGCTCTTGCTCGGGGACTTGAAAGGGAATACCCCAACCTGTGTTCCAAGGTAAGCCACCCAACGCGGACGATACTTCAAACCATTTCCCACCTCATACCAATTCTTGGGATTCTTGCTGCCACCTTGTTCCTTTCCAAAGCGACCTGGTAGAATTAGATCATCGTTTTCATCGGAATACATGTGCCATCCATGGGATAGGTTGCGAAAATTGCCAATTGCCTGCACGCCCTTGGCCTTGACCTTGGCCTTGGCCAACACAGGCAGGAGCATAGCGGCCAAAATACCAATGATGGCGATAACTACGAGTAATTCGATCAGGGTAAATCCAGACTCTCGGGGGGTAGATTGCGGTTTCATGAGAATGGCTGGGGTCACAGACGGGCAGATTAGCTAATCAGTTACATAAAAATCGAGTACTTTAGTTAAAAATGCCGGATTCCTTGTAAATCATCACCCCTGATCCGTGGGCACATCGGCCTGAAAATTCCGCTTCTCTTCACCTGCTGCCGATTGACGACCTTGGCCGTCCCCCTTAGGCTGCATTCCATGCGCATTGTGCTCGTATTGGGGTTGGCCTGCATCTTTGTTTCCAGCTGCAAGCCCAAAGCTACACCGGCAAGCCCGACCAAGATAAAGGTTGCCGCCACCCCCCACGCCCTCAACGTTCAGGATTTGGCGCATCTGGGTAAAGCAGTTTTTGAAGCGTTCATATCCGGAGATATAGACCGCCTTCAGCCGCATGCGCTTTGGGGGGTGTCCGAGTCCAAGCTTTTTGCGGGCATGCAGCACGTATACGTGGTGGACGCACGAGTAACTCGTGCACGCATTCAGGCCATAGCTACCACCAACCGCACAGCCATTCACACCAACCAACTGAAAAAACTTGAAGCATTTCTCTCCAACCCGACCAGGGAGTTCGAGCCCATGAAGACCTCCTTACAGACGGAGATGTCAACCCTGCGTCGACAACACGAGTCCGTGTTCCGTTCTGGGAACGATAATAAAACCAAATGGGGCAAGCCGGTTGCCAGTGTCGTGGTGCGCCCGGGTATCCATTTGGCAACCCCCTTGCCGGAAGGAGCAGTCGATATACTCTTCAGTAAGAATAATCGAAGCTACCAGTTAAAACTCAATAATTGTGTTAAACTACCGGAACACGGATGGGTACTGGGGGCGGATCTGGAATTTGTGGATTTAGCCCAGCAAGCCGCGGATGAAAAGGCATGGAGCGAGGATTTCCCTGCCGCCCAAGTGCGTGCATCTGATGAAAAGAAACAACTTTTGGTTAACTTCACCGGCTCAGACTGGAGCCCACCGTGTATCACACTGCACCAGAAGGTCTTGAGCACAAAAACTTTTCTGGATTTTGTAGAGGCCCGTTATGTATTGGTCACTGTTGATTTCCCTCGCAACCGACCTCAAGCAGATAATCAAAAGCAGGCCAACCAGATTCTTTCCCGAGAATATAACGTGCAAATTTTCCCCACTGTACTCATTCTTGAAGCCAATGGCACTGAAATTCAACGTGTCAGTGATTACAACGGAACAAACCCCGCTCGATTCATCCAAGCCTTGGAGAAAACCTTGAAGAAATGAAAACCCTCCTCACTCTCGCCACCCTCACCATCATGGTAGGCACCGGCTGCAATCAAAATCAGGATGCCTACCGTGTAAGCTCCGAAAGTAGCGAAGCCCCGGCTCCTGACCCCCGGGCAGCAAAAATGTGGGGCCATAATCTCACAAAAGCCCAAACGCAGGCCAAAGAAGGCGGCAAGCTTGTCCTGTTGGACTTCACTGGCTCAGACTGGTGTCCACCTTGCATGGCTTTGCATGACTTTGTCCTAACCCAGACTGAGTTCCTTGATTTTGCGGAAAAACATCTGGAATTGGTAGAGCTTGATTTTCCGAAGAGCAAATCCATCGATAAAGAGTTGGCCGAGAGAAACGCCAAACTGGCCGAAAAATATAATGTCGACGGTTTCCCCACCATCATCGTATTGGATGCAGCGGGGAAAATGGTTCATCGCGATGTGGGATATAGCGGGAAAAATGCCAAGGCTTATACAGTCGCTTTAGCAAAAGCTTTGGGCAGATAATTGAAAAACCTTTGTCGATAACCCCCCCTTGAGAGATCAAGGAGCCTACGTAGACTGACCCCCTATGCGCGGGGAGATTCTTTTAGCGTTAGTTCTGATTTCTGGTTGTTCGGAAAAAGAACCGACCACAACCTCCTCAAAGTCCCCGGGATTGCGCCTTTCCAAGAGCAAACGAACCCCAGAGAGTCTGGCCCATGAATTCCAGAAGACGCTCGGCACCAACGATTCGGATGCACTCATGAAACTCTCGCTCTTGGGTCAAGGTGTCAAAAATTGGAAGATCATTGCGAGCGCTCAGAATGCACGAACATTAAAACTGCGGGAATCCGAGTTGGCCGCGATAAATGAAATCCCCCGCGAAAAGCGTACCGAAAAAGAGCAAACCCGCTTCTTTGCGCTACACAGTGAGATCGATAAACTAAAGAAAGCCAGTTCCGATGAGTATTGGCAGGCGCAAAAAACCAATCTGCCTAATTTGCGCCGACAGTTTACTGAAAAGAGTTACCTCAAATTTATTCTCACAATGAATGAAGCGGGGATCAATCCAGATCAGGTGAAACTAGATAGCATTGATACCTCTCGCATCACAAAAAACTACCTTGAAGCGGGGCTGCATGGAGGCACAGTCATTCTGCATTATAATACCAAACGCGAGTCTCTGGAAGCGGGTATTGCCTATGACTGTGTTGAATTTCTGGATGAAGGCTGGCTTATTGTTGGGAAACCCCGGGTGATTCGTCACACTGTCATCGGGCCTAAACCTAAACCTACCAGTGAAGAATCCGAACCCTTCGCCGCTCCGCCTGGTG
Source organism: uncultured Pedosphaera sp. (assembly GCA_964533265.1). GTDB lineage: Bacteria > Verrucomicrobiota > Verrucomicrobiia > Limisphaerales > UBA1100 > UBA1100. The sequence goes on from CAZHJW010000058.1 coordinate 6,158, forward strand.
AATGAGCAACCTCCAAGCTGGTCGCGCGGTTCTTGGCGCGCCAAGCCCATCAAACAGCAGCCCCGCTACCTGAATGCGGAGGCTTTAAAGAGTGCCCTCAATTCGGTGCAAACGCTGCCACCTCTAGTAGACCATGGCGAAGTTGAGGCCTTGCGCGCTCATCTGGCAAAAGCAGCACGAGGTGAAGCGTTTCTCCTGCATGGCGGAGACTGCGCTGAACGTTTTTCCGACTGCCACAAAAACGCAATTGAGGCGAAGTTAAAGATTCTTTTGCAAATGAGTCTGGTGCTCACGTGGGGTGGACGCATCCCGGTGATCCGGATGGGTCGCATGGCCGGCCAGTATGCAAAACCTCGCTCGAAAGACTCCGAAACGATCGACGGAGTGGAGCTGCCCAGTTACCGGGGAGACAACGTCAATGCCATTGACCCCGATGCCTCCGCCCGCCTAGCCGACCCTCAGCGCCTCGTACAGGCCTACTACCACTCGGCTGCCACACTTAACTATGCACGGGCTCTGGTCGATGGCGGATTCGCTGATCTGCACCATCCACAACACTGGGATTTGGGTTTTGTGCGCAGCACCACTAATCGTGAAGAATACGAGGATATCGTAGCGCGCCTCCGCGATGCCATTGATTTTGTGGAATCAACTGGGGTGCGTGGAACCGCAACCCTTAAAACGGTTGAGCTCTTCTGCTCGCACGAAGGTTTGTTGCTTGATTATGAGGAAGCCTTCACTGAACCAGTCGGGAGAAACTGGTATAATCTTGGCGCCCATTTCCTCTGGATCGGAGAACGCACACGGCAACTGGATGGCGCGCATGTGGAATATTTTCGGGGACTTGAAAACCCCATCGGCGTGAAGGCCGGACCCACCATTCAGCCCGATGAGCTGGTCAACCTCATTACCACGCTCGAGCCGGCAAACCGTCCAGGTCGTGTCACGGTAATTACCCGTTTGGGAGCAGACAAGGTTTCTGAACTGTTGCCTCCGCTCATCCATGCCGTTACTGAAGCGGGTCGGATCGTCACTTGGGTGTGCGACCCCATGCATGGGAATACCGTCAGCACCGACACAGGACTCAAAACACGTGATTACGACTCGATACTCGCAGAGTTGGAAGGTGCCTTCGCCGCGCATCAGACGGCCGGCAGCCACTTGGGGGGCGTTCACTTTGAACTCACCGGAGAGGAAGTCACTGAATGCACCGGCGGCCCTCAGGAATTGTCAGTAGCCGACCTCTCACGGAGTTACGAAACCTACTGTGACCCGCGTCTGAACTACGCCCAAAGTCTGGAAATGGCCCTTCGGATCGCACAACGTTTACAATCCCTGCGTCACGCCGCATGCTAGCTGGGTGAAACGCACCGCTCTCATCGGCATCATTGCTCTAACGGGCCTGATTTCCTTATGGCTACTACTCGCTTGGATGGGAAAAACCGAGAGCACTTACCGCCAACCACGCCCGGGTATGCGGTACGAAAACAATGCGACTGAAACAAAAGCCCCCCTCAAGCCCCTCATCTATCAACCACGCCATTTTGCCAACGGCGAAGCCTGCTTCTACAAGGTTCGAATAGAAAAGGGATTCCTCACTCTCCCGGCCGGCAAAGTTGCGTTCAGGACGAAAAAGATCGATCTCAACGGCACCACGGGCTGGCAGTTTACATTGAAAGGAGGGGCCATCGGTGGGCTGGTCCAGTACGATGCCTCCTCCGTGGTCAACGCAACTTTCACCCACTCCCTTGAATATCACACCATCCAAACTGATTTATCCTCCCGCAAGGTAGATCTTGTGTTCGATGAGAAAGCCCGCCTCTGTAAACGCATCCTTGATGGTAAACCCGATGGCCAAGTTGAAACCGAAGCCAGCACGTTTGATCCCTTGAGCATCATCTTCAAATTCCGCGAACTAGATCTGGAAACCGCCGGTGAATTTTCCTGTGCCGTATGTGATGGCAAAGCCACATTTCCAGCAAAGATCACCGTGGTGGGCAAACAGGAAATTAAGATTGGTGAAAAATCCTTTCAGACAATCCTGGTCGAACCGGATTTGGGGCAACTACGCGGCGTGTTCAAAAAAGACCCCAACGCTAAATTACAGATATGGCTGAGTGATGATGATCGCAGGGTGCCACTCCGCATCAAAACCAAAATCAAACACGGCACCTTCATCGCAGATCTCGAAAAGTATGAAGGGGCGGAGTAACTCCGTTATCTTCCCATCAGCCCACCCATTCCGCCCCCACCCATTTTGGCCATCATCTTCTGCATCTTACCCATCTTCTTCATCATCTGCTGCATCTGGAAGAATTTATTGAGCATGCCATTAAGCTCGGCCACCTTTACCCCAGTCCCTGTGGCAATGCGCTTACGCCGGCTGGCATTCAGGATATTAGGTTGACGGCGTTCCTGAGGAGTCATGGCACAGATCAAAGCTTCCATACGCCGCATCTCTGCCTGCCCTTTATCCAGATCCGCATCCTTTAAGGCTTCATCACCCCCGGGAAGCATCCCGACAATATTTTCCAATGGCCCAAGCTTTTTCATGGCCCGCATTTGTTCCAGAAAATCCTCCAAGGTAAATGCACCCTTGCGCATTTTTTCTTCCATGCGCTTAGCGTCATCTTCCTCAATCGCCTCTGCCGCCTTCTCCACCAGGCTCACTACATCCCCCATACCCAGAATACGGCCTGCCATGCGTTCGGGATGAAATGCTTCAAACTCATCAAGCTTTTCACCTACACCCACAAACTTGATTGGGCGGCCAGTCACGCTCTTGAACGAAAGCGCGGCTCCACCACGGGCGTCTCCATCAAGCTTGGTCAAAATCGAGCCAGTGATCCCCAGAGCTTCATCAAAGTGGGTCGCCACACTCACCGCTTCCTGACCAGTAGCCGCATCGAGAACGAGGAGGATTTCCTGGGGCTTTACCAACCCTTTAAGGTCAACCAGTTCCTGCACCAGGTCCTTATCAATCTGTAAACGGCCAGCGGTATCAAAGATCAGCACGTTGCAAGCCTTTGCCCGTGCTTCCTCCAGTGCAGCCCGCGCGATCTTGCCTACATCCTTCTCGCCTTTCATAGCAAGCACGGGCACATCAACCTGTTGACCAAGAGTTTCGAGCTGATCCATCGCTGCAGGCCGGTAGACATCAGCCGCAACCAAAAGCGGTTGACGCCCTTGTTTCTTGATAAGCTTTGCCAACTTACCGCTGGAGGTGGTTTTACCGGCACCATGCAACCCCACCATCAGGATACAACTGGGGTTTCCGCCGGTCTCAAGCTTGGCATTGGTATCACCCAGCAGGGTTACCAATTCATCGTGAATGATCTTCACGATCTGTTGACCGGGTTGAACACTCCCCACCACCTCTTCGCCAAGGGATTTGTCTTTTACCCGGGCCAGAAACGCTTTCGCAACCTTGAAATTAACATCAGCCTCCAACAGGGCCATGCGCACCTCCCGTAAGGCTTCGGCAATATTGTCCTCAGAAATCTTGCCCAGCCCACGCAAATTTTTGAACGCGCTCTGGAGTTTGCTGCTGAGGGAATCAAACATGGGGAGGAGAACCTAAGCGGTTGAATGACGGTTGGCAAGAAGGCGCCTTGAAGGATTTTCAAGGTTGTCACACTACAGGGACTGGACTAGGGTTGCCGCCCCATTTTAGGTGGGTGGATACCGAAGCGGTCAAACGGGGCAGACTGTAAATCTGCTGGCTATGCCTTCACAGGTTCGAATCCTGTTCTGCCCACCATTTTTCTTTCCTCTTTCTCACTGTGGGCACAAAAAAGGCCCCGCACTACGGCGGGGCTTTGATTTAATCAAACTCTTGAGATTGCAGGGTCTTACTCGGCTGTGTCTCCACCACCGCCGCCTTCGCCGCCATCGCCACCTGTGTCACCTTCGGCCGGAGCCGGACCCGGATCCACTACTTCCGGCCCTTCTTCCTCGGCTGTGCAGCCCGAAAGCACTGGGATCAGTGTGAGTAGCGACCCTATCACCAGAGTTTTTACTATTACGTGTTTCATCATTACTTGTCCGGTCTAAATGCTGCCCGTCAATAAAGCAAGACTTTATGAACAAAAGGGACGCTTGATCCCTGAAGGGGTCCCTCTATAAACACAAAAAAGGCCCCGCATTGCTGCGGGACCTTGATCTTAACTCTTAAGGCACCAAACCTTATTATGGCCTGAAGAAACGACTGATGAGATTCGAGGACTGCTCAGTGTTCCCGCCTTCGCCTGATTGCAGGGTCTTGCCAAGTATGGCCTGAATATCCGTATCCGCACCCTGTTTCACAGAGCCGTCTGAGGTGGCGTAATTGCCTTGGTTTTGATCCAGACCGTTCATGATGACTTCTACGCCTGAGCAGTTGTAGCCAGGATAAGGAACCTTCTTTATGGCCTCATCGCCAGGCCCAAAGTAGTGGATTGCCTGTGAGTTTCGGGGACTACCATAGGTACGGGCACCACCATATTTTCCTGTTCCATCTTCGGTTACCGGTGTGAATGAATGAGTCACGCGTGAGTACCAACCGTACATGTACCCGCGAGGGTAAGTGGTCATATGCTGACGGTAGTCACCCAGAACGTTCCGGGTGGTGATCAACAGGGTTTCACCCCGCAAGTCATCACCGCCCACGGCATGACCGTAGCTGCCCGAGTAGGTGTGGCAATAGTAGGTGTTGCCTGACCAGGTACTACTCCCCCAGCCTCCAGCAACGCCTTTGAGCTTGCCATTCACCCTGTCACGGTCGTTGTATCGCTTTTGCTTGGGGTCAGAGGGCGAAAGAATGCTCGTATTCGAGTTCATATCTCCCCTGATAATAGGATTGGTTAGGACAAAGCGAATATCATCACAGTGATAAGGGTAGGCGAACCTAAAACCAGTCTGATGGCTTCGAGCCTCAGAATTGGCGTTATGGTTCTGACCTCTACGTGCCCCGTAATCAACTTGATAGGACTCCATCAATTCGATGTCATTGGCAACGTGCCAAGGGAATGTTCCCATCTCGTTGGCAAAGCCAGTGTAAGCTTTGGCAAGCTGACCGACATTTCCAGAGCACTTCATCCGGTTAGCTTTCTTCTTGGCCTTCGCCAAGGTGGGGAGAAGCATACTGGCAAGTATGCCTATGATAGCAATGACCACGAGAAGCTCAATTAAGGTAAATCCTCGTGTTTTTCTTGTGTTTTTCATTTTTTTGGTTGGTTTATGAGCTTTTAAAGTTAGCTCAGGGTTGCGTGTCTTTAACTTTCAGCCTCTTAGGGCGCGGAGTCACTCCCAAGCGACAGCCGCACCACTAGTTGGCATTCAATGGACCGCTTAGAGCATGGCTTATGCCATTTTGATAAAAATCAAAAATACCTTATTTTATTTAAAATTAAGACCTGCAAAATGAAAATTTTAAGCGGAATAGTAATAATAGCATGAAAACTAAACTTTCGGGACTGCGGCAGGCACGTTAAAAACCATAAATAACGCGCATTTGTGATAATTTTCACGCAGTTTTTAGGGGCTATTCTCATTCTTTTTATAGAGGGTTTCTTCAAATTGGAGCGTAGCTTCTGGGTGCTTCCATAGTGTTAAAAAGACCCTGAAAGAACTCCAAGCTACCTATCCCTCAGCCAATTTTTATTTTACCTTCACCTCAGTGAAATCCGCGGATTCCAATCACACGCTCCTCTTTGTCTATGGCACCCTTAAGCGTGGCTATTCCAATCACGCATTACTGGCTGCAGCACATTTTGCCGGTGAAGCTGCCACCATCGAGGAGTATGGTTTTTATCTCGGCACGGACAAGTACGCACCCAATGAACCTGAGATTCCCTTTCTGTTGGCCAATCCCAAGACGGGCGATGCCGCAGTGCAGGTGCGGGGTGAACTTTGGGAAGTCGATTCCATCACCCTCACACAACTCGACGAATTGGAAGGACACCCGGATTGGTACCAGCGCAAAAAGATAACCGTTAGTCACGTCTCTGGAAAATCGGTTTCTGCCTTTACCTATTTACTCCCAGAGGCTCCAAAAGGTCTGCTTCAGCCAATTAAATCTGGCCGCTTCTAGATTTTTTCTATCACCTCCCCCTGCCCCGCAGTAAGGTAGACACCGAACAGTATGACTGCCTCACACACTCCGGAAGAAGCCCAACAGCCGCCTGATCCGCTGGTTGAGGCGGTGCAAGAACATAAGGGAAAACTTTACTGGGCGGTGAAGTCAATTGCCCGGCGTGTAGAAACAAATGAGAATGGTGATATTACGCTACTTTTCATCAAATACACCGTAAAAGTGGGCAATGAGGGGTTCAAATTCATCGGCCAATTGAAGAAACTCGAAAGTCTGGATGCCACCGATTCCTCGATCACAGATGCCGGCGCAGTTCCACTGGCCCAGCTCCAACACATGAGGGAGCTGATCCTTGATATTACCGCTGTTGGGGATGAAGGACTGCCAGCCATCAGTAAGTTGCGTTCCCTTAAACGCCTCTCTCTCTCTGCCACGCGGGTGGGTGATCTGGGATTGAAAGTCATTGCCAAAATACGTGGGCTTGAGTCCCTGGACCTCTCTAGCACCAACATTACTCACGTGGGCCTAGAATACCTTAAGCCCCTTTCCAATCTCACTCATTTGGATTTGGGCGAAAATGGCATACGTGATGATGGCATGATCCACTTGAACGCCTTTAAGAACATGCAAAGCCTGACCTTAAACTATAACCGACTGACCGACCGCTCAGCCGATTGGCTCAAGGGTTACAAGCAACTGAAATTTTTAAACCTCAAAGGCAACCTAATCTCAGATAAAAAAAAGGCGGAACTGATCGA
>CAZHJW010000059.1:0-12616 GCA_964533265.1 uncultured Pedosphaera sp.
TCATCACCGTATACAGGGTCAATCCCGCGACCAATAATAACGCCCCCAACGCAATCATAACGATGTAGAACTCCCTCGAAAATCGACTCCGGGGAATTCTAGCCGTAGCCACCCCTGCGGTACGCTCAACGTTGGTAGGAGGGGGTGTGATAAACAGTGGCTGGGTCGATGATTCCGGAGCAATAATGTGTGCCACCGCACGGACTGATGCAGGACGCACTTCCGGGTTCTTGTTCAGGCAATTCATGATCATCTGTGTGATTTCACCCGGAGCATCACTGGGAAGATTCCGCTCAGTCAACCGGGCTTCAATGGGCTGAGGAGGAACGACCTGCAGTTGATGCTGAATATCTCCTGTGTGAAATGGAGGAACACCGCATAAAAGCTCATAAAGAGTCGCTCCCAAGGCATAAATATCATCACTCACTTGAGGCGATTCCCCTTCCAGCTGTTGGGGACTCATAAAGGTTACAGTGCCTCGATTATCCCGCAATCCGAGCAACTCAGTATAGGCATCATTCAAGGATGCAGAGATGCCCAAGTCAGCCAAACGTACCCTGCCCTGAGTATCGACCATTATATTAGCTGGCTTGAGGTCGCGGTGGATAATTTGCATGCCGTGTGCATGATCCAGTGCACTGCATAGTTGCAGGACAATGGGACGCAGATCTTCCCAGGAAAATACCTGCGATGATCGTTCCAAGCGCATGATGTGCAAGCTGGCCCCTTCCACATATTCCATCACCAGAAACGGTGCTTCACTGGGCGATTCAAACAAATCGTACAGATGGACAATATTTTGATGGGACAAACACCTATTCTGTATAGCCTCTTTATGAAGCTCTTGACGCATGTTGGGGTCAGTCTCAAGGTGAGGCTGAAGAAACTTAAGGGCAACAATGTTCCCAAGACGTTCGTCGCGGGCAAGCCATATCAGGCAACTCCCTCCGGTTGCCAACATCCGCTGCAACGAATACCTTCCCGCACCGACCAACTGGCCCGGAGCAAGCCCAGATGAGTTCAAACCTGCAGAATCGACTGAACCTGGAACACTCACCTGGGTGTTCTATTTAAGGTTTGCTTTTTTGCCAATGATTTTGCGAAATATCCGGCTGCAGATTCCATGCAGATTAACTATCAATATCAGGGCAAATGGCACGTTAAATCGATGGAAAAAGCCGTCGTCGTCGTGGGGCGCCCTAATGACCGCACAGAGGTGGATATTGATTTGAGTCCGGACACCACTGTAAGCCGGGAGCACGCCAAATTATGGCTGGAAAATGGAAGTTGCTGGATAGAGGACCTGAATAGTCGCTACGGAACCACCATCAACGGAACAGCTATAAAAAAAGGGGCACACGAGTTGGCAGAAGGGGACGAAATCCGGATCGGAGAAACAACCCTCCGCATGAGTGCAACTTAACTTTCTAGCCTAAAATTAACCATTTTTTGCCGTTTTTCTGGGGTTAACGCTATTTTAGCGTATATCCATGGGTCGACTCCCCTCTTTTCACATAGGAGTTCAATACTTGGCACGTTGTCTGCTGCGTCCACATCAAACGATTGTCGCGCCATGCTGACCATTGAACATAAACAACAAGAAGCTGAGAGCAGAACTGTCGAGGCACCGGAGTTGAAGCCCGGCTTACCTCTGCATTTCACCTCAGGACTACTGGGATTTGAGGCAAACAAACATTTTGAGCTCATCTCAGACGAAGAGCTAGGCCCCTACCAGTGGCTCAAGGGAGTAGATGCCGACCAGAGTTTTCTGGTCATACCACCCTCCTTTGCCGTGGAAAAGTATAGCGTTGAGCTAGCTGACGACGATGTAGTGATGCTTGATCTCAACAATCAGACTGATGCAGTGGTGCTCTGTATTGCTACCTATCACCCTAATGAGTCAGTCACCATCAACCTAAAGGGCCCCATTGTCTATAACCAGAAAACGCTTCGGGGCAGACAAATTGTCCCTATGAATGCTGCAGATTTATCTCTCGCACATCCAATGGGAAATTAAGCCCAGGAAGATTTTACTCCACATGTTGGTCTTATCCAGAAAACCGAAAGAGAGCGTTGTCATAAATGGAAACGTCACAGTAAGCATACTGCGGGTGGATAATGACAACGTCCGAATCGGCATTGAAGCTCCGAAGGAAGTAAATGTAATGCGTTACGAGATTTATGAGGAAATAAGAAAGAACAACCAAATGGCTGCAGATTCGTCGGTGGCCAAAATGAAAGCAAAATTGCTTGTGAGCCATTAGTAACTGAACAAAACGGAATTTAAACCCACTAACCAACAAAACAAAAAGAAGGAACGAACAATGGTTATCAACACCAACATGGAGGCACTCCAAACGGCTAACAACCTGAATAAAAGCCAAACGGAGCTGTCCAAATCATTGAGCCGATTAAGTTCCGGTTCACGAATCATCAAACCATCCGATGACGCGGCTGGTTTGGCGGTAACATCACGTTTGCGGTCACAGATTAAACGTCTGGACTCCGCTCTCAGTAACGTAGTAAACGCGGTATCATTCACCCAAACCCAGGACGGCTTTATGAAGACGATTGATAAAGCACTTCGTCGTATGGGTGAGCTGGCTATGCTGGCCAAGGACGGCACCAAGTCTACAGCTGACTTGAACCTGTACCAGAAGGAATTTGCCCAGTTGCAGGACTACGTGGATAACACCCGTACCAAGGAGTACAACGCTGTATCCTTATTTGGAACAAGCGGTGCCGCAGTAACCGTGGATTCTGAAGGCAACACCTTTGATATGCCGGGTATTGACCTGAGCGCAGCCACATACACATCTGCAGTGTCAGGCACGGTTGACCTGACCAGTTCATCTAATGCGGACTTGGCACTCAATGCGGTAAAGAATGCCATTAGTCAGATCGCCATTGACCGCGCGCAATTGGGTGCGGTGCAATCCCGGCTGAACTTCACCAGTGATCAGCTCTCGATTACCAAGGAGAACCTTTCCTCGGCGATCAGTCGTGTGGCGGATGTGGATGTGGCAACAGAAGCCACCAACTATGCCCGTTACCAGATTCTGGTCCAATCCGGTACGCAAATGCTTACCCAGGCCAACACGCTACCACAGGCTGCCCTGCAGCTTCTGCGTTAAAGGCTTTTTGAAAAACAACCCCAGGTAGACAAGGCCATGGAAGGCAACGTCAACCAGGAAGCTTGTTGGAGATTGTTGGGTTATGCCGCCGGCCGTGGAGTCCTGAAAAGGAGCCGCGGCCGGTCGGCCTTTTCAAAACACCTCTACTCTGCTACTAGAAAGACGAGGAGTAGCAGATTGAGCACACCATCCAGTTTAATTATCGGCGGAGGGATCGTGGGCCTTGCCACCGCCAGACAGTTACTTCGTAAATACCCAGGCTCCAAGGTCACTGTTCTGGAAAAAGAACCCACCCCTGGCCAGCATCAGACGGCTCACAATAGCGGAGTGCTTCACTGCGGCCTTTACTATACCCCCGGCTCACTGAAAGCCAAACTTGCTGTTGAAGGCATACAAGAGATGACCGAATTCTGTTCGGAGCACAATGTCCCCCATGAAATCTGTGGCAAACTAGTGGTGGCAACTAATGAAGCTGAAGTTGCCCGAATGGGGAATTTATATGAACGAGGCATGGCCAACGGGTTAGATGGGATTGAAAAATTAGACCGCGATCAAATGCGGGAGATCGAGCCACACGTGGGAGGAATCGCCGCGCTCAAGGTGCCTCAGGAAGGTATCGTTGACTACCCTGCAGTGGTTGCCGCCTTGGTAAAAGAAATCGAGTTATTAGGTGGCCAGGTCATAAACAACGCCAAGGTAAACCATCTGCATGAAGCCGACCGGTGGACCGCCGACACCTCTGTTGGAGACTATTCGGCCGAATGGATTGTCAATTGTGCGGGCCTACATTGTGACCGGGTCAGTCAATTGGCCGGCCAAAAACGTGATTTACGCATCGTACCCTTCCGGGGCGAGTACTTTCAGTTAAAACCTCAATCGCAGTATCTGGTAAAACACCTCATTTATCCGGTGCCAGACCCCGCATTCCCCTTTTTAGGGGTTCACTTTACTCGCCTGATTAGTGGAGGCATTGAGGCGGGCCCCAACGCCGTCTTGGCTTTTGCCCGCGAAGGATATCGAAAGACCAACGTGAATTTGCGAGATTTAGTTGATGCCCTCTCTTATTGTGGTTTGTGGCGGTTTGCGATGAAGTACCCCAAGATGTGCGTACATGAGCTGCGTGGTTCGTTTAGTAAACAGTATTTCTGTAAACAACTGCAAAAATTGGTGCCAGAAGTGAACCCCAACGATTTGGAAACCGGCGGTGCGGGCGTTCGTGCTCAAGCCATGTCTCCAGAAGGCGGTCTGGTCCAAGACTTTCACTTTGCCCGTGGCACTCGTGCACTGCATGTATTAAATGCCCCCAGCCCTGCTGCCACAGCATCACTCGCCATCGGCACTGAAATAATTAATCAACTCGAATTTTAAACATAAACCTATCATGAAAATACTAATCACAGGCGGTGCCGGATACCTCGGCTCGATTATGACCCCTCATCTCCTCGGCCAAGGACACAAAGTTACCGTATTGGACAATTTTCTATTCCGCCAAAACAGTCTCGCTGATTGCTGTCATTCTGAAGACTTTGATATTATTCGAGGTGATTGCCGAGACCCTGAAACATTAAAACCCCTTTTGAAGGACGCCGATGTAATTATCCCGCTTGCCGCACTGGTAGGCGCCCCCTTATGCAATGATGACAAGGAGGCTGCCGAAAGCGTCAATCACGGCGCGGTGCAGATGATTTGTGAAAACGTTAGCACCGAACAACGGATCATTATGCCCATCACCAACAGCGGCTATGGAGTTGGTGAACAAGGTAAGTTTTGCACCGAAGAAACACCCTTGCGTCCCATCACCCTATACGGCCGCACAAAGGTGGCAGCTGAAGAGGAAGTCCTGGCACGAGACAACAGCATCAGTTTCCGTTTAGCTACGGTATTCGGCATGGCTCCAAGAATGCGGCTGGACTTACTGGTAAACGACTTTGTTTATCGAGCTGTAAACGACCGTGCACTGCTGATTTTTGAGGGTCATTTCAAAAGAAATTTTATTCATGTTCGAGATATTGCCCGTGTGTTTGAACACGCAATCGACAATTTCGATACCATGAAAGGTAAACCCTATAATGCCGGTCTTGAGGAAGCAAACCTATCAAAGCTAGAGCTGTGCGCAAAGATTCAGGAGCACCTGCCCAAATTTGTGTATGTGGAGGCAGCTGTAGGTGAAGATCCAGACAAACGGGATTATATAGTATCCAACCAACGTTTACTCGATACCGGCTTTGAAACCCAGTGGGATTTGGACCGCGGCATTCGTGAGCTCATCAAAGGCTATAGCATCATCCGTAACACGATTTACTCCAACGTGTAATGTCCTCCCCCGACCATATCACCGCACTTATCCTTGCCGGAGGATTTGGTACGCGGGTAAAGGATTTGCTTAATGATTTACCGAAACCCATGGCTCCGGTAAACGGCAAGCCGTTTATTGAATGGATCGTTCGCTGGCTCAAGGCGCAAAGTATCCGGGACGTAATTATCTCCACCGGCTATCGGGCTGAAGTCTTGGCAGAATATTTCAAAGCTTTGCCAGTTCCAGAAATGAACATCCAATGCGTTGCCGAACCAGAACCAATGGGGACAGGCGGAGGCTTAGCTTTCGCGGCTAACGCCTGCGAAACACAACCTGATGCATGGCTGGTGCTTAACGGCGACTCCTTGATTTTAACTAGTATTAATTCAGTTATCTCTGCTCTGAACGATGGCGAAGGCGTTATGGTCACACGTCCGGTCGCTGATACTTCCCGCTATGGAAGGGTGCAAATCGATGAATCCAAGAGCATTACTGCTTTTGATGAAAAGCAGCCCGGTGAGGGGCAGATCAATGCTGGGGTTTATCTTTTACGACACGCCGTGCTTTCAACTTTCCCCGAAACGCGGCCATTAAGTTTGGAGAATGAGGTATTTCCAAGTTTAATTCACGACTCCAGCGGTTTGATTGCCCATCCTGTCAATGCCCCTTTTCTTGATATTGGCACCCCAGAAACTCTTCCATTAGCTGAAGCGTTTATATCGGAAAATCTAGGTCAATTCTCCTAACTTAACGGTCCTAAATTAAGGAAAATCAGGTTATTTTCCGGTATTTTCAACTTTTTCTCCCGAAAATAGACGGGGATGGCACGTCACATGCTGCCTTCAGCAAGGGTAGGTTTGTATCTGCCTAAAGAATTAACTCAATCACAGTATATAATAGCGGGAAATGATTATTACGCGTACACCGTTTCGTATCTCCATGTTCGGGGGAGGCACGGATTATCCAGGTTGGTACCGCGAACATGGCGGTGCAGTACTGTCCACCACCATCGACAAGTATTGCTATATTAACGCACGTTCCTTACCGCCCTTTTTTGAACATCAATTTCGCGTGGTTTATTCGCAAATTGAGAGCACAAATAAAATAGAAGATATTGAGCATCCCTCGGTGCGAGCCACGCTGAATTTTCTGAAACTGCAGCGAGGCGTAGAGATTCATCATGATGGCGACCTTCCCGCACGCAGTGGAATGGGAAGCAGCTCATCGTTTACTGTAGGACTATTAAACGCTTTACATGCCTTGCAGGGTCACATGGCCACAAAAGAACAGCTCGCCAATGAAAGCATCACGATCGAACAAGACATTCTAAAGGAGAATGTCGGGTCTCAAGACCAGGTGAACGCCGCCTATGGTGGCTTTAATCATATTACATTTCACGCTTCGGGCGAGATTAGCGTGCGCCCGGTGATCATCCCACCCGATCGTCAAGATGAACTGACCTCTCACCTGATGCTCTTTTATACAGGCATCAAACGGACCGCCGATAAGGTTGCCGGCACGTATGTCAATTCCCTGGAGGCCAAGCGACGGCAACTAAGAATCCTGCGCGACATGGTAGAGGAGGCTCTCTCTATCCTCTGTGGACATGGACCCATCAAAGAATTCGGTGAATTACTCCATGAAGGCTGGCTGGCCAAGCAAGCAATTAGCGACAAAATTTCCAACCCGGCTATTGCCGAGTTGTATAACGCCGCGCGTGAATCGGGTGCGATTGGCGGCAAAATCACCGGTGCAGGGGGAGGCGGTTTCATGCTGCTTTTTGTCCCGCCTCAGCACCAGCCTGCAGTACGGGAAAAACTATCCGACCTATTACACGTGCCGTTCAACTTTGAGAAGGCGGGCAGTCAGGTCATCTTCTATGACCGAGATCAGGATTATTCCGCTGCTGAAGCCGACAATAGATCCCGTAACCTTGCACAATTCCGGGAATTGGACGAAGTCGAAGCCACTGCTGAAGCAATGGCTAATTTTGCATGAAGACATGAAACCTCCCTTTATTCTTGAGCCTGATGCCACCGCCGTGACAACTCCCGCCACGAGCGATTTGCCGCTGTGGGCCCCCGAGGAATTGATCGCCTTCGAAGAGGATATTGCCACAGAGTTTAACGACTCAAAAATCAAAGCACCCGTGCATCTCTATTACGGAAACGAAAATGAGATCATTGAAGTCTTTAAACGCGTTCGACCTGATGACTGGGTGCTGTGCTCTTGGCGGAGTCATTATCAGTGTCTTCTCAAGGGCGTTCCGCAGGAAGAAGTCAAGGCCGAGATCATGGCCGGTCACTCTATCACTTTGAATTTCCCAGAACACCGGGTGCTGAGCTCGGCAATTGTCACAGGGGTTCTACCCATCGCAGTGGGGCTAGGGATGGGAATTCAACGAGAGGGTGGATCCGAACGCGTCTGGTGCTTCCTCGGTGACATGACTTCAGAAACCGGTTCCGCTCATGAGTGCATCAAGTATGTGCGCAATCATCAGTTGCCGGTGCATTTTGTGATCGAAGACAACGGCAAGAGTGTATGCACCGACACCCGTAAAACCTGGGCCACTGAAACGCTCACTTATGAAAACGTCGACGATCCATATATCACTTATTACGAGTACGAATCCAAATACCCCCATGCGGGTGCCGGACAACGCGTACAATTCTAGGTCATGAAATTGCTGAAATATTTTGATGAACTGAAACGCTCAATGGAATATCTCGCGGGCGACACAGACACAGTGTTTCTCGGCCAGGCGGTTGCCTATGCGGGCACCGCGATGAGCAACACGCTTAAAGATGTTTCATTGGACCGTAAGATCGAGATCCCTGTTGATGAGGACATGCAGATGGGTATGACCAATGGACTCGCATTACAGGGTAAACTACCGGTGAGTATTTTTCCGCGCTGGAATTTTTTATTGCTCGCCACCAATCAACTAGTGAACCACCTCGATAAATTCAGCGAAATGTCCGGTGGAGGCTACCAGCCCAAGGCCATTATTCGTACCAGCATTGGCTCCGAACGCCCACTTCATCCAGGGCATCAGCACATCGGCGATTACACCGATGCCTACCGGAAGATGTTGAAGAATGTGGAAATTATACGCCTTGAGGAATCAGAGGATATTTTCCCGGCCTATGAAAAGGCCCACACCCGCACAGACGGCAAAAGCACGGTCCTCGTGGAATATGGAGATTATTATAATGAAAAATAACTCTGCTACTGCCGAACCTCAAACTGCTGTTGGCCCGTGGCCGTTAATGCGCAACAACATCACGCGCGAGGATCTCGATTGTCTGGTGGACTTTTTACAACAGGACGACCCTATCCTTACACAATCGAAAAACGTGCGTGAATTCGAACGCGAGTGGAGCCAATGGCTGGGAGTAAAGCATAGCGTATTTGTCCATTCTGGCTCGGCGGCTAATCTCGTGACTATTGCCGCGTTACGCCAACTTAAAGGTGAAGGTGAAGTCATTGTGCCCACACTTACCTGGGTAAGCGACATCTCCTCGGTACTGCACGCCGGCCTGAAACCGGTATTTGTAGATGTCAACCCTCGCACGCTTGGCATGGATATTGAGCAGGTGCTCGACAAGATAAATGATCACACCAAGGCGGTATTCCTAACCCATGTACTTGGGTACAACGGGCTCGACCAAAGACTGCTTGATGAATTAGCCAAGCGAAAAATTCCGTTGATCGAAGATTGTTGTGAGGCTCATGGAGCCACCTACAAAAGTCACCGGGTGGGAAGCATGGGGTGGGCTTCAAACTTTTCTTTCTACTACGCACATCATCTTAGCACCGTAGAAGGTGGCATGGTGTGTACAAACGATGATGAGTTAAATGAAGTAGTGCGTATTTACCGCTCGCACGGAATGGTGCGTGAAGCTTCAGAAGAGGCGACCAAGAATCACTACACTTCTGAACATCCGGACCTGAACCCTGATTTCATCTTCGCTTATCCTGCCTATAACGTGCGAGGCACTGAACTTAATGCGGTGATTGGGCGCAATCAACTGAAACGTTTAGATGACAACAACGCCGTACGCACACGCAATCTCAAACTTTTTTTAACGGGGCTGGATTCTTCAAAATACCAAACTGATTTTGCGGTGGAAGGCAGTAGCAACTACGCCTTCACACTGATCCTGCGTCGACCAGATGACACTTTACGGGATCGCGTGGAACGAACCTTGCGTGAACTGAAAGTAGAATTCCGCCGAGGTACAGCCGGAGGTGGCAATCAACTTCGCCAACCCTACGCCCGGCAGCGTTTTGGCGATGAATACAAAAACTACCCGTTCACCAATCACGTACATTTTTATGGCTGGTACATCGGGAACTATCCGGACCTTGAACCTGAACGCATCACTGCGCTGACCGCATTGTTGAATACCCTGTAACAATGATTAAATCTTTAAACAAACCGCTTGATGTCCTGTTTGTCTCTCCCGATTCATCGGCGAAGGCCTATCAGGAGTTAGCCAAAAAATATGCGGCCATTGAGACGCCAACATGGGCGCTTTTGCTAGCTCAAGCCTGTCGCAGCAATGGTTTTGAGGCGGCGATATTAGATACAGGCGCTGAAAGATTGACGCTTGAACAGTCGGTTAAACGCATTGACGAAGCCAATCCGAGGTTAGTTTGCCTGACGGTATACGGCCAGAATCCAAACTCGGGAACCACCAACATGATCGGTGCCATCGCTTTATCTAAAGCACTAAAAGAATCCTATCCCGAATACAAGATTGCCATCGTTGGATCACATACCAGTGCCCTGCCCCTTGAAGTGTTGACCGAAGATTCAATTGATTACGTGCTCCTCAATGAGGGCGTTTACGCAGTGCAAAATCTATTACGTAGCAACCTCGATGACGAAGTGGAAAAGGTGAAGGGGATTGGCCACAAATTAAACGGTCGTCCCTGGCTCAACCCTCCCGAACATGTGGTGCCTCAGGATCGCATGGACTTGGATTTACCCGGCTATGCCTGGGACTTGCTGCCGTATGACCAACAGCCACTGGACTTATACCGTGCACATTTTTGGCACGCGGAATTCGATCATTCCAAGCGCACCCCGTTCGCGGCGATTTACACATCTCTGGGCTGCCGGTTTGCCTGTAACTTTTGCATGATCAACATTGTAAACCGAAAGGATAATGAAGATCATATCAACTCCTCCCACTCTCGCAACATGCGATTCTGGTCTCCGGATTTTATCACGAAAGAATTCGAGAAGCTCTCAAACCTTGGCGTGGAAACCTTACGTATTTCTGATGAGATGTTCTTTCTGGATAAACGCTATTTTGAGCCGTTACTTAATAACCTCATCGACCGCGAATTACCCTTGAGGATGTGGGCTTACTCACGGATCGATACAGTGCGACCAAAGTACCTCAATTTGTTCAAGCGCGCGGGGATCAACTGGCTTGCTCTGGGAGTAGAAGCCGGAAACCAAGCAGTACGCCGTGAAGTATCAAAAGGCTCTTTCAAGGACATCAATATTCGTGATGTTGCCCGTGAAATCGGCGAGGCCGACCTGAATATCATTTCCAATTATATCTACGGTTTCCCGGAGGACACCCGGGAAACAATGCAGCAAACACTGGATCTGGCGCTGGAACTCAATACCGAGATGGCCAATATGTATCCGTGTCAGGCTCTCCCTGGGAGTCCATTATATCACGAAGCCAAGCAAAACGACTGGCCACTGCCTGATTCCTATGAGGGGTACGGATTTCTCTCCTATGAAAGCCAACCACTGCCCACGAAACATCTTAGCGCTGCTGAAGTAATGCGATTCCGCGACGAAGCATGGCAAACCTATTTCACCAACCCGGACTACCTCAACCTCGTTGAGAAAAAATTCGGTCGTGCTCAGCGAATGAACGTAGAGGATATGAGTAAAGTACCTCTCCGCCGCCAAGTGCTGGAAAAAGAAACCTCCGAAACCTGTTTAACCTATAATGTGCGCTCTCAAACTCCATAAAAGCCCTGGAGAGGACTTGATGACCGCTCCAGAAGGATCGGCCATTCTAGAGTTTGTCGATGCATCACCTCAGGCTAATGCCCCGAATCAAGCCCGGAGGTTAGAGTTTGGCACCAAGGCCGAGACTCTCGCCTCCTTGCAGAATTTGGTTCAAACAGTGGAAGTTCCGGATATGCTTTATTTCAGCGTAGCTGAGTGGTGGGCGAATGAAACGGCTATGCTACTGGAGATTGGGCGGCGTTTTGAAGACCATCAAGTCATAATTCGCAGCAGTGCGCAAAACGAAGACGGCAACACCCATTCGCAAGCAGGGGCGTTTACCTCATGTCTAGATGTCGATAGCGGCAATGCAAAGGCAGTTAAGGAAGCCGTACAATCAGTAATAAATTCCTTTCATGGAGACCCTGAAGATCAGGTACTCATCATGCCAATGTTGCAGAATGTGATTCTAAGTGGCGTAATCATGACGCACGAACTGGATACGGGAGCCCCATATTATATTTTAAATTACGATGATGAGAGCGGCAAGACTGACACCATCACCGGCGGCAAGGGGGTAAACAAAACGGTGATGGTGCATCGTGACTTTGGCTCAGGACGTGTTGCTTCAACCCGTGTTACCGAACTGCTAAATCTAACCCGCGAACTAGAACAACTTTGCCCACGGAGAACTCCACTGGACATTGAGTTTGCCAAGACGCGCGATGGCCGACTTCATCTGCTGCAGGTACGGCGCATCACCGTGCATGAAAACTGGAATTGCAGCAACACCCGGCAGGTTGGTGAAGCGCTGTTCCAAGCTGAGCAATTCTGGGTATATCACAACCAACCTAAATCCCACGTGGCAGGTGACCGCACAATCCTTGGCCAAATGCCAGATTGGAATCCGGCTGAAATTATTGGCACGCATCCGAAGCCGTTGGCGGTATCCCTCTACCGGTATCTCATTACCGATTCTGTGTGGCAGGAAGCCCGTGAAACAATGGGATATCAACCCGTACCCCACACTCCATTAATGATCACACTAGGGGGGCAGCCTTACGTTGATGTCCGTGCTAGTTTTAATTCTTTCCTGCCTGCTAATCTATCGGTGATTATCCGAACCAAACTGGTCAATGCTTGGCTAAACCGTTTGGAAGCGCATCCGGAATTCCACGATAAGGTTGAATTCGATGTGGCGCA
>CAZHJW010000060.1:0-12580 GCA_964533265.1 uncultured Pedosphaera sp.
GGCCGGGTTCTTGGCCGGGTTCTTGGCCGGGTTCTTGGCCGGGTTCTTGGCCGGGTTGAGCTTCGGCAATCGCAGCTTCAGCTTTTTTCATTTCTCCAATCGCTTGAGGAAGATTATTTTCAGCTAGTTGCTCTGCTGCGTTTTGTGCTGCCTCCTGTGCTTGGGCAAGGGCATTGTCTTGTGGCTTTTGCCCCTCAGGTTGCTGGCCTTCGGGGAGTTGTCCCTGCTGCTCTTCCAGGGCATCAGCGATATCCTGTTGGCGCTTTTGCAATTCCTGCATCAAGCCGGCAGGTTCCTGCAATTCCGAAAGGGCTTCATTAAGAAGTTCCTGCGCCTTTTCAGTTGCTTCCTGTGCGTTTGCGAGGGCACTGGGATCTTGTTGCTGGGGTTGCCCCAATTCTTTGGCCAGTTCGTTGATCTTCTCATCCACAGCCTTCTTTGCTTCCTGCAACTGATCGATAGCCTCACCTTGCGGCTGACGAGCTTCCTGCGCATCTGGCTTATTCAGTTGTTCCTGAGCTTTCTGCATCTCGCCTTCAGCCTGCTCCAATGCTTGTTGTGCATCCGAAGGGGCTTCGGCCTGCTTCGATTGCTCCTGAGTCTTGCCAGTTTCCTGTGCCAAATCACCCTGTTGCTCAGCCTGCTCAGGTAATGAAGGTGATTGACTGGCTTCCGGTTGTCCCTCTGGCTTCCCTTCCGGTTGTCCCTCTGGCTTCCCTTCCGGTTGTCCCTCTGGCTTGGCCGAATTCTCCTGATTTTCCTTGGCTTGCTCTTGACCGGCTGCTTTAGCCGTATCAAGTTGTAAATCCTGTTGATCCTTGATCAATTCAGCAATATCCTCACTCAATTCTTCCAGAGCCTTCTTCTGTTCGGCAGCCTTTTCAAGTTCGTCAATTTTCTCTGCAAGCTGTTGTTCAGCTTTCTCCAAAGCATCAATGGCCGCCTGTTGCGCATCCGGAGCGTTCTCATCCTGGCTTAACTGATCCTCAGATTTCTGCATTTGTTTAGCCGCCTGCCCTAATGATTCAGCCGCCTCAGGTGCAGGTTCAGCGGCATCCTGCTGGGTATCTTTGGTATCACTCTTTACTTGTTCCTGCTGCTTAGCCTGATCTTGAAATCCATCACGCTTCTCATTAGCCATCTCTCTTGCGTCTTCAGCCTTCTGCGCTGCTTCCTGCAATTCCTGACCGGCTTGATCCAGTTTCTTTGCCGCCTCGGCGAGCTGTTCCTTGGCCTTCTCATCGTTTGCGGCCGCCTCGGCCGCCTTTTTAGCAGCTTCCTCTAGGGATTTTTTGGCCTGTTCCACTTCCTTTTGAACTTCCGCCTTTGCATCGTTGGCTTTTTCTCCTACCTCTGGAACATCTTCTTTGGCCAATTCTTTAGCGGCCTCAGCAATCTGCTTGGCCAAATCCTCAGGCAACTCCCCTTCGGCCTGCTGCGCCAGACTCTTTGCCTCTTGCGCTGCCTTTTCGGCATCCTGTTTGGCGGCTTCAGCAGCCTGTCTCTCCTCCGGTGTATTTGCCTGTTCAGCAGCTTCAGCAGCCTTCTTTGCAGTTTCAGCTAGTTGCTCGGCTGCCTGCTCAAGTGGTTTAACCGCTTCGGCAAGTTTTTGATCCTGATTCTTTTGGTCCGCAGCAGCTTCGGCTGCCTTCTTGACAGCCTCATTCAATGCTTTCTCTACTTCCTCCAACGTATTGCCTGCATCCACTTTTGCATCACTGGATTTCTTCTTAATCTCAGGAACTTCCTCTTGAGCCAGTTCTTTGGCCGCCTCGGCGATTTTTTGGGCTAAATTCTCCGGCAATTCACCCTTGGCCTGCTGTGCCAAATCTTTTGCCTCCTGTGCTACCTTTTCGGCTCCTTCCTTAGCCTCTTGGGCAGCTTGTTTTTGCTCTGCCACATCGGAATTCTTTGCGGCCTCAGCAGCCTTTTCGGCTGCCTCTGCAAGTTCTTGAGCCGCTTGCTCCAAAGGCTTCGCTGCCTCAGCCAACTTTTCCTTCTGTTGTTGAGCATTCTTGGCTGCCTCAGCAGCCTGCTTAGCCGCCTGTTCCAACTTTTCAACCGCTTCCTTGAATTCCGGCTCAGCCTCAACCTTGCCAGCTTCAGCTCGTTTCTCGATGCCGGGAATTTCCTTGGCGATCTCTTCAGCTTTTTTAGCCGCAATTTCAGCAGCAGCCTTCACTTCCTCCGGAGCCTTCTCTAGAACCTGCTCCAAGTGACTGGCAATTTGCTTAGCCTCCTCAACCTGTTTTTCGGCAAGTTGGCGGGCAGCCTCAGCTTCGCTTCGCTCAGCTTCGGTCGGGTCGGGCAGTTTATCGACCTTTTCAGCTTGCTCCTGAATGGCTTCCTCCTGCCTCTTAAGTTCTGCGACTTTCTCGGCAAGTTCCTTAAGTGTCTCCAGCTTGTCTTTCTTCTGGGGGTTTTTGGCTTGTTCAGCCATTTTCTCTAGTTCTTCCTCAAGAATCTTTTTCGCATCGGTCAAGTTCTCGATAGACTCAGACTGCTGTTGCGTAGCCTGCTCGGCTTTGGCCTCGTTACTGGCCTGATTATTATTAAGTACAGCACGTGCATTTTGCTGATTGTCAGTGGAAGCCTTCAGCTCCTCAGCAGCTTTTGGAACGAACTCCTTCACGTCTTCACGTATGAGATCAGTACGATCAACCAATTCGGCTTGATCCCGCTCAAGATTCTCTGGTTTTATTTCAGTGGTTTCTTTTAGCTTTTGAGTGTCTCCCTTGACCTTCTCTTGATCAGCAATAGCCTTCTCAATATCTAGTATAGCCTGGCGAATTACTTCCTCTTTGTCGCGCTTGGGCGCAAGTATACGAGCCAGATCCAGCATCGCGTCGCGTGCCCGCCGCTCATTTCCTGCTGCACTGGCAAGCTTATTACCCTGAAGGTCAACTAACGCACCTCCCAAAGCCGGGTTGAGCTCCGCGTTTACCTTTTCCATCGCCAGTTTCGGACGAGGTTCGGTAGCCGCATCGAGTTTTTTATTCAGTTCAGCCAGTTTCTTCACCAAGGAATCAGCTTCATCGTTGATACCAGCTTGATCCAGTTCCTGAATACGAAGATCGATCTTGGACTCCTCACGGTAACGATAAGAGGAGGACCCGCTCATCTTCTTGTACAAGTCCACTGTGCGCTGCATGTTGCCACGCTGGGTGTCGGACAGGCGGCTGAAACGGCTGGAAAGTTCGCGAAAAATCTGCTGCCGCTGCCATTCCAGGTAAATCTGTTCGAGCTGCACGGTCACCTGCTTCTGTCCGGCGAAAGCCCCAAATGCATTACTGTTGGATTTAGGTCGGTCATTATCAATAATTCTGGCCGCCTCCAGCTGCTTCACGATCTTTATCACCTCCGATTGGGTGAGATTATTGAGCATCCCCCGGAAACGTTTCAGAGTATCCACATCGTCACCCTCAAGCCCGTTTCGGTCATACTCGGCTATCACTAAATCAAGCTGACGAGCTACTCTCCCCAAGCTGGCGCCGATATTACCCTGCTGCACCTCTTGCTTGATTAAAGCATTACGGGTTTTGGTAGAGACAGGTGTGGCGGCCTCGGATAAAACCGGTAAAACAAGCATTCCGGTCATTAGGGTCTGAAGTAGTTTCATATTATTGCTCCCTTACAGGGTTGTGCACTGCGCTCCGACAGCAGATTTGACGGAAATAATGCTCTTTTTACTGCAAAACGCAATGACTATCAGACCACTATTGGCCTCAATTATTCGTTTTCTTGTGGAGAAGTTACTGCCCGGGCGCGAATGATTTCGCCAAGTTGCACATTAAGCTTCTCCTGCCGGGCAGCGGTCTCGTTAATACCGGTAATGGAATCGGTGGCGCGATTCTGCAAATCCCGGCGTTTTTCATTGTCTGTCACTACCAAAGCGGTGAGCACACGACTCTTACCCATTCCTGGCTCGGGAGCACAGCCATCATAGGCCTGAACCCAATACTTAATCTCCGTTCCCACCGGCGGCTTGAGATCGCGGATCTTCCAGTCAAAGGGTATCCGGGCCAATCGACCAATTGTCGACTCCGCCTTAAGAGGAACCATTTGGGGTGGAGAATTCCCGTGTGAAAACATAAGCACCAGATTATCCACTCCATAGTCATCCTTGACTGAAACCATGATCGGCAAAGTTGCCCTTTGGGTCACCTTCTCCTCTTTACGTATCGGCTCAAGGATACGAACCACTGGCGGCTTGTCTGGAAGCATTGTAACTCGATAAAACGCCTCATCCTGTGACTCATATCCGTACTTATCTTTGAGTCGGACACTAAATCCAGAAATGCTGAGATCGTCCAACTTTAAACCAGATGAGGCCTGCTCACTCTCTTTACCTACAACAGTTAGTAGTTGTTCTTGCAGTGTTTCCCCATCCGTATTTTTAAGGAACACAATACCCTCTGTGATTTTTTTATTTGCCGTAACCCGAAGCTTTAATTCACTCCCAAGCAAAAGTGTTAAATCCCCCCGCTGACGGGTCTGAGTCTTGAGCCCTGTATAGGAAGGAAATTTCTGCTCAAATTCTATTGCTCGCACGGCCGGCCGAGGCACCACTTCCACCTTCTTATTCATTTCCCCATCATTTACCTTTGCAGTAATGGTGAAAGTTTCACGTACATTCTTGAGCTTCAAAGTGTAGGTGTCATTCGAATTGGTTCTAGTATGAACCGTTGGCCGCGCGGCACTAGCATACATAATGGCAATATCGGCGACCTGTGGTTTCACGCGGCTTTTTTCATCCAAAACAACACTGATCGTCACATCATCACCACGGGCAACTACCTCGTTGGGTTCCACAGAGATCGACTCAATAATCGTTTTACGAGGTACTGGTGGATCGCCTAGGAAAGCTCTTTCCCACAAGACTCCGGTATCAGGCTGGAATTCATTGAAGGCAACCAGCCCCAAACAAGTGACGAGAACCGACCATACCGCCGCCTTGGCGAATCCTTCAGCAGGCACAACCCGGTTGAAATCTTGCGAACGGGACATCTCTTCGGTCTGCTTGACCAAGGCACGAATAAACATGGCTGCAGTTTGGTCCTTTTCTGTCCCTGGTTCCATCTGAGTAGAGGCTATCAGGCGACTACGAAACTCCGGAATCCCCCTTTCCACCTCCAGTGCCACCTCCTCGTAGTCGGGGCGCTCGGCAAAAGGAGTGTAAATATGCTTTGCGAAGATAACGAGAAGCACCACAACGTCTCCCATCAACAAGACAGTACGAATGTCCTTGGATAAATCAAACTTCCAGTCCAGGAACATTCCGACCCCCAACAAAACCACTGCCGCCAATACCAACCAAGCCACACCCGTTCCCAAACCTACATACAGGTGTTTATCACGCACACCAGAAAGCTTGCTTTGCAGCACCTCACTTGCACTTGCTGTTTTGGCTAAGCTCATTTCAAATAGGAGAACTTACGTAATATCCATTCAATGGTTACCACGATCATGATAAGCAAGAAATATAATGGGGTTGCCCATAATTCTATTTCCATTCGGCTAGGGACAGTAACCTTTTTCGTGTCGATTGCTTTGACCAATTCATGAAGGCCTTCCTCACGGAAAAATTTGCCGCCCGTTTGCGTGGCTAAATTCTCCATCAAACCTGCATTCATGGCCGTCTCAGCCATCTCCAGAGAAGTTTCAACCACGGTAAAGTCGCGTTTTGTTTCGGGCGCAGTAGCCACATGGATCTGATATTGCCCCGCGGCTGGTGCGGAGAATTCCCCAAAATAAAGGCCTGGCTTGCCCACAACGGCTTTCAGCATCACCTCTTTTTGCAAACCATCACCCTTCGTATATACCCCGCGAATCTGTTCCTCATCCCAAGGCTCATAACCCTCCTGATACAGGCGCGCATATGCACGAACAGGTTCTCCACTTAAATAGTTTTGGCTATTAAGAGAAATCTGCGTCCTTTTATCCTCCCCGATAAAGCGCTGCTGAGCCATCCGCTGGTTCACCTGGCCCCAGAAACGTGTGTAATAAAGATCTCCCACATTACGACGCCAACGCCACGTGTTGTCCGTCCCCACGTAGAGCACCTGCCCCAATCCATATTGATGACGCGCGATAATCGGGCGTTTACCACTATCGGATTCCTCAGCGGGATCGACCATCAAAACTTCCGCACCCGGCTTGCGATCAACCGCAGCTACCCAGTAAATAGGTGGAAG
Source organism: uncultured Pedosphaera sp. (assembly GCA_964533265.1). Taxonomy (GTDB): domain Bacteria; phylum Verrucomicrobiota; class Verrucomicrobiia; order Limisphaerales; family UBA1100; genus UBA1100. The sequence goes on from CAZHJW010000060.1 coordinate 6,195, forward strand.
ATCATCCCACAAGGACTCGTTGCTCGATTCCTCATCGGAGAGATCGAGCATCGGATCGGTTTTACCCAAGGCTGTCAGTTCAACACGAATTGGCTTGTCTGAAGTAGTTGAATCATCACCTTCGGATCCCCGTTCAAACTCCACGGGCAACATGTCTGAAATTGGTGTCTCAGCGAATGAAATCGGACTATGCCGCCTGCCAGCAATCATGACAAAGGCACCGCCAAAGCGGGATACAAACTCATTAAGGTTTTCCATTTGGGTCACTGACAGACTTTTCGGATCAACATCACCAAATACCACCACATCGTATTCAAAGAGATCTTTTTTGTTTTCCGGAAACTGCTCAATGTATGGTGACCCTTCTTCTCTAGCTAGTGCCGGGTCTCCTTCGATGAGCAGAGTCTTCACCTCAACCCGCCGGTCGCGGGTGAGCGCAGCCTGCAGGTAACGATAGTCCCAACGGGGAGACTGCTCCACAAAGAGAACACGAACCTTATCATCAACGATTCGTAAACGTCTTTTAACCTCATTGTTGTTGTCATCGGTTTCATCATCACGCGCAGCAATGAAGGCACGTAATTCAAAGTCACCTGCCAAATCGGGCTTGATCCGCATGGGAATGCTCTGTTCTCCATCCTGCCCAAAAGCCACCGTTTCCTCGGCCACCTTGTCCCCGTTAAAAGTAAGAATGAGTTGCGCATTTTCACCAGCCAACCCCTGAGACCGGACGCGCACCTTGATCAGGATCTCATCCTCCAGAAACGCTGCCTCGGGCGCATCCATCTCAGTCACAATGATGTCGCGAGGCGAAGTAATACCAACCCCGTAAAAATAGAGAGGCACCCCCGCTTCCTTTAATTCCTTGATCAAGGAACCCGGCGGCGTCCCCCTGTTGTGACCACCGTCTGAAGCGACCAAGATTCCCGCCAGTGGCTGACCTCGTTTCAACTTTAGAACTTCAGCCAAAGAATCGCCGAGTGCAGTCGCCGAGTGAGCCGCTTCCACTCCCTTCACCCAGCCCTCAAAATCCTTTATTTCCAGTTTCTTTAGCTTGTTGGTTTGTTTTTCGTCTATTTCTGAAACAAAGGATTTTTGGTCGACCCTACCCAATCCAAAAGTAAATCCCACCAGGTTAAACTTATCACTCAAGTCGGGAAGGAGCCTTAGTTCCTCATTTAGCAACACACTCTGAAGAATATTCGTACGCGCCAGGGTGCGGACTTCGTCCTCAATATTGACCTCCAAATTTACATCCAAGCCCGCATCCGGCTTTACTTTCCCCTTGGCAATGGCTGCACGTTTTAAATCTTCACCGGCTATCCTAGGATCAGCAATTGTCATGCTTCGACTTGAGTCCAGCATGACCAACAGGGTTTGGCGGATTTGCCTTTCCAAATGAAGCGTTAGAACCGGCTGAAAGAGGATCCCCAGAAGCAGGGCCAGAAACGTCAGCCGCAAAAAGACCAGCATTCCCTTTCGAGCTGAGGTTTGCTCTTCAGGCATCCAACGATATGAAATGATGACCACAGCAACCAAAACCACAGCAAGCAATAGAATAAGCCCTACCCCAACTCCCCCTGCAGCACCCAAGTCAAACCCTGTAACAGTACTGCCTGGTTCCACGGTGCTGCCTGTCAATTTTAATATCCAGTCATTCATTATTTTGATTGGCTAAATTTTTGAGCCAGGAATGTTTCCAGCCCGGCCAAAAGCAACACTAAACCCAAAACCCACAACCAAAGCTCAGCCCCGATACGCTTATCTTGCACCGCAGCCTGAAAATCAACATTGGAATCCCACGGGATCAAATCCGCGCCACCGATGCGTAATAAGTCCCGTAAATCCTTGTCATCAATCTTCCGCAGATCTGATTCGCGCTGATCAGGCTGCACAGCAAACCGTACTTTATTCGCAGCATCTCCTTTAAGATGAAAATCATAGAAACCGGCACGGTGGGTTTCCTTAAACTCCAATACCGGTTGGATGTAATTGGTTTGCACCGTCAGGTTGTTGGTTCTGGATAAATACGGATCAAACACAAAACCTTCTGCACTACCCTGGTGAGCAGCCAAGGTCTTACGGAAAGGATCCCCTACTTTCAAGTTAAGGCCTGAGTCTTGATTAGCCTGAATACTACCTATTATGCGGTATACTAGGGGGACTACCGAGGCACCACGAATAGGCAGGTCACTCCAGTCTGTATCAGCCGTTGAACTGAACTGGTATACCTTACCTCCACCCCAATCACGCTCCATAATAGCCGCCTCCCCCAACCCCCCCTCTTCCTGCCCGACCGCCGCTTTTTTCTCGTATCGCAGAACAACTCTGGGCAATCCCGCCTCCTTCACCTTTGATTGTTCCTCCACTTTTTCCTTAAGTGGGAGCCACCTAAATGTTCTTGCCGCCCCCAAGGACCCAAACTCGGGGTTATTCCAAGGGGAGGTTACCGGATGCTCAAAAGCACGCTTCTGAAATTCAATATACTGCTCATCCTGACCGGCGTCGCCGGTCGATACTCCCCAAGGAGAAGGAAGAATGGCATGTTTGGAAAACAATTCCTCATTGTAGTAGTCGCGATTCACCTTATCTCCCGGATAGAAGATCATTCCGCCCCCATTCCGCAAATAGTTTTGCATCAACTCAATATCGCTTTCCTTAAAACTCGGGACATTTGCCATTATCACCGCTGTATAGCGCTCCAACCCGGTCCGGGACAGCTCCCCAGGGCCTTTTACATCCACCTGAACATAGTGGTCGGCCACTGGTGAAAGGGCCACTTGCAGGAAAAAACTTTCATGGTCACGAATATCAGTCCCCTGCTGGTCACCGTCCACCAGTAGAACTCGTAATTCCTTCACCGCCCGTACCACCAAGTGGTTTTTGTTGTCGGCGGCCAAGACATCAACCTGTTTAGGATCCTTGAACGCCGCCCGAATGGCATAATAACCTTCCCTATCCAGACGGGTGAAAAGCGGAACCGTAGCTGTGCCCCCCGCAGGCACCGAGGGGATGCTCACTTGATCCCGCGGACTGGCTTCATCATTTACAAACAAATCGACCGTGACGTCCTGCCTTTCTTTCGTGCCGTGGTTGGCCACCTCCACTTCAAAACGCAGGGGATGATTGATTGGAGTTAGACCTGAGGAAATATCCATTTTGGTCACTGCCAGATTATCCGGAGACCCATCTTCACCAACACGCAGCACATAAAAATTGATGGCACCCTCATTATCCTCGATGAGTTTCACAATCTCTGAATTCTGTCTCCAACCCGAAGCTTGCCCGTCAGTAATCACGTATACTTCCTTGGGCAGCGCTGTCTCAAGTGACTTGAGCTTCCCGACCACAAACTCGATAGCCTTATGTAGATCGGTGGCATGATGCCCCACCTTCGCATCTTTGATTGCCTGCTCTGCCTGCTTCAAATCGTAGGTCGGCTCGTCGATGAGACTCTGCACAATATCCGAAGCCAAAAGAACTCCCACTGCAGAACCTGAAGGCAAGGCTTTCAAGGTTTCCTGAGCAGCAGAGCGAGCTTCTTCAAACGCATTTTTCCCGTCACGACCCTGCAAATCCATGCTGTAGGAATTATCCAGAATTACAAAAGCCGTGACTTTGGTTTGTCCAAGGACATCAGAATCTGCATCCTTGGATGCCGGCCTAGCCAGAGCAAGGGCCAACAGAACCACCAAGGCACAACGAATCAAGAGTAGAATCAAATCCTCGATGCGCATCCGGCGCTGGTTTTGGTCAACGCTGAGCTTAATAAACTTCATCGCCGCCCAAGTCACCGTCTTGAACTTGCGCCGGTTGAGCAGGTGAATGATGATTGGAACCGCAACAGCAGCAACTCCGGCCAACATGATCGTGTTAAGGAACGACATTGTTAGTGCTGTTTACCTTTTAAAGTCCGCATGCGGAAGCTGAGGTAATTACTCATGATCTGAGCCAGTGGCTTGCTAGTATCCACCGATACATAATGCACCCCATTCTTCTCGCAACCTTCTTTTACCCGATTTTGGAAGGCGTCAAATTCACGCTGATAGGTTTGCCGAATTTCGGCTGGACGCGTCAGAATCCTGGGGATTTTCTCCAGACCGTGAAACTCCACCAACCCGTTAAAAGGAAATTCGAGTTCATAAGGGTCTAGCGTATGAAACACAATGACTTCATGACCAATAAACCGAAGGTGTTGAATCCCCTCCATCACGGACTCTTCCTCATCGAAGAAATCACTGATGAGTATGAAAATACCGCGACGGGGTGTCTGTACTGCCATGTTATGGAGAATCGAGGCAATATCGGTCACCTCAGAACCGTCAAAAGCAGCCAGACGGGCCATGATATCATGAAGCGAGGCCTTACTGTCCGATCGGGGTGCATAATCCTTCATACCCTCATCAAATATACCCAGAGCCACAGCGTCCCGTTGATGAAGGATTATATAGGATAATACCGCAGCTATCATCTTGCCATACTGCAGTTTCGAATGAGCTCCCGAGGCGTACATCATCGACTCACTACCATCGAGCAGGACGTTCGCCACGTAATTGGTTTCCTGTTCGTACTGTTTTATAAACAACCGGTCGGTACGAGCCTCCACTTTCCAATCAACGTGACGCGTATCATCACCGTGGGTGTATTCACGGTGCTGGGCAAACTCCACAGCAAAACCGCGATAAGGTGATTTATGCTCACCGGACATGTAACCCTCCACAACGTGCCGCGCATAAAGCCCCAGAGCTTCAGCCCGTGAGATGGCCTCCGAATCCAGCAGTTCAGCGTGTTGTACGTCCATAACGGAAAATCGAGATAATTCCGTGAACGTTTTAACTGGTCAGCTTCTCTTTTTGAGGAACTTCCTCAACGATCCGGTCAATGATATCATCAGAGGTTAATCCTTCACTGGTCGCTGAAAAGTTAGGAATAATACGATGACGTAAAACCGGCCCGGCCATTGCTTTCACATTTTCGGTCCCCACATGGACCTGACCTTCCAGCATGGCATGAGCCTTTGCTGCCAAGATAAGGTTAATACCCGCCCGAGGCCCCGCACCCCAAGAAAGCCACTTTTTACACATCGGCAGTGCCTCATCTTTTGTAACCCTTGTCACACGTGTCAGCTTGCTTGCGTATTCAGCCACATGATCACTCACCGGCATCTTGCGAACAATCTTCTGCAAATCGATAATCTGCTGATCATCGAGTACTGCATCAGGTTTGCCCTGCTCATCTCCTGTTGCCATCCGCAAAATATCCAGCTCCTCCGCCGCATCTGGGTAATCCACCTTAATCATAAACATAAACCGGTCGAGCTGAGCTTCAGGCAACGGATAAGTACCTTCCTGCTCAATCGGGTTCTGGGTCGCCAAAACAAAAAAAGGTTCTGGCAAATCATAATCGTTACCACCTATGGACACCTTTCGTTCTTGCATGGCCTCCAACATAGCGGCCTGAGTTTTCGGCGGAGTCCGATTGATTTCGTCTGCCAGCACGATATTTGAAAAAATTGGCCCCTTAAGGAACTTGAACTCCCTCTCATTGGTCTCCCGATCCTGATAGATGACCTCTGTTCCTGTAATGTCACTGGGCATCAGGTCGGGGGTAAACTGAATACGTTTAAAATCCAACTTCAGCGTTTGGGCAAGTGAAGAAACAAGCAAGGTCTTGGCCAAGCCTGGAACGCCAATCAAAAGCGAATGACTCCGGGTAAAAATTGAAATCAAGGTCTGGTCAATAACATCGTTCTGACCAATGATCACCTTGGACAGTTCGGCGCGAATCCTGGCACGCGCTTCCTTAAGTTGATCAACAGCCTGCACATCGTGTTGAGTCATTGAATCGGCACTCTTTTCGGTAGGGATACTCATGGGTAATAATAATGCGAGTTAGATGGTGGCGGAGTCTTTACCTGCTCGCCTTCTTGGGGAAGCAAAAAATATAATTATTTCTCAAGGAATGACTTGCTTGTTGATGCCCAATAGTATCGTTAAGAGCGTTGCATTAGAAATTCGCGTAATCACCTGGGATCAAACCTCCGAATCCTCCAGCCATTGCCACGCTAGCATCTGCATGCGAGGCAAGTGGAACGGACCTTTCCAGAGATTTCCTTTTAAGGGCACTGACACACGCCCGTCACGGTGCAGATAACCGTACCACTCGCCGTGCTCCGCATCTGGGAAATGCGCGTAGGCCCAATCGTGCACCTGCCGGTGCATCATTTCATAACGATCATCACCGGTGAGAAGATGGGCTAACAGTGTTGCGAGAATGGCTTCGTTGTGTACCCACCAGAACTTCATGTCATGCCAGTACTCTTGAACCGGTCTATTGTTCAAATCGCGGAAATAAAAAATACCTCCATGCTCGTCATCCCATCCACG
>CAZHJW010000061.1:0-12442 GCA_964533265.1 uncultured Pedosphaera sp.
CAGAAATCCGCCCGAGATAATTTTGGATTTCACGCGGACTACTACGGCTTTCGTTGGGCATATTACCGTCTGGGGTGGGGTTCATTGCAGCTACGAGCATAAATTCCGCAGGAAAAGTCATTGTACCAGCGGCTCGGCTGATTGTTACGTGACCTTCTTCTAATGGCTGGCGCATTGTCTCCAAAACACGGCGGCGAAACTCTGGCAGCTCATCCAGAAACATCACGCCGTGATGTGAAATTGAAATTTCTCCCGGTGAGGGGTTGATACTTCCTCCTAAGAGACCGGCATCACTGGCGGTGTGGTGGGGAGAGCGGAATGGACGCTGGATGACCAACGCCTGATGAGGCTCGAGAAGGCCGGCTACACTGTGAATACGTGTGGTTTCAAGTGCTTCATCGAGTGTGAGTGGTGGGAGGATTGATCTCAAACGTTTGGCTAGCATGCTTTTTCCGGTGCCGGGCGGCCCTATAAGAATGAGGTTATGCCCCCCCGCTGCTGCAATTTCCAGAGCGCGCTTTACAGTTTCCTGCCCCTTCACTTCATTCAAGTCGTGCTCGGTATCGATTTGATTTTCAAAGAGTGCCTTGGTGTTGACGAGTTTGGGCGTTATGAGTGTAGTTCCAGCTAAAAAGCTGATTGCTTCACGTAGGTTGTTTACGGCAATGACTTCGAGTCCTTCAACTACTGCCGCCTCTGCGGCGTTATCAGCGGGAACGAGTATGCCGAGTCGACCTTGTGCTTTTGCCATGAGTGCAATCGGTAGCACCCCTTTAACACGTCTGATTTCACCGGTCAGGGCAAGTTCGCCGATAATTGCATAGTCTTCAGAGTGCTCTCCACTACTTTGGTGGCTGGCAATTAACCAGGCTAGTGCAATTGCCAAATCAAAGCTCGGGCCTTCTTTGCGCAAATCAGCGGGGGCAAGATTGATGGTGGTCTTACCTGGTGGCAGATGATAACCGGAGCTAGTGAGGGCCGTGGAGACACGTTCAACTGACTCCCGCACTGCCGCGTCGGGCAATCCAACGACGACAATCCGTTCTTCCCCGGGTCCTACATGCACCTCCACTTCTACCGGCAAAGAATCAACGCCGCGCAGAGCGGCTGCATGAACCTTGGAAAGCATGCTTCATGCTAGAAGGAAAATTCTACGAAACAAATATAAAAGAATATAAATATAGTTTACCACCAGATATAGTTCGGGTCCGGGCTAGGCATTTCCCCGTGAGGAAGGGGAGTTTAACATTTTGTCGGTTGGAGGGAAAATAAACTCAGCGGTGTGGCCGTCGGCATAAAGCATAATGTATCTTGCTTGGCATGCCCGGCATCTTCGTGGTCATACGGCCAGTTCCAGTCACCTTGAATAATTTTATTGGATGCCTTTGTAATCTCTGATTCGTGCATGAAAGTGGCGGAGGGGGCGGGATTCGAACCCGCGGTAGGGGTTAACCTACGCACGCTTTCCAAGCGTGTGCCTTCGACCACTCAGCCACCCCTCCTGAAAAGCGGAGTTTGGCCAAGAGTAATCTGGCAATCAAGGTTTTCCTAGGACTTCAGTCTTGATTCAATGATGGGCATCACGGTTCAATCAATAGCGGTGGCTATACCCGGCATGCATAAGTGTTCCTGCCAGGCTTGCGGCGGGCACATCGAGTATCCTCCGGAATGTGAGGGGATGGAATTCGCGTGTCCGCATTGCGGTCAGGGTACTCGTGTACAGCTTCCGCAGATTCAGGTTAATCTTGCCGCATCTGCCCCGGCTCCTCCGCCCATGGGTTCAATGCCGCCGTCTTCGACGTCAACCACCAAGGAGTCGGTCTCGTCTCCGGCCCCTGAGGCAGACAAAGGGCCAGACCCGTATGTTTGCGAGAATTGTGGAGAGTCCATGGTTCCTGAAGATAAAGTGTGTATCGAATGCGGACATCGGCGCCCTTTAAAATCTAAATGGACAACCAATGCCATTTTTCGATTGGTGGCAGGAATCGTGCTCTTGGGGGAGCTGGCCGTATTGGGTTTGCAATGGACGACCGAAGGCAAGCCCTTTGGGCTTCGTCAACGCACACGGCATGCGGTGTTGGTGAAAGTGGGTTTACGGGAGGAATTGGATCCGGCAAAACAAGCTGCCATGGCTGGAACAAATATAGCCGCTTCTGCCGTGGCTAAAGACTCTGACCTTAAACTAAAAAGTCATGAGCTCAAGCCTGACAAAGACAATGGATCCCTGTGGATTCAAGGCGTGGTTAAGAATGTATCCCAGTACCGATACTTGGCCGTAAAGGTAAGATTCAATCTTAAGGATGAGAAAGGTGAAATAATTCAAGGGGCTGAGGTTTTGGCCTATCAACAGGCTATAGAGCCGGGAAAGGAATGGGCATTCAAAGTTCTTTTACTGGATCCAGATGCGAGTGATTATTCCCCCATCCTACCAATTGAAGGGTATCGATAGTAATGGCTTACGGCGTTGACCCTGACTTTCTGGCTTATTACCCTTGCCCATAGTTTATGGAATCCCCATCAAGAATTCCCCTTGTATTGTTGGTGGTAGTAGTGGGGGTATTTATCTTATTTATGCTCCCATTTTCACCCTCCACTGAAAGTGAGAATAAGAAGAAAAAGCCTAAAGTTTCTGGGCATCAACAAATGCTCAAAAAACTTGAGGCTATAGCAACGAGTTCACAAAACCCTTATTTTGGGGATGCATTTATTAACCGTATTCGTGCGCATCTACTGGGAGCGCGGCCCGGTAGCCCTCAGGAACTTTTGCTGAGGTTTGACTTGGGGTCTGAAGAATTACGGCGTGGGGGAACGGAGTCGGCAGTTGAACAACTCAAGAGATGTTATGATTTGATTCCTCAAGTGTCTGACTCCATTGAGCCGGACAAAATTGTTGAGGTGCGTAAAACCACCACCTTTTTATTGGCGGTGGCCTATTTGCGTTTGGGTGAAAATGAGAACTGTATCAATTGTCACACAAGCGAGAGCTGCATTTTCCCGCTGGACGGAGAAGGAATTCATGAAAAACGGGAAGGGTCAGAGAAAGCTATTCCCTATCTGGAAGAAGTGTTGGCACTTGCTCCAGATGATGCGGCAGCACGGTGGCTCTTGAATCTGGCTCACATGACCTTGGGCTCCTATCCCAAGGCGGTGCCTGAGAAATTTCTAATAAAACCAGACTTGTTTAAGTCCGAAGAAGAGTTTCCACGCTTCAACGATATCGCCAAGCAGGTTGGCTTGAATACTCGCAGTCTCTGTGGAGGAGCGATATCTGATGATTTTAACGGGGACGGGTTACTGGATATTGTTGTCTCCAACTGGGATCCCGCGGGGCAATTGAAATATTTTATTAATACCGGTAAGGGCAAGTTTACCGACCAAACCAAAAAAGCCGGCCTCATCGGCTTGTCTGGTGGTTTAAATATTAACCAAACTGATTACAATAATGATGGACATCCGGATATCTACGTAATGCGAGGTGGTTGGCTGGCAGAGCAGGGGCGTTATCCTAATTCCCTCATTCGCAATAATGGTGATGGCACCTTTACCGATGTCACTATAGAGGCGGGTTTAGCGAAAGAAAATTTCCCCACACAAACTTCTTCATGGGCCGACTACAACAATGACGGGCTGCTGGATTTGTACGTGGGCAATGAAATCATCGAGGAAAACCCGGCTCCCTCCCAGCTCTTTCACAATAACGGAGATGGAACTTTCACCGACGTGGCGGCCCAAGCAGGGGTGCTTAATAAGCGTTATACCAAGGCGGTTGTCTGGGGTGATTACGACAATGACAATAACCCTGACTTGTACGTGTCCTGCCACGGTGAACCCAACCGGCTTTATCATAATAATGGTGATGGCACATTTACTGATGTGGCCCCGGCCTTGGGAGTCGATAAGCCGATCTGGAGTTTCCCCGCTTGGTTTTGGGATTTTAATAATGACGGGGTACTTGATATTTTTGTAGCCAACTACAAATCAGAAGATGGAACCCACCGGGTGGCTAGGAGTTATCTTGGGCTTCCTCATAAGTCCGAAACTTTGTGTTTGTATCAGGGTGATGGTAAAGGTGGGTTTCAGGAGGTCTCACTTGAACAAAAATTGACCCAACTCTCAATTCCTATGGGGGCAAACTTCGGGGATTTGGATAATGACGGGTTTCCTGATTTTTATCTGGGGACCGGTTACCCTAATTATGAGGCGCTGATGCCCAACCAAATGTACCACAATCAAGGTGGAAACGGGTTTTCCAATATCACCACTGCTGGAGGATTTGGTCATTTACAGAAAGGCCACGCGATAGTGTTTGCAGATCTGGATAATGATGGAGATCAGGATGTGTTTGAGCAAATGGGAGGAGCCTATCCCGGGGACGGGTTTGGGGATGTTCTCTTCCAGAACCCGGGTTTCAATCACCACTGGCTTAAACTTAAATTAATTGGAACCAAATCAAACCGGGCAGCCATTGGCGTTCGAATTCGAGTTGAGATCACAGAAGCTGGCAAGAAACGCTCCGTCTATTGCCACGTGAATAGTGGTGGCAGTTTTGGGGCTAGTCCGCTCAGGAAAGAAATTGGGCTGGGCGAAGCTGAGTCAATCAATCTGGTGGAAATCCACTGGCCGACCAGCGGCATAACTCAAACCTTTAGAGATATTAAAATCGACAGCTGTGTGGAAATTCGAGAAGGCGAAAAGAAATACAAATACTTTTCTCTCCCCAAGATTCAGTTTTAGAAAGGTGGAGCTATCAAGAATCGAACTCAAGAGCCCCCATTGTAGAACGGAAATGCAGTAGCGTTTTCTCACTTGCAATCCGCAAAAATCTGGTCTCGGGAGGCTTTTCATGGGACTTTTCGTTTCAATGAGGCCGTTCCTCTTAGTCTTTTTGCTAGTTCTGATTGACTCCTATTCTGCTTACGCGGCTGGTCAGAACTGGATGTCAAGAATCTCTGAAAAGACCTTGATTTCGTCTCTCAACATTCCTGGAACCCATAACTCTGGCGCACTCCGCGAGTCATTTCCGGGGACAGCCAAATGTCAAACCCTCAGTCTTGGCCAGCAACTTGAAGGCGGTGTGCGCTTTTTTGATATACGCTGCCGGCATCAAAGCAACCGATTTGCAATCTACCATGGGCCTGTTTCGCAAAAATTAACCTTTGATGCTGTCCTAGAAACGACGAGGGCCTTTCTCAAAAAGAACCCCAGCGAATTTGTTATTCTCAGTATTAAGGAAGAACACCATCCAAATAATACAACCCGTTCCTTTCCTGAAACGGTACATTCATACATTAAAAAAGAAACACTACTCTGGCACACCGACGAGGACATTCCTAAACTCGCTGAGGTCCGCGGCAAATTGGTTCTCCTCCGACGGTTCCCTTCAGCCAAGCCGCTGGGTATACCGGCAACAGACTGGAGGCACAATGGTTCACACGTGGGCAAAAAGATCTTTGTTCAGGATCGCTTCTCTCTTACAGATGCAAAAACAAAGTGGAAAACCATTGAGCTGGCCTTTAAACAATCCCGAAAAGACCCCAAGCTTAACCGACTCCACCTTCACTTCACAAGCGGCTACACCCAAAGCCTTTTTGGAATTCCAAATATCCCCGCTATTAGCAAACCTATAAACGAACAATTAAAGGTCTACCTGAAAACTGCACCTAAACGACGTCATGGCTGTATCGTCTTGGACTTCATTACACCAGCACTGTCTCAGGCGATCTATCAACTCAACTTCGAACCGAAGAAATAAAATCTTTTGGAAGTATTTACATTAATAGCAATCATTGCATTATCCAGCTTGGTGCAGTCTGTTTTTGGAGTCGGTATTCTTTTATTTGGGACGCCAACTCTCCTGTTGCTGGGATATTCTTATAGTGAAACATTATGTATTGTATTGCCCTCATCCCTTTCAATTTCCCTGGCTCAAGTCTTCAGCTGCAGGCAGTTAGTGGAGGCTGAAAGGGATGTATACCTCCTTGCGTTGCCTTCAGTTTTAATTAGTTTAATTATTGTGCTAAACTTTGAAGAGCTGTGGGATATAACTAAAATTGTTGGGCTTTTCTTGCTAATGGTGGGGTTAATTAGAGTTTCCAAGAAATCAAAAATGTTTTTAGATAGAATAATTAGTAAAAGACCTAAGTGTATATATGTGTTTACTGGGCTGATACACGGTTTATCGAACATGGGAGGAGGACCACTATCCGTTCTTATGGCTTCTATTCATAAGGACAAAATTGCCATCAGAACAAACATAGCATTCGTATACTTTTGGTTTAGCTTGATCCAATTGGCAGCCTTGGCTGCTTTTAGTTTAGATAGCTTTAAGTATTATTATTTCCTATTCCCTTTTTTATCTCTTCTCATATATAATCTTTTTAATAAAATTTTAATGGAAAAGATTGATGAGGAAAAATTTCAGATCATCGTTACTATTATTATAATTCTTTATGGATCAATTGCTTTATTTAAGCCCTGAATTCATATGGAAACGAGACTTGATCTCGTGGTTATAAAGCATCTCGCCCTGCTGAAGAGTTTTCTCTGAGGAATAGGGTTTTGGCTGACAGGCGATGTTAAATAAAGTGGTGGAGCCATGGAGAATCGAACTCCAGACCTCGTCATTGCGAACGACGCGCTCTACCAACTGAGCTATGACCCCACGAAGATATCCCTTCACTACAACCCCTATCCTCCTATCGCAAGAGCAAAGCTACTTTTTGATTTTGTAGACTTTCCCACCGGGGTTGGATGAGATGAGTTCAAAATAATTGGTATCGGGTCGGCTTAATACCAGTAATTGCATCATTTGGGAGCGGTAGGTCTTTTCATCGGCCAGTAAGGCAAGAGGGGGGTTTTGTGAAAACACAAAGTGCAGCCCCGGTTTGGCGTCCCCTTCCACCTCATATTTCGTCCCTGCATCCAGTTGTTCGGCTTTCTTTAGGAGGTGTGTGGGGTATATCCATTCCACCGCTGACATTTTGTTGGTAACGGTTTTGCCATCAAATAAAGTTGCGCGAAATTGATCCTGTTCCATTTGCAGGCTCTTGGCATGCAGGAGTTGGCCAGATTTGGACTGCAGGGAAATCGCACTGGCATTGATCTGAATATTCTCGCCACGCGCACTCATTAACTGGGCTTGTTTCCCGGCGATCCTCTTTCCGAATACACAAATTGCAAGCTGGTGCAGGTCCACCAGATAAGTGGGCACAGAACTGCTTTCAGGACCGAAGACATAAACAAAATTTTGTTGGCGCTGATATCCGGTAAAGAAAACCAGTGAGGGATATGGATCGACAGTGCCCTTTAACAGGTCGCGCTCACTAAACATGTGCAGGACCGGGTAGAAATTCAGAAGTTTTGCGGGCAAATACAGGAACGCGTCCCGAGTGGGTTCCACCGGTAGATGTTCTTCCAATTTGGACAGCACATTGTCCGGGTGGATGGAACGGTCTGAGAACAAATAATCCACAGCCAGGCCAGTGGGTAAATCCTCTGTTCCATGATGAAAATATTCGGCAGCGGTTCGGCCCAGATGTGCGGTTAGCCTGGGAGAATCTGTCGTCATCATTTTCGCGAAAACGAATGTGTCGTAAGATTGGTTAATGGGGGTGGTAAGTACATTCCTTTCGGCATGATGCCAAATGGCACTTCCCCAGTCCCACCATGTGTGAACGTAATCTCCGGGAGCTGAAGCTTTATGTAAGTCATCAATTAATACAACTTCCTCACTAGACAACACCGTAGTTAATGCGTTGGAACGACCTTCGGCATGCAGCATGTTCCCCCGAAGCAGGATCAGGGTTAGGAGGCCCACTGCAATATACGCTGGCCAGACTGACATTAGCTCGTACCTGAGGTTCTTGGCATCTGCATTTATCCCTTTGTTTGACTTAGCTGTTTTCGAGCCGGAACTTTGATTCCAAAGCTTTATTCTTTGCCAAAGTTCAAACAATCCAATAGGCAAAAATGCTACAGCAAAGGCGGCGATGGGGACCGCGTGCACAGTAAACCGGTGTCCTCCCCAATGAGCAAATACACCAATCCCAACAAAAGGAACTGAAACAATGAATTCAGGATAAAGACACAATAGAAGAATGTAACCGCATACAGCCAAGGCACAGGCCCAGGATGAACCGCTAATTCTCTGCATAAGCTCAGCCCAATCCGATGTTCTGGCTTCGACGATGGTTTCCATGACATTCTTGTAGGCCAAGGTTGGCTTATCAACCGTACCAGAGGGTTTGCTGGCAGTATTCTTGGCACTGACACCAGGCATATAGACTACCGCTCGCAAGGCAATGGACTTAATAGGACCGGGCATTAGCACAAGAATGATCGCAGATATACAGGCAGCAAATTTTATTACACGGCGGCAGTCGAAGTTTTGGTTTTTTGTCAAGAACACTGCCCCTGAGATCATTGCAACCAATATCAAAAATCCACCCCAGGGTTTTATTGGGGTAATGACCCAGGTAATCCCTACTGTCCATGGGCATAAGGCGATTGAAAGGCATAGTAAAGTAGTGGCGATGAGGGTGAACTGTACTTCCTCTGGCTCAGTTTTATTCCGATTAATGAACCAAAGCAAAAATCTCAAGCCTATGAAACTGGCTCCAACCGCAGCTCCGATTGGAGAACCAGAATTATAAAAGAATGGGAAGAAGAAGATTCCCAGAGCTCCTGCTGACAATGCGGGGATTGATTGTTCCTTGTGAGCTTTCAACAACCAAAACAGAATTAGTGCCGGGATCGTTACCGAGAACATATCCGTGTCATAATATCCGGCACAGGTACGGTTAAAATAGCTCGTTCCCGATACCGCCAGAATTGCGGCAGCAAAGCCCAAGAATGTGGAGCCGTACAGTCGGCCCAGTAAAACCATGGGGATCGCTAAAAGGCCAGCAGTGAAAATGGGCATATAAGTGATGACATCATGAACGTTTACACCCAGATGTTTTACCAGCAACATGCCAAAGAGAGTAATCGCGCCGCTGTCAGCGACCTCAGGGAGGGATTTAATTTTCTCCTCTGGTGGATTTGTTTTAGAAGCCTGACTGATTACCGAAGCATAAAGGTAACTGTCATGGGTAGTGGGTAGATAATGACCCTCCCACTGAGTTGCCGGCTTTTTTTGTGCTAGCTTCACCCAATCGAGCCGTATCCACGCTGAAAACCCCCAAGCAATCAGGATGGCTCCAATTATCAGACTAAAGTCCCAAACCTTGGACCGTACTTTTACGGGCTCATCTTTACAGGGCTCCTTGTGCTTCTTGCCGCTCATCTCCAGCACCTTATGTGCTACTCGGAACCCGTTCTATGGCGCAATGACAAACCATTCACGCTGGTATGCATTGACTCTTGAAGTGGATAACTTGCCTAGTCCTCGCTTTACTTTATGACTCATCGAAAGCGATTTTAAGAGCAAGAGGAGGTGAGTGCGGATGAATCTATATGGTACGTTGCACATACAAGACCGAGGTGTGAAAAAAAACTGCGACTTTGGTGCCAAAGAGAGGCTTTTATTTGTCATTTACCTACCTTTCCCAGTGTTCGTAAATACGTAAGGAAGGAAGTCACATTCCATAAGCCACTTTTCCCGGGGTACGTTTTCCTCTCTCTCACTCCCCAAAATGCCCGCAAAGTAGTTCAGAGTGACTACGTAGCGAACCTTCTCAAGCCACCCGATCAACGAGAATTTGAAACCCAACTACTCGATATATTGAAGGCAGTAGAAACCATGGAGGAGATATGGCTGGTACCCACTATTAGTCCAGGAACTCGTGTACTAATTAAAAAAGGGCCTCTGGCAGGAGTTGAGGCATGGGTTGAAAAGCGCTCAGGATCCAGCACTGCCCTCTTGCGCTTGGACTTCATTGGGCAAGCCGCAGCCGTAGGGGTTTCGGTGGAAGATTTGGAATTGATATAAAGAACTTGTAATTCCCGTACATTTTATTAAATTTCGAATGTTCGGTTCGTTCAATTCAAATTGAACATATTAAATACATCGTGTTTTTGGGGAGTCAACGGTTCGAACAACCAGAATTGACGGGCGCGAAGCGTTTTTCCCCATCCAGATGGGCATCCCTTAGGTGGATAATAGTTTAGAGAGTCAGGTGATTGTTCCTCAGTCCCGAATGGAATTCGTGGATATGTGTGGAGGCTTGGCGCAAGGGTTTGGGTTGCCAAGATCTGTTGGTGAAATATATGGCCTTTTATATTTGTCACCCTCCGCCCTTTCTGCTCCGGAGATTGGAGCGGGACTCTCAATTAGCAAAGGGAGTGTGAGCACAGGGACTCGGCAGTTATTGGCTTTGGGGTTCATCAGAAAAGTTTGGCGCCGAAACGAACGAAAGGATTTCTTTGAGGCTGAAGTTGAGCTGTGGGATTTATTGCACTCTGCATACGAGCGGATAGTTAAGGTCCGTGCCCACGATGCGAAACGCCGTCTTGAGGTGGTTGGGGAAATTTTGGAAGAAGAGAAGGCGGGTTATAGCCCCGAAGAGTATGCGGTAATAAAAGAGCGCTTGGATCGGCTTAATAAACTGCGATTACGGGCCAAACAATTTATGCCTCTCATTGAAAGGTTGATTAAATAACAATGACTCCAAGGATTGCATTATTGGGGTGTGGTTATTGGGGGAAGAATCTTGCGCGAAATTTACATGAGTTAGGCGTCTTAAAAAGAGTATGTGACCCATCTGAAGCTGCGCGCCAGATAGCCCAGCAAAAAGCTCCCGGGGTTGATATATCTGATTCCTTTGCGTGTGCGCTTGAAGATTCCAATGTGGATGGGGTGGTAATTGCTACGCCTGCAGAAACACATTTTGAGCTCGCGAGTCGCGCCTTGGAAACCGGCAAGGATGTTTTTGTCGAGAAACCTCTGGCTCTGAATGCTGCCGAAGGGCAACGTTTATGTCAATTAGCCCGGGAACAGGATCGGATTTTAATGGTAGGTCATCTGTTGGAATATCATCCAGCGGTAGAGCACCTTAAAGGGATGACTGAAAAAGGAGAATTTGGGAAACTTCGTTACATCTATTCCCACCGGCTGAATTTTGGAAAGATTCGTACCGAGGAAAATGCCTTATGGAGTTTTGCACCTCATGACGTGGCGGTGATTTTACGGCTGACTGGGGAAATGCCACAGGAAGTCCATTGCACAGGAGGCAACTATTTAACACCAGGGTTGGCTGATGTAACAATGTCTGTGCTCAAGTTCGAATCCGGAGTCCGCGCACATATTTTTGTGAGCTGGCTGAATCCTTTCAAGGAACAGAAGTTGGTGGTGACTGGATCTGAGCGAATGGCGGTTTTCAATGATGTTTCTCAGGACAAACTGATACTATACGAACAACGGGTCGATTTTCAAGGTGCCCAACCAGTGTTGCAGAATCAAGGATCCGAAACGGTGGAATTACCGGATTCCGAACCCTTGCGTAAGGAGTGTGAACATTTCGTTAACTGCATTGAGCGGCGTGAAAAACCGCTTACTGACGCAGAGAGTGGGGTCCGTGTTTTAAAAGTTTTAGAGGCTTGTCAGGAATCCATGGATTTGAATGGGCAAAGCGTAATACTTTGATGGAGACAAATAGCCAGATTCACCCCACTGCAGTTGTTGATCAGCCTTGTGTCATTGGGGATGGAACGCGAGTTTGGCATTTCAGCCACATTTGTAAGGGGGCAAAGATTGGACATGATTGCAGCCTTGGGCAAAACACATTTGTTGCCGGAGGAGTGGTAATGGGGGGACGAGTTAAGGTGCAAAACAATGTCTCGTTATATGATGGCACCATAATTGAAGATGATGTTTTTCTAGGCCCGTCATGCGTTCTTACGAATATTAGCAATCCTCGCTCGCAAGTTGTTCGTAAAGCACTCTATGAGAAGACATTGATACGCCGGGGGGCGACAATTGGGGCGAACGCCACGATTGTTTGCGGCGCGACGATCGGCCGGTACGCATTTGTAGGGGCTGGAGCAGTTATACGGTGTGACGTGCCTGATTATGCCATGATGCTTGGGGTGCCGGCGATTCAAAATGGTTGGATGAGTCGTCATGGGCACAAGCTTAATTTTGATGACGAAAGTATAGCTGTCTGCCCCGAGTCAAAGCTGCGTTATCAACTTGAAGGAGAGCAGGTGCGTTGTCTTGATTTGGGTGAGGAAAATCCTCTGCCAGAGGAATTGGCTTCCGGGAAGGGGAATTATCAAGATTTTAAGCGAAAAGAGTCTTAATGAACTTTATTGATCTTAAAACCAGACTGGAACGCGTTCGAGGGAAAATTGATCAACGCATGGCGGCGGTTCTGGATCACGGCCAGTTTATTTTGGGCCCAGAAGTGGCAGAACTTGAGCATACACTTGCTGCATATGTTGGAGTAAAACATTGCGTTGGAGTTTCCAGTGGAACCGATTCCCTCCTCATTGCATTGATGGCCTT
>CAZHJW010000062.1:0-2906 GCA_964533265.1 uncultured Pedosphaera sp.
AATGGCAGTATACTTTTCCATTTTCTATAATTGGGGTAGGGGAGGCGTAACTATTGAGCTTGTGAACCCATTGAGGAGCTTCTTTGGCGATGACCTCAATATTGTGCACCAGTTTTCCAGTACGTTTGTCTACGCAGACCGCGTGCAGACGAACCTTGCTTAATACATGGACTGGAACACTTCCGGTGTTGTTTTTGAGCCTTTCCTTCGCCACGGCTTCGCTGGCCGGGGTTTCAAAAGCGGTGGTAAGCCAGATTTGGTTTCCTTCAATGACTGGAGAAGACCAACCTTTACCGGGTATGGGGGTTCGCCAAGTCACATTCTCGGTTTCACTCCATGTGGTGGGAAGATTGGCATCGGCATGGCCCTGACCGGTGGGACCGCGCCATTGTTTCCAGTCTGCCTGTGCCGCGAAGGACATGGCCAGCGAAAGAGTAATCCAGTTAATGGCTTTCATGCGCGTGGGGGGATTGTCCATGAACTTACGGTTGCTGCAAGAGAGAATTGCCATTGGAATTGGCGGTCTTAAGCTCTAAGGTTGGGTTCATGGCAAATGAGAACGAGCGTCTAGTGAAGATCGAATCTTCGCTTGCACATATGGAGCAGCTCACCGAGGCGTTGAATGAAACGGTGATTGAGCAGGACAAGACCATCAGGCGTCTCTCTCAGCAGGTTGAGCAGCTTACTGAAAACTTGGCTGACACGGATATGAAATCGATCAAGGATAACATAACAAAGCCTCCACATTACCAGTAAATGGCAGTTTTGGGTTCACTCCTGGCACGTTTAACAGTAAAATAAACACTGTGAGATTTACATTTTTCTCATTTATTTTTGCTCTGCTTGGTTTGTCTGCCTTGGCGGACACTCTGCTTAAACAGGATGGGAATAGATTGGAGGGTAGTGTTGAACTACAGGCTTCTGGGAAACTAAAGATTGGCGATGTCATCGTGTCGCCAGAGGACGTGCAACTTGTAGAGTTTGATCAGCCGCCTGTTGTGGTGTCCACCAACGAAATCGAGAGGCTTGCAGTAGGTCTTATGGCAGTGGAAAATTCAGGAGCCCTGAGCCTGAAGGGGACTTACATTGCCCGCCCTGTAATTGCGTTAAATGATACCAAGGTCAGTTTTGAAGGTGGGCCTAAGGATATCTTCCTGAGCACACACAATGCCTCAGCTATTTTTTTCGGCCCTATCTCACTCGGTCAGGCTGAGGATCTCCGTTCTCGCAAACCCGGGGTTCTGCTTCGCTCCGGAGACTATGTTGAAGGCAAACCGCTTGGGATTCATGAGGGGAATATCGAGATTGAGTCTATTCTTTTTGGGCGGATGACATACCCGATTGGGATCGAAGTCGTAGCTCTCTGGATGAAGAAGCCTGAGCTCGATCCAAAACAATACGCCATTCGCACGCGTGCCGGGGATCTGATTTTGAGTGATAAAATGAAGGTCGAGTTGGGAGCTTTGGTCGTGGATCGCTCGCCTTTACGCAACCATCGAATCAATCAGCAAGAAATTGTCTCAATTCAAAATGGTGCCGTGGCCGATGTTTTGACTCTGGCTTGGCAGAAGTTGGATCGTGCGACTCCGGAGAAAAAGGCCCAATTAATGGCCAGCGTGGAAAACATTGGCCGGTCAGTGCAACTGCGCAGGGAACTGCAAGTAATCGAACTGAAGCTAAACGAAGCTCGGACGATTTTGGCGAAGGCAGCGAAGGCCAGAGATGTGAGTGTAGTCGATCGCACACGATTTTCTAGGGAACGGCAGCAGATGCAGAATGTGTGGCGCGCCAAGAATCGAAATTACTGGAAAGCACATTCAAACAAGTTACGGATTGTCGGTCAGGTTAGGACCCGTCGTTCGGCTGTGGATCGTGCCGAGAAAACACTGAGAAATTCTCAGCGCACTTTAGACAAGTATCAACAAAAATTGGATGTCTATGAAAAGGCATTGGTCAAAGGAGATATTAAATCGAGGGACAAGAAGGATGAGCAAAGGAAAAGGCAATCCTATCTTCGACCTATTGAAAGGGCAAAAAAATCGATGCAGAAAGCCCAGCAACAACTTGAATTGGCCCAAAGAGACGACAAAAAAATCCAAGAGGAATCCAAGCCTCTGCCGGAGCAGGAGCAGGCTGCCAAGGAGACGCTGGATCAGGCTAAAAGGGATATTGATCAGGCTAAAAGAGAGTATGATAAATCTCTAGCCCAATATCGCGAGTCTATCAGAACCTATTCGGATCAATCCCGAAAGGTGCGGGAACTTGAAGGGAAAAAGAACCAGGTTCTTCAGGAATTGACTAGCCTTCAGCCTTCACAGAAATAGTTTTCAATTTGTTTGCGCAATTCTAGGGGCAGAGCCATGCTTTAATTCGAATTCGAAAGAAAAGCTGTTTCATGAATAAAACGCCTCTAATTAACCGCCGTAATTTCATCCGAACCACGGGAGTAGCCGCGTTTGCGAGTTCTGCTTTGCCGGTTGTGGCCGCACGCAATCCCTCCTCTGAATCATTGGTGAAGAAGCTTTATGATAATCTAAATGAAAAACAGCGTAAGTCCGTTTGTTTCGATTGGGATTACAAAAATCATAACGGTCTTTTACGCAAACACATATCCAACAACTGGCTTATCACCAAACCGCTCATCCGCAGTTCGTTTTTTAACAAGCAACAGCAGGAAATAATTCGGGCAATATGGGAAGGGCTGTTGAATCCCGATTGGGTGAGTAGATTTGATCAGCAGTTGACTCACGACATGAAAGGGTGGGGAGTACGGCAGGCGATTGCCATTTTTGGCAAACCGGGCACCGATCAGTTTGAGTTTGTTCAAAGTGGTCGTCACGGAACCTTGCGTTGTGATGGGAATTCTGCTGAACACGTTGCTTTTGCCGGGCCCATTATGTATGGAG
>CAZHJW010000062.1:3006-12360 GCA_964533265.1 uncultured Pedosphaera sp.
GAAAAATGGAGGCCTAGACCAGTGCCACCTCACCTTTTATCAGCGCGATGACCTTGGTGGAGATGGAATTTGGGATAACTGGCGTCTGGAAGGGCCTGCCTTTGTCTGGCACTGGCGTGGTGCTCCACACGTACACGTGTGGGTGCATGTTGCAGATAGTCCGAAGGTGGAGCTTAATTCCCGCAACCGCTCCGGGCCGCTGCGCAAAAAAGGGTAAAATTAGTTGTCCGGTTGTCCATCGCGTGAGCCGGAGTCAAACAACACAGTTCCCATCTTCTCTAGTCTTCTGGGATGGATGACATTCCATGGTCCTTTCCGGTCTGGTTGACGACCCCAACACCACGAGGCTAATTCGCTGCAGTACCATCGATTTGTACTCGGAAGTCCGATTAGGCCACTAAAGTCATATTTTTTACCCAACTCACTGCGGGCCTTGGCTAACGCCTCACTTCCGGTCTCGGGCGTCCAACCTTCCGGTTTTACCAATATCACCCGGTGGGATATCTCCACAAAATTAGCGAGGCTATTGGTTGCATTTCCGTTCCAGAGGGATTCGATCACTTCTTCTTTATCGGCATCCAGAATGCCGACGTGTGATAGGGATGAGCAGGTTAGGATAGCAACGACATCATCTCCCCTGCGGTAGCCACGGGTTACCAACCACATGCCGTTACCACCCTGATTCTTTATCACCTTTTGCCATGACTGAATTTCGGCCTCGTACTTGGGGCCTGTTTTTTGAGCTAGACCATTCAAGCCGGCACATCCGGTAAAGAGGAATGTTATTGCCAATGCGAAAGCGGAAATTCGGACGACTTTCATGGGAGAACCAAGATCCACTACTTGTTCTCCACAATCCATACGTTGCGAAACTGCAGAGGGTTGCCGTGCCCCTGTAGCTTGATGGGACCTGGCGTGCCCTCAGGATCGCGGCGTGAACCGCCGGTCTTGCCGTTGATATCCAGATCCTTGTGAATCACCACACCATTATGTTTAAGTGTCATGCGGGCATTCTTGATCTTTTTGCCGTTCTTTATCACCGCATTGGTGAACTCCACATCGTAGGTTTGCCATTGGAGTGGAGGCAGGCACATGTTTACGATCGGTTCGGCCTTGGTATAGACGCCACCACATTCGTTGTTACGTCCTTCCAGACCAAATGAATCGAGAATCTGTACCTCATAATGGTCCACTTGATAAAAACCGCTGTTACCGCGACCTTGACCGCGTGCGGCGGGTTTGAAGGGAAGAAGGAATTCCATGTGCATGGTATAATTCTGGAAATTACGTGTGGTTTTAATGTCACGTCCATCGGTGTTGAGTAACTTGGTTTTTCCATCCACACGACCGCCCTGCCATTCAGTTTTACCGGAGCCATCAAAGAGCACGACTGCATCCTTGGAGGGCTTGGTTCCCATTGTGGGGCTTTTGCGTACTACACGTTTTAACTCAAAGGTTTTCTTTCCGTGTTTACCTGTCATCTTGCCATTTTCAATAACGGCAGTGCCTCCCTCTTTATGTCCCTTGGGCGGGAATTGACTGGTAGCGCTGAATTCATTGGATTTATTTCCAAGATAACGCCGCTTTCCCTCAGCTGCATTGAACACGGCTTTTTTCCCATCAAGTTTACCGCTCAGTAGTGTCCGTTCATCACCGCGCTCCCAATCTGCTCCGGGCAACCCTAGTGGATACAGGATGGCTTGAAATTCACCATTCCCCAGAGCGATGACTTGAGCCCCGAAATCACACCCGCAGGAGAGTTCACCCATATATTCCCCTTGAATGTCGAAATCAGGAGGTAAGGTTTTGTCTTTTGCATCCGTCCACAGACCCTGAGCAGCGATTGCGTTTAGGCTTAAAATTATTCCGAGAGTCAGCAGTGTCTTTTTCATAATAAGGGTTGCGGTCAGGATAATGGATTGCCGAATGTTGGCAAGACTGAGGAATTCTGTGGGGAGAAAAAGAGAATTGTTTACGCGATAATCTCTTTAACAACGCGTCCGTGTACGTCAGTAAGGCGGAAGTCACGGCCGTCGTAGCGGTAGGTTAGCTTCTCATGGTCGAGGCCGAGCTGATGCAGGATGGTGGCATGGAGGTCGTGCATGTGCACCTTGCCCTCCACAGCATGGTGACCGTATTCGTCGGTATTGCCATGGGCAAAGCCCGGTTTGAGGCCCCCTCCAGCCAGACAAACGGTAAAGCCATCAGGGTTATGATCGCGTCCGGTGCCTTTATTCTGGGCATAGGGAGTCCGGCCAAATTCGCTGCCCCACCATACGATGGTGTCATCGAGTAATCCACGCTGCTTGAGATCCTGCAGAAGTGCGGCTACGGGCTTGTCAGTTGCCCGGGCATGTTCCATGTGCTTTGGCATGTTGGAATGTTGGTCCCAGGAGGGATTATTACCATTGTCGGTGTAATTAACTTGAATATAACGCACGCCGGCTTCACTTAAGCGCCGGGCCATCAGACAGTAGCGCCCGAAATTATCGGTTGGCTTCTGGTTGATTCCGTACATCTCGAGTGTGTTGGGGTTCTCTTTGGATAGATCGAGAATCCCAGGCGCATTATTTTGCATCCGCCATGCCAGCTCGAAGGAGCTAATGACTGATTCGAGCTCATCGTCTCCAGGTCGGCGTTTGGCTTGTTCGGTGTTTATTTTTCGTAAGAGCTCAAATTGTTTTTGCTGTTCCCTTGAGTCCACGTCCGGTGCGGTAATATTCTTGATGGTTGAATCTTTGGCAGGGATGCCTGCACGCCCGATTCGTGTACCTTGGTAGCCCGAAGGGAGAAAGGCGTTACTATAGTTGCGTGGACCACCGTTACCCATTGAGGGACCAATACTGATAAACCCAGGAAGGTTTTCATTTTCCGAGCCTAGGCCATAATTCACCCAAGAGCCCATGCTGGGTCGAATCAAGTTGATGGTGCCCGAGTGCATGAAAAGGGTGCTCGGGCCATGGGCCACGCCTTCAGTGTGCATTCCCTTGAGGACGCAAAGATCATCTGCGTGCTGGGCCATGTGCGGAAAAAGTTCACTAACCGGTTGGCCGCATTGGCCGTAGTTTGTAAATTTCCAGAGGGGTCTCTTGACGGCGTGCTCGACAATTTTGCGCGTCTTGGCCAGCGTGCGTGCATCATCAAAGCGCACCATTTTACCGTGGTCATCGAAGAGCTTTTGTTTGTAATCGAACGAATCCACATGGCTCACGCCGCCGGCCATGAAGAGGAAGATTACCCGTTTTGCCTTCGGCGCATGATGCACCATCTTTGGGGCCAGCGGATTGGCCGCCATGGCCTGATGATGAGCCATCGCTCCCGTTGCCAGTCCTCCAAAGCCACAGGCGACACTTTTGAGTGCGTCACGGCGGGAGACGAGCTGGTTTTCAGGGATGAACATAATTTACGTTCGTTCTAACGTGAACATATTAGGGTATGAGGATAAACAGGCAAGCCAATTGGTTCGGCTACAGATTATGGCTTGTGGAAAACAATAGTGCGTACTTTATCAGATGCTTTGAGATGAACAGCACAGGCATCCAGATTAGCGTGCAATAGTTTAGCAGGTTGACCTGAAATGCTAACCTGCCAATTAGGATCATAACCGCTGTTTAGAAGTAATACGGTATTATGGCCCAAGGAAGGAATTTTCAAGATCGCTTGCTGGTTATCCAGCGCAATAAGTTGCACTGGAGACATTTTTACCGTGGAAGCAGGCCGTTGAGGTGCGGGGATATTCTCTTCACGGATCACAACCTGTATCTGGGGGATGAAGCCCGGGCTAAAAAGAATTTCGCGGGCAGTTTTTGAGTTCACCCCATCTTGCCAGTCTGAGTAGAGTTTTGCTCGAGGGAGAGCTCCACTGAATTTCATCAGTGCTAGAGTCCCTTTGGGTGATTCACGTAACTTAAGCCCGGATTCTTCTGATCCAGGATCAACTGCAAGCAAAGCGGCAGATTCGAATCGTTTCTGTACCGGATCAATCACTGCATTGATTGCATTGATATATATGGGGCGGTGCTTGCTAAGGAATTGGGCGTGAATAAATTGGCTGGTGGCTTGGTTGCCGGTTTGGGTAATCAGATATCGGGTGCTGGTAAGTTCCCAATAGCGTAATATTTGTTGCGGTTGGGTTAGCTTGGTATCCGGATGCGTGATCTCGATGCCTGACTGTTTCAGTTGGTTGAGGAGACCACGTTCGGTCATCTCTCTGACCAGTTTGATTTGTTCGTGGGAGGTGAGTTGTTGCAGGCGCTTATTGGCAATTTGATAGGTGACTGCCAATACTTCCTGGTCACCGTTGCTCTCCAGTATGGAGCGACTGCCTGCGAAGGTGCTGAAGTGCTCAATGGCGGTTTGAGTTACTCCTCCTTGGGTGGCTCCGATAACTTGCTTGGCTGCGTCGATAAATGCTGCAACTTTTTCAGTGCTATTATACTGGTTCATGTCAGCCATAAACTGGGAGGCGAGTTTATATTGGCGTTCGGATTGAAACTGGCGGGGGTTCAGCTTAACGGGTGCGAAGCACTCGTTGGCGATCATGGTATCAAGCCCGTTGAAGTTCTCCATCACCGCGAGGCGATCAATTCCATTGGTGATTGCCGAGGCAGGATGATTGGGGGTCAACCACTCGAACACGGGCTGAACGGGTTCATCGGGTTGCACTCTAAAAAAGACAATTAACGCAACCAGCAATAGAATAATGGCGCCGGCTCCCTTGTACAAAAGAGCTCTCCCCTGATTGCTGGATAGGCTAGACACGAGTTCCAAGTAGCAGATAATTCACCTTCAAGAAAGCTTTTGCTGAGCTCTCCCAAGAGCTACACTTCCGTGCATGAACCTTGTTTTCGGGATGACGCTGACCCTGCTGGCTGGAATGAGCACCCTGTTCGGGAAAGAGGGTGGGGTTGTAGTCACTCCGCTGGGTTTGCCTGCAAAAGGTAAAGACGGGTTTCAATTGCTTGCCACTCAAACAACGGGTCTTTCTCCGAAAAGTAAATACTTTCCCCTGAAGAATGTGCCCATACGTGAGACTGGTCATTCGGGCTTGGCTGTTGGTGATGTCAATGGTGATGGGTTGGTGGATCTTTATGTGTGCGGCATGGAAACTGCCAATGCACTTTACATCAACAAGGGTAATTGGAAGTTTGAGGACCAAACTGAAGCAGCTGGAGTAGTCTGCCGAGGTTGGCGTTTGAGTGGAGCAATCTTTGCAGATGTGGATGGAGATGGGGACCTGGATCTGGTGCTGACCTCTTTACTGGATGGAAGGAATTTCATGTACCTCAATGATGGTCAGGGTCGGTTTGCTGAAAACCGCGGAGTAGGCTGGGTATACAATCCACGAGGGGGAACTGTCTCCGCAGCATTTGCTGATGTGGATGGGGACGGGGATTTAGATATGTATACGACCGGCTTTGTGAAAGTGTTCCTGAATCAGGAACTCGATATGGACTATGCCTTGGAAATCCAAAAACTGGGTCTTAATGCAATTCGTGAGAAGCGGATTCCGCCGGAAATTTTTTGGGAATACTATGACATTGATGAAAAATCCCACATTGAGGGTTTATTTAAAGGCGAGGGCGCGATTCCTCAAATGCGCCCAGCGTATATGGAGGATCAGTTGTATCTCAACAACGGGAAAGGGGGTTTTGTCGCGGTTTCTGATCGGGAACGGCGTTTTGTGGATTACCAAGGCCGATTGATGAAGCGTCCCCGTGATCCGAGTCATGAGGCTATTTTTAGGGATATAGATGGGGATGGTGATCCTGATTTATATATCACGGCCGATTTTGCCAGTCCCGACCGTTTGTGGTTTAATGATGGTCGAGGATATTTTCGCCAGGCCCATCCGCATGCCATGCGGCGTACCAGTCAGTTTTCAATGGGCATGGATTTTACAGATGTAAACCGTGACGGGCACATTGATTTTCTGACTGCGGATATGTTGAGCCGATCCCATAAACGGCGAAAGACGCAAATGGGAGACATGCAGGTCACCGAATCAGGGATTGGCCTCATCAACAACCGTCCGCAAATTATGCAAAACACGCTTCAACTGGGCCGTGGTGATGCAACATGGGCAGAGGTGGCACAATTATCCGGTTTGAAAGCTACCGAATGGTCTTGGGGGGTGAGCTTCACGGATGTCGACCTCGATGGTTATGAGGATCTTATCGTCGCCACGGGGATGACTCGTGACTTTATGGATTCGGATGCTCAAAAGCGGGTAACTGATGCGGGTCGCGACACCAACAAGCTTGAAGATCTTCTCCTTACCCGCGAGTGGTTTCCGAAGTTACCTACGCAGAATGTGGCTTATCGGAACAATGGAGACCTAACCTTCAAGTATATGAGTGATGATTGGGGCTTTAGTACCAAGGCTGTGACCGGGGGATTGGCGCAGGCTGACTTCGACGGGGACGGGGATCTGGATATGGTTTTCAACAACTGGACTTCACCACTGGAGGTTTACCGCAATGAATCGGTTGCTCCTCGTGTGGCGGTTAAACTACGGAGCCATGGATTAAATTCTCAGGCGATTGGAGCAAAAGTACGCCTTTTGGGTGGTCCCGGAGGGCCTGCCCCGCTGGAGCATGAGGTGGTCTGTGGTGGGGGTTATGCCTCCGGTAGTGATACTATGCTGGTTTTTGGTACCGGCACAGTGACTGATAATCTTCAGCTGGAAATAATTTGGAGGCGCAACGGGCAACTGCACCGTACCTTGATCGAAAATGTAAAACCGAACCATCTTTATTCGGTTGAAGAGCCTGTCGAAAACGAGCCGTACAAAATTCCAGTGGTAAATCTGCGTCCTCCCTTGTTTGTGTCAGCCGATCATTTACTCAAATCATTTTCGGTTCGTAGTTCGGATGGGTCCACGCAAAAGGCCTGGATTAAACACAATGAAACCGTGTTTGATGATTTTACTTATCAATCCCTTTTGCCCAACCGTTTTAGCCAGTTGGGGCCAGGAATTGCTTGGGCCGATCTGAATCAGGATGGTTGGGATGACCTTATTATTGGCTCAGGCAAAGGCGGTGAATTGGTGGTGCACCTGAGTCGTGAAGATGGCTCGGGTTTCACCGGTCAGCGAGGGCTTCGGAACCAACTTGATCAGGCGGGGTTACTGGTTATGACTCCGAAAACCGGGACAGCGAAGCCTCTCATCATGGCTGGCCAGTCCAATTATGAACAACCTGGTAAGGCGTTCATGCAGCCGGCCCCAGTCGTTGGTTATTCCCTAGGACAAAACCTGATTCAATCCAATTTATTGTCTGGGTCACTGGCTACTACCGGCCCCTTGGCTGCGGCTGATGTGGATGGAGATGGTGATCTGGATTTATTTGTGGGTGGTCGCACGGTGCCCGAGCGTTACCCAGAGCCGGCCGATTCCAGATTGTTTCTCAATAATGATGGAGAATTCAAAGCCGATGAGGCCAACTCCAAGGTGTTTGAGAAATTCGGTTTGGTCAGTGGGGCGGTTTTTGGTGATCTGGATCAGGACGGCGATGCGGATTTGATTATTGCTCTTGAATGGGGTCCGGTAAAGGTGATGCGTAATGATGCTGGCAAATTTGTTGATACAACCAAGGAATTGGGCCTCGATACCCACAAGGGTTGGTGGAACAGTGTGGCCTTGGGAGATTTCGATGGGGACGGCCGCCTTGATATTGTAGCTGGGAACTGGGGTCGCAATAGTAAGTACGAGCACTCGTACAGTTTCAAGGAGCCTCTTCGCATCAGCTACAGTGATTTTGATGAGAACGGAGTCTTGGACATAGTCGAATATCATCGTGATAAACTTACCGGTAAAATGGTGCCCGAACGAGGTCGGTCTTGCACGACCCGTGCCATGTCGTTTATTGGCAAACGTAATGAGTCCTTTGAGCTTTTTGGAGACCGTAGCCTTGAGGAGATCTATGGCGAATGCTTGAAAGAGGGCACTGTTCTGGAAGCCAATGTTTTGGAACACACGCTTTTCATGAATCGCGATGGAAAATTTGAAGCGCGAGCCTTTCCGATTGAGGCGCAGTTTGCGCCCGTATTTGGCCTGAACGTTGCCGACTTTAATAATGATGGCAAGGAGGACGTGTTTGTGGCCCAAAACTTTTTTGCCTCGCAACGTGAAACTCCTCGCAGTGATGGAGGACGCGGTCTGTTGATGATGGGTGATGGCAAGGGTGGGCTGGAGCCAGTTAAGGGAATTGAATCGGGCATCAGGATTTATGGTGAGCAACGTGGTTCTGCTGTCAGTGACTTTAACAAGGACGGTCGGCCTGATTTGGTGATTACCCAAAATGGTGCCCTTGCCCGCCTCTACCAGAACAAGGAAGCTAGGCCCGGGTTGCGTGTGAAAGTGAACGCCGGACCGGCTAATCCCACTGGAGTAGGAAGCGTGGTTCGTTTGGTTTTGGAAGGGGGAAAGTTTGGTCCGGCGCGGTTGATTACTGCCGGTTCGGGTTATTGGTCACAGGATTCTGCTGTACAAGTTTTGGGTTCAAAGGAAGCTACACCAACCCATCTGGCGGTGCGTTGGCCCGGTGGGAAAACCACTCGCACTAAAATCCCTAAAGACTCCAAGGAAGTTCATGTGGGACCTGACGGTAAGTTAATTCCGTCCAAGTAAATTTCATGGCGTCAAAAACTCGCACCGACCGCGTTCTTAAGGCACTGGATGGGGCGAGGGGTTCTCTCCAACAGTTAACCGAGATATGGCAGGCACGTGATGCGACATGGGAATCCTCCTCCAAGATTTACCAGCAGGCTGCCAAGGTAGCGCTGGACTTGGGTGAAGGTTTTTTAGCTTATGATATTGCAGCAGCAGGTCTTGCATGCTTCAAGTCAGACCATCGATTAGCCCAAATGCAGGCTTTGGCTTTGGCGCGCACCGGTTCGCCAGAAGCAGCCAACGTGGCTCTTCGTCAATTGGCTGATGCAGGTCATGCCGATGAGGAAACCCTTGGTCTTCTTGCACGCACCCATAAGGATCTTTGGCAGCTGGCCATCGACAAACAGGATGCAACGAGGCATTTGAAAAAATGTTTTGAACTTTACCACCATGCCTACCGGACAACCGGTGGCTATTACACCGGGATCAATGCGGCAGCGGTCGGGCTTATCAGCGGCAAACGTGTCCTGGCTCGTCGTATTGCCTTGGAGGTTCAGGCAATCTGTGAGGACCGTTTGACGGAGGATTGTGAGGGCGAATATTACTGGCTGGCGGCGACACTTGCCGAGGCTCTACTTATTCGCGGAAAACTGGGCGAGGCAGAGGAACAGTACGCTTTGGCAGCACGCGACGGAGGACAGGGTTTTGCGGCTCTGAGCAGTACAAGGACACAGGCCAGACTG